>NZ_JBEYUI010000039.1:0-33582 GCF_040643455.1 Micromonospora sp. NPDC047134
GCCCGGTTACATTCCGAACCCGGAAGCTAAGCCCTCCAGCGCCGATGGTACTGCACTCGGGAGGGTGTGGGAGAGTAGGACACCGCCGGACACACGTCACAGTCGAGGGCCGCCCGGAATCGGGTCGGCCCTCGACTGCGTTGCGTCATGGAATGACGCACTTAGGAAGGATGTACCTGTGAGTTCAGAAGCTCAGGGCGGAGACCGTCCCCGGAGCCACGAGGGCCGGCCCGAGGGCCGTGACCGCGGCTTCCGCCGGGACGACCGCCCGTCGTACCGCGACGACCGCGGTGACGGGGCTGACCGTCCCCGTTCCGGCGGGTTCCGCCGCGACGGCGACCGCCGTGAGGGCGGCTACCGCGACCGGGGTCACAGCGCCGAGCGCGGCGCCCCCCGCGAGGGCGACGACCGACGGGGTGGCTTCCGTCGCGACAACAGCGACCGTCCCGGCGGCTTCCGTGATGGCGGGGACCGCCGTGAGGGCGGATTCCGCGGCGGTGACCGCCGTGAAGGTGGCTTCGGCGGCGGCGACCGCCGTGAGGGTGGTTTCCGTGGCGGTGACCGTCGCGAAGGTGGCTTCCGCGGCGGCGATCGTCGCGAGGGCGGCTTCGGCGGCGGGGATCGTCGTGAGGGCGGCTTCCGGCGTGACAGCGGTGACCGTCCCGGCGGTGACCGCCGTGAGGGCGGGTTCCGCGGCGGTGACCGTCGTGAAGGTGGCTTCGGCGGCGGGGATCGTCGTGAGGGCGGCTTCCGGCGTGACAGCGGTGACCGCCCTGGCGGTGACCGTCGTGAGGGCGGGTTCCGCGGCGGTGACCGTCGTGAAGGTGGCGACCGCCCTGGCGGTGACCGCCGTGAGGGCGGGTTCCGTGGCGGAGACCGTCGCGAGGGCGGCGACCGTTCTGGTGGCTTCCGTGGAGGCGAGCGTCGCGAGGGCGGCTTCGGCGGCGGGGATCGCCGCGAGGGCGGCGACCGTCCCGGCGGTTTCCGAGGCGGGGATCGCCGCGAAGGTGGCTTCCGGCGCGACAGCGGTGACCGTCCCGGCGGGTTCCGTGACGGCGGCGATCGTCGTGAGGGTGGCTTCCGGCGCGACAGTGGCGAGCGTTCCGGCGGGTTCCGTGGCGGAGACCGTCGCGAGGGCGGCGACCGTTCCGGTGGATTCCGCGATGGCGGCGATCGTCGTGAGGGTGGCTTCCGGCGTGACAGCGGTGACCGTTCCGGTGGGTTCCGTGACGGTGGCGAGCGTCGTGAGGGCGGCTTCCGTGGTGGAGACCGCCGTGAGGGTGGCTTCCGGCGCGACAGTGGCGAGCGTTCCGGCGGGTTCCGTGGTGGAGACCGTCGTGAGGGCGGGGACCGTCCCGGTGGATTCCGCGATGGTGGCGAGCGTCGCGAGGGCGGCTTCCGTGGTGGGGACCGCCGTGAGGGTGGCTTCCGCCGTGACAGCGGTGACCGTCCCGGTGGATTCCGCGGTGGGGACCGTCGTGAAGGTGGCGAGCGTTCCGGTGGGTTCCGCGAGGGCGGAGACCGTCGTGAGGGCGGGTTCCGTCGTGACAGTGGCGAGCGTTCCGGCGGGTTCCGTGACGGTGGGGACCGTCGTGAGGGCGGGTTCCGTCGTGACAGTGGCGAGCGTTCCGGCGGGTTCCGTGACGGTGGGGACCGTCGTGAGGGCGGGTTCCGCGACGACCGCAGGCGTGACGAGAGGTCGTATGCCGGGCGGGACGGAGCGGAGTCGACCGAGGGTACGGCCGCTCCGGAGCTGCCCGAGGAGATCCTCGCGACCGACCTGGACAAGGACGTCCGCGCCGAACTGCTCTCGATCGCCAAGCCGGTCGCGGAGACCGTGGCTCGCCACCTCGTGGCGACCGGGCAGCTGATCGACGAGGACCCGGCACAGGCTCTGGCCCATGCCCTGGCCGCGCGCCGCCTGGCGTCGCGGATCTCGGCGGTCCGGGAGGCGGTCGGACTGGCCGCGTACCACGCCGGCGAGTGGCAGACCGCGATCGCGGAGCTGCGGACGTACCACCGGATGAGTGGTCTGCAGAGTCACCTGGCGGTCATCGCGGACTGTGAGCGGGCCCTGGGGCGGCCGGAGCGGGCGATCGACCTGTTCCGGGGCGCCGACCAGGAGAAGCTGGACCGGGCCGTCGCGATCGAACTGCTGATCGTGGCCGCTGGTGCCCGAGGTGACCTCGGTCAGCGAGACGCGGCCGTGGCCATGCTCCAGGTACCGGAGTTGACCACCGACACCCCGCAGCCGTGGACGGCGCGGCTGCGGTACGCGTACGCCGACGCTCTGCTGGCCGGCGGACGGCGGGTGGAGGCCCGGGAATGGTTCGCCCGTGCGGCGGAGGTCGACGCCGACGCCGAGACCGACGCGGCGGAGCGGCTGCTCGAACTCGACGGCGTGGTCATCGAGGGTGACGACGAGGACGAGGCGGCCGAGGAACTGGCCGCCGATCCCGCTGCCCCGGGAGCTGTCCCGGCCGAGCCGGATGCCGACCTCACCGAGGCCGCCACCGAGTTGGCCGAATCGACCGGGGACGACGCCGCTGTCGACAGTGCGGCCGGCGACGTCGCGGACGACAACGACGACGTGGCCGTCGAGGCTGCAGGTGACGGCGTGACCGGCGACGGTGCCGTCGAGACTGCGGGCGACGACGTGACCGGCGAGGTCGACGCGGCCGAGAACGGCCCGGTCGGCGAGGCCACGGTCGCGGTCGAGGAGTCGGCTGGCGAGGGCGCTGACGAGGGCCGGGTCGCCGACGGGGTGGCACAGCCTGCGGCTGAGTCGGGCCCGGTCGACGGTGGCGAGCGGCCCGAGGAGGGCGGCTCCGCGGAGTCGGAGGCACAGCGGCGATGAGCGGTGGCGGGGAACGGCTGGTCGACGGGTACACCCTGGTGGTCTTCGACCTGGACGGGGTGATCTACCTGATCGACCGGCCGATCCCCGGCGCGGTCGAGGCCGTCGTACGACTGCACGGTGAGGGCCGGGCGGTGGCGTACGCGACGAACAACGCCTCGCGGCGCGCGGCCGACGTGGCCGACCTGCTCACCGGGATGGGCGTGCCGGCTAGGCCGGACGAGGTGCTGACCAGCGCGGCGGCCGCCGCCCAACTGTTGGGTGAGCGGCTGCCCGCCGGGGCTGCGGTGCTGGTGGTCGGCGCGGAGGCGCTGCGCGCGGAGGTCACCGCGGTCGGGTTGCGGCCGGTGTCGCGGGCCGAGGACTCGCCGGTGGCCGTGCTCCAGGGCTACGGCCCGCAGGTCGGCTGGGCTGACCTGGCCGAAGCGGCGGTGGCCGTACGACAGGGTGCTACCTGGATCGCGACCAACACCGACCGGACCCTGCCCAGCGGGCGGGGACCGCTGCCGGGCAACGGTGCGTTGGTGGCCGCGCTGGCCACGGCGCTCGGCCGGGAACCGGACGAGGTGGTGGGCAAGCCCGCGCCGGAGTTGTTCGCCACGGCGGCACGGCGTGCCGGTGCAGGTCGGACGATCGTCGTCGGTGACCGGTTGGACACCGACATCGAGGGCGCCAACCGGGCCGGCCTGGACAGTCTGCTGGTCCTGACCGGTGTCAGTGACGTGCCCGAGTTGCTCGCCGCGCCGGTGCATCGGCGGCCCACCCATGTCGCCTGGGACCTGGCCGGGCTCTTCGATCCGACGGCGGTGGTACGGGTACCGGCGCCGGCCGGTGAGCACGGCGGCTGGCAGGTCAGCCTGGGGGCCGAGGGCTGGGAACTGGCCGGCGTGGGCCGTCCTCTGGACGCTCTGGCGGCGCTCTGCGCGGTGGCCTGGGAGCATGAGCCGACCGGGTCACCCCGATCGGCGTCCCCGGAGGCCGCGCAGGCGCTGCACGCGCTCGGCCTGACCGCCTGACGCGGTGCTCAGAGCAGCTTGCGCAGCTTCATCAGGTCGAAGGGGTTCGCCTTGATCGACACCCGGCGGTTGGCGACCGCGCGGGTGACGTCGAGTTCGCCGCGGACCAGGGCGACCAGGTCGTCACTGGTCGTACTCATGGCGATTTTGGCCTGGGGGTTGTCGCCGTCGGCCAGGTCGACCAGTCGGCCGTCGCTGATCCGGCCGTGGAAGGCGGTCTCCAGGTCGGTGATCCGGCAGGCCAGGGTGCGATCCAGGTCGACCCGATCCCGGACGGCCTCTGCGTTGCGTTCCAGCCGGGCGGCCAGATCCTGCAACGCCTGCCGGCACTCGTCCACCGTGGCCACCATCGCCTCCTCGCACACCACGTCGTTCCCGGGCACCGTACCGCACGGGACATACCCGGTGGCCCGGTAGCGTGACACCTGCAGACCCGCCGGGTGAAAAGGAGTCAGGCATGCAGGACGCGTGGCGCACCTACCTCGAACTGGCCATGGGCTTGACGGAGGCGCCTCGGAAGAAGGCGCAGGACGCGGTGCGTCGAGCGATGGGCTCGACCGGTGCGACCGCCGCCCAGATCCAGGCGCTGGCCGACGAACTACGTTCGACCGGTGCGGCGAACCGGGAGGCGCTGACCAAGCTGGTGCGGTTCGAGGTCGAGCGGGCGCTCGGCGTGGTCGGACTGGCCAGCGCCGACGAGGTGGCCGAGTTGGAACGCCGGGTCCTCGAGCTGGAACGGCAGCTGCGGACGGCCGGTGCAACGGCCGGGTCTGCGGCCGGGGCAGCTTCGGCCGGGGGAGGGGCCTCGGTCGGAGGGCCGGGAACCTCCGCCGACGGATCGTCGGTGGGCACGCCCGCTACCGCCGCGGCCGCCCCGCCCGGTAAGGCTGTCGCCAAGAAGACGGTGGCCAAGAAGGCCGTCGCCAAGCCGGCGAGGAGCACCTCCGAGGAGGTGGCCCCCGGCAAGGCGGTGGCTCAGCGGCCGGCCAAGAAGGTCGTGGCCAAGAAGGCAGTCGCGAAGAAGACCGTGGCGAAGAAGGCCGCCGGCGGTGGGGCCGCCTCGGCACGTCCGGACGGCCCGGCGTGAGCGGACCCCTGCCGGGCCCGCGTCCGGGTCCGCCGCCGCGTCGCTGGGCGACGGAGGAGACCGACGAGGGGGAGCATCCGGCGGTACGGGCCGCGGTGCAGGCGCTGGCCAACGCCGAGGCGCTGGCCCCGGCCGACCAGATCGCCCAGTACGAGGCCGCGTACCAGACGTTGCGGGAAACCCTGGCCACCATCGATCAGGCCTGAGGAGGCCGCTCGTTCATGGCACGCAGAAACCGGTTGGACGCCGAACTCGTCCGCCGTGGCCTGGCCCGTTCCCGGGAACAGGCGGCCGCTCTGGTGGAGGCCGGCCGGGTCCTGTTGCGGGGGGTGCCGGCCCGTAAGGCCGCCGCGATGGTCGATCCGGCCGATCCGTTGCTGGTCACCGGCGACGATCCCACCTCGGAGTACGTCTCCCGGGGCGGGCACAAGTTGGCCGGGGCGCTGGCCGCGTTCACCCCTGCCGGGTTGACCGTGGCCGGTCGACGCTGCCTGGACGCCGGTGCCTCCACCGGGGGGTTCACCGATGTGCTGCTGCGTGCCGGTGCGGCCGAGGTGGTCGCGGTGGACGTCGGCTACGGGCAGTTGGCCTGGTCGTTGCGCAACGACGAGCGGGTGCGGGTCTTCGAACGCACCAACGTGCGGACCCTCACCCCGGAGGTGATCGGTGGGCCGGTCGAGTTGACCGTGGCCGACCTGTCCTTCATCTCGCTGCGGCTGGTCCTGCCGGCGCTGGCCGGCTGCACCGAGGGGGACCTGGTGCTCATGGTCAAGCCGCAGTTCGAGGTGGGCAAGGAGCGGGTGGGCGCGGGCGGGGTGGTGCGCGATCCGGAGCTTCGGGCCGAGGCGGTGCTCGATGTCGCGGCGGCGGCCATGGGGCACCAGTTGGGTCTGGTGGACGTGGCGGCCAGCCCGCTGCCGGGGCCGAGCGGCAATGTCGAGTTCTTCGTATGGTTACGCCGGGGCGCGCCGCCGGCCGATCCGGATCGGGTCCGTGCGGTGGTCGCCGCTGGGCCGCAGGGTCCGACGACGTCCGGGGAGGTGCCGGGCGCGGCGACGGAGGAGGTCGCAGGGTGAGCGCGAGCAGTGGGCGGCTGACGGCGGGCAGGTGCCGGCCGTACGCCGGCCGGTGGATCGGCGTGGCGACCGGAGGGTGGAGCCGGTGACCCGGACCGCTCTGCTGGTCACCCACACCGGCCGTCGGCGCAGTACGGAGCACGCCCGGGCGGTGGCCTGTGACCTGATCGCGGCCGGTTTCCAGGTGCGGGTGGTCGCCGAGGAGGCCGAGGATCTGGATCTGCCCGGGGTCATCCCGGTGAGCGGTCCGCAAGCCGCCGAGGGTGCGGAGATCGTCTTCGCCCTCGGCGGGGACGGTACCTTCCTGCGGGCGGCGGAGCTGGCCCGCCCGGCGAAGGCCCCGCTGCTCGGCATCAACCTGGGCAAGGTCGGGTTCCTGGCCGAGGCGGAGATCGATGACCTGGACAGTGCGGTCAGCGATGTGGTCTCCCGCAGCTATACGGTCGACGAGCGGCTGACCCTCGATGTCACCGCAACCTTCGACGGCGGGCCGACCATCGAGTCCTGGGCGCTCAACGAGATCAGCGTCGAGAAGGGCGAACGGGCCCAGATGCTGGAGCTGATGGTCGATGTGGACGCTCGACCACTGTCCCGGTACGGCTGCGACGGAGTGATCTGCGCTACCCCCACCGGCTCTACCGCGTACGCCTTCTCGGGGGGTGGGCCGGTGGTGTGGCCGGAGGTGGAGGCCCTGCTGCTGGTGCCGATCAGCGCCCATGCCCTGTTCAGCCGCCCGCTGGTGACCGCGCCCACCTCGACCATCTCGATCACGGTTGACCCGTACACCACCCTGGCGGTGCTCTCCTGCGACGGCCGGCGGGTCTACGACCTGCCGCCGGGGGCGCGGATCACGGTGCGGCGGGGGGCGCTGCCGGTGCGGGTGGTGCGGCTGCGGGATCGACCGTTCACCGATCGGCTGGTGGCCAAGTTCGACCTGCCGGTGCAGGGCTGGCGCGGTTCCCGTCGCTGATCGACCGGACAGAATCCGTCCGAGTGCGCCGATCGGGACGCGCCGGGGTCCGCTCCGGCTGGTCAACTGTCGGGCACCGCGTCTACTGTCGGTTGCTGTGCTGGAAGAGCTGCGCATCACCGGACTGGGCGTCATCGAGGACACCACGCTGCCCTTGACCGGCGGCATGAACGTCATCACCGGGGAGACCGGTGCGGGCAAGACCATGGTGGTGACCGGCCTGGGTCTGCTCTTCGGCGGCCGGGCCGACGCGGGTCGGGTGCGCGCCCAGCCGGGTCGGGCGGTCGTGGAGGGGCGGCTGCGGCTGACCGGCCGGTACGCCGAGACGGTGCACGCGCGGATCAGCGACGCCGGTGGCGAGCCGGACGAGGACGGCTCCCTGCTGCTGAGTCGTACGGTCACGGTCGAGGGCCGGTCGCGGGCCCACCTGGGCGGGCGAGCCATGCCGGTGTCGATGCTCGGTGAGGTCGGCGAGCAGGTGGTGGCCGTGCACGGCCAGTCCGACCAGCTGCGGTTGCTGCGGCCTGCCGAGCAGCGGGCCGCGCTGGACCGGTTCGCCGGGGCGGAGCACGAGAAGCTGCTGGAGGCGACCCGGGAGGCGTACGCCCAGTGGCGGCGGGTGGTCGAGGATCTGGCCGACCGCCGGCGCAACGCCCGGGAGCGTCACCAGGAGTCGGATCTGCTGCGGCTGGGCCTCGACGAGATCACCCGGGTGGATCCGCAGCCGGGGGAGGACGACGAACTGAAGGCGGAGGTGCAGCGGCTGGAACACGCCGAGGGGCTGCGCGCCGCGGCGCAACTGGCCCACCTGTGCGTCGCCGGTGGTCTGGAGGCCACGGACGACACCCCGGACGCCTCGACCCTGCTGGGCACCGCCCGCCGGACTTTGGAGGGGCAGGCCGGTACGGATCCGGCCCTCGGTGAGCTGGCGGCCCGGTTGGAGGAGGCGGCCACCCTGGTCGCCGACGTCTCCGTGGAGCTGTCGACCTACCTCGCCGGCCTGGACGCCGATCCGGCCCGGCTGCAGGCGATCTACGAGCGGCGGGCGGCGTTGCGGGCGTTGACCCGCAAGTACGCCGACGACATCGACGGGGTGATCGCCTGGGCGCAGCGGGCCCGTACCCGGTTGTCCGAGTTGGACACCTCGGACGAGCTGCTCGACGAGTTGGACCGGGAGGCCTCCCGGTTGGCCGGTGAGGTGGCCGAGTTGGCCGGGCGGCTGTCGGCGTCCCGACAGGAGGCGGCGCTGCGCTTCGCCGAGCAGGTCACGGTCGAGTTGGCCGGGCTGGCCATGCCGCACGCCCGGGTGGAGGTGGCCGTGCTGCCCCGGCCGGCGGGTCGGGCCGAGCCCACCTTGCCGGTCAACGGGGTGGAGGTGGGGGTCGGGCCGGACGGCGGCGACGAGGTCGAGTTGCGGTTGCTGGCCCATCCGGGTGCGCCGTCGTTGCCGTTGCAGCGGGGCGCCTCCGGGGGTGAGCTGTCCCGGGTGATGCTCGCCATAGAGGTGGTCTTCGCCGGTTCCGGTGGCCCGCCCACCCTGGTCTTCGACGAGGTCGACGCGGGGGTCGGCGGTCAGGCGGCGGTGGAGATCGGGCGGCGGTTGGCCCGGCTGGCCCGCAGTCACCAGGTGCTCGTGGTGACCCACCTGCCGCAGGTGGCCGCGTTCGCCGACCGGCATCTGGTGGTGGCCAAGGACACCGGGGGTGCGGTGACCACCAGTGGGGTGCGGGTGGTGGAGGACACCGAGCGGGCCCGGGAGCTGGCCCGGATGCTGGCGGGTTTGCCGGATTCCGATCTGGGTATCGCTCACGCGGAGGAGTTGCTGGCCGTGGCGGCCCGGGAACGGCGGTCGTGAGACCATCATTGTGAGCGGAGGCACACCGGCCTTCGCCGGTATGTGCTTCCCTGGGTAGGCGGCCCTGCTCAGGCATGTCGCGACAGATTCGCCTGCCTCACATGCCAGGATGGTCACGATGCGTCTACCCACGTTGCGACGGACCCGGAACGCGGAACCGGGACAGATCCTCGGCACCGCGCGCCTGGACCGCCGGACGAAGCGGCTGGTGGGGCGGTTGCGCCCCGGTGACATCGCGGTCATCGATCATGTCGATCTGGACCGGGTCGCGGCCGACTCGTTGGTCGCGGTCGGTGTCGGTGCGGTGCTCAACGCCAAGCCCTCGGTCTCCGGTCGGTATCCGAACCTGGGGCCGGAGGTGTTGGTCGCGGCGGGCATCCCGTTGCTCGACGATCTGGGTGAGGGCATCTTCGAGCGCATCCGCGAGGGCGACACCGTGCGGATCGAGGGCAACACGGTCTTCCTGGGTGAGGAGGCGGTGGCGCACGGCATCCTCCAGGACGCCGAGAGCGTGGCCAAGGCGATGACGGACGCCCGGGAGGGCCTGTCGGTGCAGTTGGAGGCCTTCGCCGCCAACACCATGGACTACCTCAAGCAGGAGCGTGACCTGCTGCTCGACGGGGTCGGGGTGCCGGAGATCGCCACCGAGATCCAGGGCCGGCACTGCCTGATCGTGGTCCGGGGTTACGACTACAAGGCCGACCTGGACGTGCTGCGCCCGTACATCCGGGAGTTCAAGCCGGTGCTGATCGGTGTCGACGGCGGTGCCGACGCGCTGGTCGAGGCGGGCTACACCCCCGACATGATCATCGGTGACATGGACTCGGTCACCGATGACGTGTTGCGCTGCGGCGCCGAGGTGATCGTGCACGCCTACCCGGACGGCCGGGCGCCCGGACTGCCCCGGGTCAACGGTCTGGGGGTGCCGGCGGTGACCTTCCCCGCCGCCGCCACCAGCGAGGATCTCGCCATGCTGCTGGCCGACGAGAAGGGCGCCTCGCTGATCGTGGCGGTGGGTACCCACGCCACTCTCGTGGAGTTCCTCGACAAGGGGCGCGGCGGAATGGCCTCGACCTTCCTCACCCGGCTCAAGGTCGGCGGCAAGCTGGTCGACGCCAAGGGCGTCAGCCGGCTCTACCGGCAGGGCATCGCCGGTTCCTCGCTGCTGCTGCTGGTGCTCTCGGCGGTCGCCGCCATGGCATCGGCGGTGGCCGTCTCCACCGTCGGTAAGGCGTACCTGGGTGTGGTCTCCGAGTGGTGGGACAATTTCGTGTTCCAGCTCGGCCAGCTCCTCTAGCCCCCGACCGATCAAGAGGCTGCAAGCGTGATCAATTTTCGCTACCACGTGGTGTCCCTGACCGCGGTCTTCCTGGCCCTGGCGATCGGCCTGGTGGTCGGCACCGCCGCGCTCAACGGCCCGGTGGCCGACTCCCTCAAGGAGCACGTCGACGCGCTGAGCAAGGCCAACCAGCAGATGCGCCAGACGGTCCAGAGCATGGAACGGGAACTGGAGCTGGAGGAGGAGTTCGCCGCCGAGATGGCGCAGATCACCCTGCCGGGCAAGCTGACCGGCAAGCGGGTGCTGCTGCTGACCACCCCCACCGGCCGGGACCACGCCGAGGGGGTGCTGGAGATGCTGCAACTCGCCGGCGCCGACATCACCGGGCGCATCGATCTGCAGGACAAGTTCATCAACCCGGAGAACAACAACAACCTGCTGGAGTTGGCGGTCACCGCGGCCCGGCCGACCGGGGCCCCGACGGCCAACCTGCCCGGCAACGGCCACGGGGTGGAGACCTCCAGCGCCCTGCTGGCCACCGTGCTGCTGGACCAGCCGGCCGACGCCGCACCGGTCACCGAGGCCGACCGGCGGGCCGTGGTGGCCGCGTACAGCAACGCCAACTACCTCAGCGTCGCCGACCGGATCACCGCGGCGGCCGAGGCGGTGGTCCTGGTCAGCGGGTTGCCGTACGTGGACAAGGACTCCGCCAAGAAGGACGAGTCCGTGGTGAAGATCGCCGAGCAGTTCGACCGGACCGGGGGCATCGTGGTGGCCGGCAACGGATCCGCCAACGGCAACCTGGTGGCCTTCGTCCGCGGCGACGCGGTGCTCGCGCAGCGCATCTCGACCATCGACAACGCCAACACCGTGCAGGGGCAGCTGGTCACCACCCTGGCCCTGGTGCAGCAGCTCACCGAGAGCAAGGCCGGCCAGTACGGCGTGGGCGACAGCGCCGCATCCCTGGTGCCTAGACTGCCCCAGTGACGCCGGTGCACCCGGTGCCCGGATTTCCACGATGTGCGTCGACCGGCGGGGAGGGCATGTGAGCGTGCGGAGCGAGGCGGTGGCGTGACGATCGTCAGGGGACTACTGGTGGCGGGCATCGGGGCGGCTGCCGCCCGGTACGCGCTGCGTCAGGTGCGCACCTCCCCGGCCGGGCCGGGGCTGGAGCGGACCAACTTCCGCGGCCGTACGGTGACCCTGGCGGCCGGGCCGGCCCTGGCGGTGGGGGCCAGCGGCGCGGCGGCCTGCGGGGCGGCGAGTGTGCCGGCCGGGGCGGCGACCCTGGTCGCCGGGCTCGGTGCCGGGGCCGTCGGGCTGTACGACGACGTGGTCGGGGCCCGACCGGAACAGAAGGCGTACAAGGGCTTCGCGGGACACCTCGCCGCTCTCCGGCAGGGCCGGGTCACCGCCGGCCTGGTCAAGGTCGTCGGGGTGGGTGCGGCCGGTCTCGGTGCCGCCACCCTGCTCGCCGCCGACCAGGGGGTGGCCGGGCACCGGAGGCGACAGCGGCAGGGCCCGCTGGGCCGCGGCCTCGACGTGCTGCTCGGCGCCGGTGTGATCGCCGGTACCGCCAACCTGGTCAACCTGCTGGACCTGCGGCCCGGGCGGGCCCTGAAGTCCGGTCTGCTGCTCGGCGCACCCCTGGCGGGGGGTCGGCAGGGCGGGATCGCCGCCGGTGCCCTCGGCGCCGCCGGCGGGCTGCTCCCCGCCGACCTGAACGAGGACGTGATGCTCGGCGACAGCGGCGCCAACGCCCTCGGTGCCGTGCTCGGGGTGGCGTTGGCCGCGCGTACCGGACCGGTCGGCCGGGCCGCCCTGCTGGCGGTGCTCGCCGGGCTCACCGCCGCCAGCGAGAAGGTCAGCTTCACGAAGGTCATCGCCAGTACGCCCGGACTGCGCGACCTGGACGCGCTGGGCCGTCGCCCCGACTGACGTGACCAGACCGGCACCCCTGGCCGGCGTCGGCCGGGTGGCCTCGGCGGCCGCACTCATCGCCGTACTCACCGTGCTCAGCCGGTTGGCCGGGTTCGGGCGTACGGCCGTGTTCACCTGGGTGGTCCAGGACAGCGACCTGGGCGCCATGTACGTGCTGGCCAACGCCGTACCCAACATCATCTTCGAGATCGTCGCCGGTGGGGCGCTGGCCAGCCTGGTCGTACCGCTGCTGGCCGGTGCGGTAGCGGCCGGTGACCGGCAGGCGGTGACCGCCACGACGGGTGCCCTGCTGACCTGGACCCTGACCCTGCTGGTGCCGTTGGCGGTGCTGCTGGCGCTGGCCGCCGGCCCGCTGATCAACCTGTTGGGGGACAACCGGTCGCCGGAGGAACTCGCCGCCGGGGCCCGGATGTTGCGGGTCTTCGCACCGCAACTACCGCTGTACGGCATCGGCATCGTGCTCACCGGGGTGCTCCAGGCGCATCGCCGGTTCGCCTGGCCGGTGATCGCGCCGCTGCTGTCCAGCCTCACGGTGATCGTCGCCTACCTGGTCTTCGTCGGGGTGGCCGGTCCGGGAGCCAGCGTGGCGCAGGCCGGTCGGGGCGCGGAACTGATCCTGTCCGGGGGCACCACCCTAGGGGTGGTGGTGCTGTCCCTGTCGCTGCTGATCCCGATCCGTCGGCTGCGGCTGCGGCCCCGTCCGGGGTACACCTTCGCCGCCGACGCCCGGGCCCGGGTGGGTGGGCTGGCCGTGGCCGGAGTCGTCACGGTCACCGCCCAACAGGTCGCCCTGGCGGTGATCCTGCGGCGGGTCGCCGGCGGGCTCACCGAGGCACCCCAGGTGTTCAACCTCGCCCAGACCTTCTACCTGCTGCCCTGGGCGGTGCTGGCGGTGCCGCTGGCCACCGCCGCGTACCCCACCCTCGCGGCGGCTTCCGCCGAGGGCGACGAGCGGAGCTACCGGGACACCCTGTCGGCCACCCTGCGGGGGGTGCTGCTGCTCAGCTTCCTGGGGGCCGCCGTCCTGGTCGGGGCGGCCGGGCCGATCGGGCGGTTCTTCCCCCTCAACGCCGAGGCCACCGCCGGGGCCATCGCCGGGTACGCCCCCGGGCTGATCGGGTACGGGCTGTTCGCGGTGCTCTCCCGGGCCCTGTACGCCCGGGGGGCCACCCGCTCGGCCACCGCCGCGATCACCGCCGGGTGGCTGGCCGTCCCGCTGGTCCTGCTGCCGCTGTCGGCGCTGCTGCCGGTGGCCGACCGGGTGCTCGCGGTGGCGTTGGCCAACTCGGCCGGCATGCTGCTGCTGGGCGGACTGCTGCTGGTCGCGGTACGGCGGGCGGCCGGGTCGGCCGCCCTGGCCGGTGCCGCCCGGGCCGCCGGAGCCGGGCTGCTGGGCGCCGTGGCGGGGGCGCTGGCCGCGCTGTGGCTGCTGCGGCTGGTGGCGCAGGGGGACGGCACCCCGACGCGGTGGGTGGCCCTGGGGCAGGGCATGCTGTCCGGAGTTTTGGTCGGCGTCGTGTTCCTCGCCGTGGTCTGGTTGGTCGACCGGCGCGATCTGCGCCCGGTGCTGGCCGGGCTGCGCCGACGGCTGCCGGCCCGCCTACGGGGTAGGCAGAGGGACGGGAGCCCCCCGGAGCAGGGCGACGGGAAGGAGTGATCAGCCGGTGGCTACGCCTGAGCGGACGGGCACCGTGGTGCTGCTGCTGGCCTCCAGTACCGGTGGAGTCGGTCAACATGTGCGGGCGCTGACCCGCGGGTTGACCGCCGCCGGGCAGTCGGTGCTGGTCTGCGGGCCGGCGGCGACCCAGGACCAGTTCGACTTCGTCGGCGCCGGGGCCCGCTTCGCGGCGGTGGAGATCCCGGCCAGCCCCGCCCCCGGCGACGCCCGGGCGGTCACGGCGCTGCGTCGGGCCCTCGCCGCCGAGCAGGTACGGGTCCTGCACGCGCACGGACTGCGGGCCGCCCTGGTGGGGGTGCTCGCCCGACCTGCCGCCCCGCTGGTGGTCACCTGGCACAACGCGGTGCTCGCCGGTGGTCTGCGGGGTGGGCTGTCCCGGCTGGCCGAGCGGGTCGTCGCCCGGGGGGCCCGGGTGGTGCTGGGGGCCTCCGCCGATCTGGTCGAGCGGGCGGTGGCGCTCGGGGCCCGGGACGCCCGGCTGGCCCCGGTGGCCGCGCCGGTGCTGCCCCCGCCGCGCCGAGGCCGGGCCGCCGTACGGGCCGAGTTCGCTGTCGCCGCCGACCAGCCGTTGGTCCTCTCGGTCGGCCGGTTGCATCCGCAGAAGCGCTACGACGTGCTGATCGACGCCGCCGCCCGGTGGCGCACCCGGACCCCACCTCCGGCCGTGGTGATCGCCGGTAGTGGACCGGCGTACCTGCCGCTGGCCGCCCGGATCAGTGCCGTCCGGGCCCCGATCACCCTGCTCGGGCACCGTACCGATGTGGCGGACCTGCTGGCCGCGGCGGACCTGGCCGTGGTGACCAGCGACTGGGAGGCCCGGCAGTTGTTCGCCCAGGAGGCGCTGCGGGCCGGGGTGCCGCTGGTGGCCACCGCGGTGGGTGGCCTGCCGGAGCTGGTCGGCGACGCCGCCGTGCTGGTGCCGCCGGGTGACGTCGACGCGGTCGACGCCGCGGTCCGTGACCTGCTCGACGACGACCGGCGCCGCACCGAGCTGGGGCGGCGCGGGGCGGTCCAGGCGGCCACCTGGCCCACCGAGTCGGACACGGTGGCCCAACTGGTGACCCTCTACGCCGAACTGGCCAGCCCGGATGCCGACGCCTCGTCGACGGGACGCCGATGATGGTGCGCCGAGCCGCTCCGATCCTGCTGACCCTGGTCGTCGTGGTGATGGGCGTCGTCGCCCTGGCCGCCCGGCCGACCACCCCGCCGGCTCGACCCGGCGCCGACTTCGTGGTGCTGGTCGGGGTGGCCGGGTTGCGGTGGGACGACGTCGACGCCGAACGCACCCCGACCCTGTGGCAGTTGGCCCGCCAAGGCTCCATCGGCTCCCTGTCGGTGCGGTCGGCCTACCGGCCCACCTGCCCCCTGGACGGCTGGCTGACCCTGGGGGCGGGCAGCTTCGCCGGATGGACCAACGGCCAGCCGGACGGCGAGTGCCCGCCGACCGAGGTGCAGGTGGACCGGCCGGACCGCATCGGGGCCAACCTGCCCGAGCAGGAGAGCGTCGTCGTACACAACCAGGACCGGCTGCCGTGGGGCACCGTGCCGGGCGCCCTGTCGGAGTCGGTGCGCTGCTCGGTCGCGGTCGGCCCGGGGGCGGCGGTGGCGGCGGCCCGGCCCTTCGGGCGGGTCGACCGATACGAGCCGACCCTGCCGGCGGATCCGGCCGGGCTGCTGAGTTCCTGCGTCCTGAGCATCGTCGACCTGGGCACGGTCGCCGGTGCGGACCCGGCCGAACGTGCCGCGGCGGCGCGGGAGGCCGACACCCAACTGGCCCGGGTGCTGGCCGCCCGGCCACCGAACTCCCTGGTGATCGTGGCCGGGGTCGCCGACACCGAACGCCCCTCCCGGCTGCATGTGGCCGTGGCCGACGGCCCGGGCTGGGAGAACGGCTGGTTGACCTCGCCGACCACCGCACGTCGGGGCTACCTGCAATTGATCGACCTGGCCCCGACCGCGTTGACGGCGTTGGGTCGCCCGATGCCGGACCGGCCCTTCCTCGGCCGGCCCGCCGAGTCCGTCGGTGGCCGCCCGGACGACCTGGCCGCCGCGATCACCGAACCGGCCGACGCCGACCGGGAGGCCGCCGCGCAACGGGAGGTCGCCGGGGGGTTCTTCACCCTGCTGGCCGGGGTCCAGGTGGCCTTGGCGGTGGCGGTGCTGCCGCTGCTGCGTCGGGCCCGCCGGCACGCCGGACCGTACGGTCCGAAACCGGTGTCGCCGCGGGTGGTGGCGGTCGTGGAGCTGCTGCTGGTCGCCGCCGCCCTGGCGATGCCGGCGGCCCTGCTGGCCGAGGCCGTGCCCTGGTGGCGCAACACCTATCCGGCGGCCACCTTCGCCGGGCTGACGGCCGCCCTGCTGGCCGCCGCGACCCTGCTGGTGCGGCTGGCACCGGGCTACCGCAGCACCCTGGGGCCGCTCGGCGCGGTGGCCGGGTTGACCACCCTGGCGGTCGGCCTGGATGTGGTCACCGGGGCCCGCCTGCAACTCAACGGGGTGGTCGGCTACTCCGCGCTGGAGGGGGGCCGCTACGCCGGGCTCGGCACGGTGGGGCTCGGGGTGTTCGTCGCCGCCGCTCTGCTGACCGCCGGTTGGCTGGCCCAGCAGGTGCACCGCCGGTGGCGACCGACCGTGATGGTGCTGGTCGGTGGTGCCGCCGTGGTGGTGGTCGGCAGCCCCTATCTGGGTGCCGACTCGATCGGGGCGATCGCCCTGACCGCCGGGGTGAGCGTGGCCGCGGCGATCAGTGCCGGCGGCTGGTTGACGGTGACCCGGCTGGCCTGGGCGGGCATGGCCGGGCTGGCGGTGACCATCGGGTTCGCGGTGGTGGACCTGGGTCGTCCGCCCGGTGAGCGGGGGAGCCTGGGCCGGTTCCTGGCCGCCCTGGGCGACGGCACCGGCGGGTTGACGGTGCAACGTTCCAGCGCCGCCAGCTTCCAGACCCTGGTCAACAGCCCGCTGACGGTGCTGGCCCTGGTCGGGGCCCTGCTGCTGTGGTTCGCCCTACTGCGGCCCTGGGGCGGGCTGATGCGGCTGTTCGGCATCTATCCGGCGATCCGGGCGGCCATGGCCGGCACCGGGGTGGCCGCCGTGATCGGCGGGGTGCTGGGGGCGGTGGGCCTGGACGTGGCGGGGTCGGCGGCGGCCGTGGTGGTGCCGATGGCGGCGTTGGCCGCGTTGCGGGTGCTGGACCACGCCGCGGACCGGACCCGCCCGGCCACCGACCGCCCACAGGACGCCGGCCCCTCGAGCAAGCCGGCCCCCTCCGGCAAGCCGGTCCCCGACGGGGGCCCGGAAGCCCCAGGACCGGCAGCCGAGGGTGGGCCGGGCGGGGCGAAACCGGCCGACGACCAGGCGGGTGTTCCGGACCCGGCAGCCGAGGGTGGCGGGGCCGCCACCACGGGCGGCGCGGCGCCGTCGAACGAGCCCGGAGGCCAGCGCGGCCGGGCGGTACGGTCATCGGCCGAGGTCGCGACCGGGTGAACCGCGGCGGCCTACCTCGGGTGCGGCACCGGAGCCGACTCGGGGAGGTGTTAGCGTGGAATCCCGTGGATCGCGTGATCACTTCGCTGATCGGCTCGGCGGTCTGCACGACCGCGACGGACGACACGGGAGCAGGCCTTGGCCCCTTCAGCACGGACGACCAGGCACATTTTCGTCACCGGGGGCGTCGCCTCCTCCCTGGGTAAAGGGCTGACCGCCTCCAGCCTCGGCAACCTGCTCACCGCGCGGGGACTCCGCGTGGTGATGCAGAAGCTCGACCCCTACCTCAATGTCGACCCCGGCACCATGAACCCGTTCCAGCACGGTGAGGTCTTCGTCACCGAGGACGGCGCCGAGACCGACCTGGACGTCGGCCACTACGAGCGGTTCCTGGACCGGGCACTGTCCGGCAAGGCGAACGTCACCACCGGCCAGATCTACTCCGACGTGATCGCCAAGGAGCGGCGCGGCGAGTACCTGGGCGACACCGTCCAGGTGATCCCGCACATCACCAACGAGATCAAGTCCCGGATCCTGGCCATGGGTGACCCGGACGACGATGGCCGGGTCCCGGACGTGGTGATCACCGAGGTGGGTGGCACGGTCGGCGACATCGAGTCGCTGCCGTTCCTGGAGGCGATCCGTCAGGTCCGCCACGACCTGGGCCGGGACAACTGCTTCTACCTGCACGTCTCCCTGGTGCCCTACCTGGCGCCCTCCGGGGAGCTGAAGACCAAGCCGACCCAGCACTCCGTGGCGCAGCTGCGCAACATCGGCATCCAGCCGGACGCCATCGTGTGCCGCTCCGACCGGGAGATCCCGGACAAGCTCAAGCACAAGCTGTCGCTGTACTGCGACGTCGACGCCGAGGCGGTCATCGCCGCCCCGGACGCCCCCAGCATCTACGACATCCCCAAGGTGCTGCACCGCGAAGGGCTGGACGCGTACGTGGTGCGCCGGCTCGGGCTCTCCTTCCGGGACGTGGACTGGGACGGCTGGGACGACCTGCTGGAGCGGGTGCACCAGCCGCAGCGCACCATCACGGTCGCCCTGGTCGGCAAGTACGTCGACCTGCCGGACGCGTACCTGTCGGTCAGCGAGGCGATCCGGGCGGCCGGGTTCGGTCACCGGGCCCGGGTGCAGCTGCGCTGGGTGCCCAGCGACGACTGCGTCACCCCCGCCGGCGCGGCAGCGGCCCTGGCCGGGGTGGACGGCATCGTCATCCCGGGTGGGTTCGGGGTACGCGGCATCGAAGGCAAGATCGGCACCGCCCGGTACGCCCGGGAGAACGGCATTCCACTGCTCGGGCTCTGCCTCGGCCTGCAGTGCATGACCATCGAGGTGGCCCGGCACCTGGCCGGACTGGAGGGCGCCAACTCGGTGGAGTTCGAGGCCGACGCCGTGCACCCGGTCATCGCCACCATGGCCGACCAGGAGGACATCGTCGCCGGCAAGGGCGACCTGGGCGGCACCATGCGGCTGGGGGCGTACCCGGCGAAGCTGGCCGAGGGGTCGATCGTGGCCGAGGCGTACGGCAGCACCGAGATCAGCGAACGGCACCGGCACCGCTACGAGGTGAACAACGCCTACCGGGACCAGTTGACCAAGGCCGGGCTGCACATCTCCGGCACCTCGCCGGACGGCCGGCTGGTCGAGTTCGTCGAACTGGACCGTGAGCTGCACCCGTTCTTCGTGGCCACCCAGGCGCACCCGGAGCTGAAGAGCCGCCCGACCCGGCCCCATCCGCTGTTCGCCGCCTTCGTGCAGGCCGCGGTGGCGTACTCCCAGGCCGATCAGCTTCCGGTCGACCTGGAGGGGGCCCGGCGGGCCACCCGCAACGACACCGCCGCATCGGCGGCCTCGGCCTCGTGAGCGGGGTCGAGCACCACTACGAGGTGCGCTCGCGTGAGGTGCGCTACTCGGGTCGCATCTTCGAGGTGGTCTCCGAGCAGGTGACCATGCCCGGCGGCGACATCGTCACCCGCGACCTGGTCCGGCACGTCGGTGCGGTGGCCGTGGTGGCGGTGGACGACGCCGGTCAGGTGGTGTTGATCCGGCAGTACCGCCAACCGGTAGGGCGTCGGCTGTGGGAGCTGCCGGCCGGACTGACCGATGTGGCCGGCGAGGATCCGGCGCTCACCGCGGCCCGGGAGTTGGCCGAGGAGGTCGACCTGGTCGCCGGTCGCTTCGATGTGCTGGTCGACCTGCACAGCTCGCCCGGGTTCACCAACGAACTGGTCCGGGTCTACCTGGCCCGCGACCTCACCGAGGTGCCGGTGGAGCAGCGCCACGACCGGCATGAGGAGGAGGCCGACCTGCAGATCGTGCGGATCGACCTGGACGAGGCGGTCGGCATGGTGCTGGCCGGGGAGATCACCAACGCCTCCTGCGTGGCCGGGCTGCTGGCCGCCGCCCGGGCCCGCGACGGCGGCTGGTCGGGGCTGCGCCGGGCGGACGCCCCGTTGCCGCGCTGAGCCGCACCACGCGAGACGCAGGGGCCGGGCGAGGATTCGCCCGGCCCCTGCGTGATGTCACGGGTCAGTCGCGCAGCGGGCGTCCCTGCCCGTCGACGCCACCGTTGACCAGGATCAGGATGCCGTCGATGAGGCCCCAAAGGCTGCCGATGCCGCAGGTCACGATGGTGACGATCAGCTGGATGACACCCGTCTTGGTGTCGCCCATGTAGAAGCGGCCGACGCCGAAGCCACCGAGCAGAATCTGCAGGATGCCGGCGACGAGCTTGCTCTTGTCAGAAACGCCCTGGGGATATCCGGGCGGAGGGGGATAGGTCATGAGGCGACACAATAGTGATCCCTTCGCCAGCCTGCGCACCGGACTGCCCGAAGTGCGAGATCACAGCAGAATCCTGTCCTGACGGCTGAGGGGCCACTCCACCGAGGGGCGTCCTCCGACACCTGACACTTCGTCAACGTCCACGACCACCAGGTGTCACAGTGCAGGCCCCGGTGCCTTTCCGACCCGCTTAAACTGCGCCGACGGGATCGGTCGACCGTGGCGGCAAAGGCGCCACCACACACCGCACAGGCGGAGGCGACGGTCCGGCGGAGAAAGGTGACTGCATCGTGAAGGTCGGTATTCCCCGCGAGGTCAAGAACCACGAGTACCGCGTCGCGATCACACCTGCGGGAGTCAACGAGTTCACCCGCAGCGGCCACCAGGTCTTCATCGAGGCCGGCGCCGGACTCGGGTCGAGCATCACCGACGAGGAGTTCACCGCCGCCGGCGCGAAGATCCTGGACACCGCCGACGAGGTGTGGGCCGCCGCGGAACTGGTGCTCAAGGTCAAGGAGCCGGTCGCCGAGGAGTACCACCGGATGCGCGAGGGGCAGGTGCTCTTCACCTACCTGCACCTGGCCGCCTCCGCCGACTGCACCCGGGCCCTGCTCGACCGCAAGGTCACCGGCATCGCGTACGAGACCGTGGAGCTGCCGGACCGGTCGCTGCCGCTGCTGGCCCCGATGTCCGAGGTGGCCGGTCGACTCGCCCCGCAGGTCGGCGCCTTCTACCTGATGCGTACCGGGGGTGGCCGGGGGGTGCTGCCCGGCGGGGTCTCCGGCGTCTACGCGGCCAAGACCGTCGTCATCGGCGCCGGGGTCTCCGGCATGAACGCCGCCGCCATCGCGCTCGGCCTGCAGTCCGAGGTGCTGCTGCTGGACAAGAACGTCGGCCGGCTGCGGCAGGCCGACGCCATCTACCGGGGCCACCTGCAGACCGTGGCGTCGAACGCGTACGAGATCGAGCGGGCCGTGCTGGACGCGGACCTGGTCATCGGCGCGGTCCTGGTGCCCGGCGCCAAGGCCCCCAAGCTGATCTCCAACGAACTGGTCTCCCGGATGAAGCCCGGCAGCGTGCTCGTCGACATCGCGATCGACCAGGGCGGCTGCTTCGAGGACTCCCGGCCCACCACGCACGCCGACCCGGTCTACAAGGTGCACAACTCGATCTTCTACTGCGTGGCGAACATGCCCGGCGCAGTACCGAACACCAGCACGTACGCACTGACCAACGTCACCCTGCCGTACGCGCTGGAGCTGGCCAACCACGGCTGGCGTGAGGCGTCCCGCCGCGATCCGGCGCTGGCGCTGGGCCTGAACACCCACGACGGACAGGTCGTGTACGGCCCGGTCGCGGAGGCACACGACCTGCCGACCACCCCGCTGGCCGAGGTGCTGGCCTGATCGGCCGCACCCCGACCGCCGCAGCGGACGGAGCCGGCACGGGCCACCAGCCCGCGCCGGCTCTGCGCCGCGCCCTCCGCGGCTACCTGGACCACCTCACGGTCGAACGTGGCCTGGCCACGAACACCCTGGTGTCCTACCGCCGTGACCTGGACCGCTACCTGAACAGCCTGGCCGCCGCCGGAGTCACCGACCTGGCCGCCGTCCCCACCGGCGAGATCGAACGCCACCTGGCCCGGCTGCGCACCGGCGAGGACGGGCACCCGCCCCTGGCCGCCTCCTCCGCAGCTCGGGCCGCCAGCGCCGTCCGGGGCCTGCACCGCTTCGCCCTGCGCGAGGGCCTGACCACCGCCGACCCCAGCCGCGACGTCCGGCCACCCACCCCGCCCCGCCGGCTGCCCCGCGCCCTGTCTCTGGCCGAGGTGCTCCGGCTGCTGGAGGCCGCCGGGCCGGTCGAGGCCGCCGGGGAGGCCGCGCCGCTCGCGCTGCGCGACCGGGCACTGCTGGAGTTCCTGTACGGCACCGGGGCCCGCATCTCCGAGACGGTGGGTCTGGCCGTGGACGATGTGGACCTCACCGAGGCGGTGGTGCTGCTGCGCGGCAAGGGCGGCCGTGACCGCCTGGTGCCGGTCGGCGGGTACGCCCAACGGGCCCTGGGCGCCTACCTGGTCCGCGCCCGACCCGGACTGGCCGCCGCCGGCCGGGGCACCCCGACGGTCTTCCTCAATGCCCGGGGTGGGCCGTTGACCCGGCAGGGGGCCTGGACCATCCTGCGCCGGGCCGCCCAGCGCGCCGGCCTGCCGGTCGAGGGACCGCAGGCGGTCTCCCCGCACACCCTGCGTCACTCCTACGCCACCCACCTGCTCGACGGCGGCGCGGACGTGCGGGTGGTGCAGGAGTTGCTGGGGCACGCCTCGGTCACCACCACCCAGGTCTACACTCTGGTCACCGTCGACCGACTGCGTGAGGTCTACGCCACCGCCCACCCCCGCGCCCGCAATTGAGCGCTGCTGGCCGGTGCCGTCGGCCGACACGCCGAGCGGGTGCCGAACGCCCTGCTGGCCGGTGGCGTACAGTCGGCAGCGCGGGCCCTGGCGGCGAGATGACCGGGGTACGCAGCGGCGCCGCGAAGGACGTCGGGCGGCTCCGACGCCGGATGGTCGTCGGGAGGGGGCAACGAGGACATGGCTGGCAACGGTGACCGTGCCGAGACCTGGACGTCGGAGCTCCGCGAACAGCAGAATGCCCTCGGTGCTGACCTGGGCCCGGCCGACCCGGCCGCCTACACGATGCGTAAGCCCATCCCCGAGCCGATGCCGACCGACCGGCACGGCCCGGCCCGGATCATCGCGATGGCCAACCAGAAGGGCGGGGTGGGCAAGACCACCACGACCATCAACCTGGGCGCCGCCCTGGCCGAGTACGGCCGCAAGGTGCTGCTGGTCGACTTCGACCCGCAGGGCGCCCTCTCGGTCGGCCTGGGGGTCAACCCACACAACCTGGACCTGTCGGTCTACAACCTGCTGATGCAGGACGACGTCACCGCCGAGGACGTCCTGATCAAGACCGACGTGGCCGGTCTGCACCTGCTGCCCGCCAACATCGACCTCTCCGCCGCCGAGATCCAGCTGGTCAACGAGGTAGCCCGGGAGATGGCCCTGGCCCGGGTGCTCAGGAGCGTCCGCAAGGAGTACGACTACATCCTGATCGACTGCCAGCCCTCCCTGGGCCTGCTGGCGATCAACGCGTTGACGGTGGCGCACGGGGTGCTCATCCCCCTGGAGTGCGAGTTCTTCAGCCTGCGCGGGGTGGCCCTGCTGCTGGACACCATCGACAAGGTGCGGGAGCGGCTCAACTTCGACCTGGAACTCGAAGGCATCCTCGCCACCATGTACGACAGCCGCACCACCCACTGCCGGCAGGTGCTGCAACGGGTGGTGGAGGCCTTCGGCGACAAGGTCTACCAGACGGTGATCACCAAGACGGTGAAGTTCCCCGAGTCCACCGTCGCCGGGGCTCCGATCACCACCCTCGACCCGGCCTCCTCCGGGGCCCGCAACTACCGCCAGCTCGCCCGCGAGGTGATCGCCGCGCAGGCGGAGCGGTAGGCTCCGCGTACCCGTGGCCAGGCCGTGGACTACGGTCGTCGCGTGACCGCGCCGCCCCTCGACCCCGCCACCGCGGACGATCCGACCCGGGTGGCCGAGCCGGACGCGGCCGATTCTGAGGCCGCCGACCCGGTTGGTGCGGACGCCGCTGTCGAGGATCCGGCCGATCCCGGCAGGTTCACCGTACGGCTGGCCAACTTCACCGGCCCGTTCGACC
This sequence comes from Micromonospora sp. NPDC047134, assembly GCF_040643455.1. Lineage (NCBI taxonomy): Bacteria > Bacillati > Actinomycetota > Actinomycetes > Micromonosporales > Micromonosporaceae > Micromonospora > Micromonospora sp. NPDC047134. The sequence continues at coordinate 23,767 of NZ_JBEYUI010000039.1, forward strand.
TGCTGCTGCAACTGATCGGCAAACACAAGCTGGATGTGACCGAGGTCGCCCTGCACCAGGTCACGGACGAGTTCATCGCCTACATCCGGGCCATGGGCGACGACTGGGACCTCGACGAGGCCAGCGAGTTCCTGCTCATCGCCGCCACCCTGCTGGACCTGAAGGCCGCCCGGCTGCTGCCGGCCGCCGAGGTGGAGAACGAGGAGGACCTGGCCCTGCTGGAGGCCCGGGACCTGCTCTTCGCCCGGCTGTTGCAGTACAAGGCGTACAAGGAGGCGGCCGCGCACATCGCCGCCCTGGAGGAGGTCGGGGGACGCCGCTACCCCCGCGCGGTCACCCTGGAACCCCGCTACGCCGAGGCCCTGCCGGACCTGGTGCTCGGCATCGGCGCCCAGCGACTGCGCGACCTGGCCGTACGGGCGATGACCCCGAAGCCGGTGCCGGAGGTCTCCATCGCCCATGTGCACATGGTCCGGGTCAGTGTCCGGGAACACGCCGCGATCATCGCCGAACGGCTGCGCCGGGCTGGTACGGCCACCTTCACCCTGCTCTGCGCCGACTGCGAGGCCACCCTGGAGGTGGTGGCCCGCTTCCTGGCCCTGCTGGAGCTGTACCGGCAGGGGGTGGTGGCCTTCGTGCAGGAACAGGCGTTGGAGGAGTTGACCGTACGCTGGACCGGCCCCGCCGACGGCGGACCGGCCCTGGCCATCGACGAGTACGCCGGGGCCCCGGCCGAACCGGACCCGGACGGGACGGCGACGAGCGAGGAGCAGGCCGAATGACCCACGAGGAACGTGGCGATTCGCTGGCTGACCAGGCCGCGGCCTGGATCCCACCCTGGCAGCGCCCCGCCCCACCCGCCGAGGCCGCCGCCCCCGACCGTGACCCGGAGGACGCGGGTGTCGTAGGTGCTGCGGCGGCGGGTTCCTCGGGGCAGATGACGGAAGCGGCCGACGAGGCCGGGGCGGCTGCCGACGGGGCGACCGCCGAGCAGACACCGAGCGGGACGGCCGGTGCCGCAGTGGTGCGTCGGCAGCGGTCGGGGCGGGGGCGGCCGGCACCGGAACCGGCGCCGGTGCTCGAGGACACCGAACTGCGCGGCGCCCTGGAGGCGATCCTGCTGGTGGTGGACGAACCGGTGAGCGAGCTGACCCTGGCCCAGGTGCTGGAGCAGCCGCCGGAGCGGATCGGCCCGATGCTCGACCAGATCGCCGCCGGCTACACCGCCGCCGGTCACGGCTTCGACCTGCGCCGGGCCGCCGGCGGGTGGCGGCTCTACACCCGGCCGGAGTACGCCACCTACGTGGAACGGTTCGTCCTCGACGGGCAGTCCGTCCGCATCACCCAGGCCGCCCTGGAGACCCTGGCGGTGGTGGCCTACAAGCAGCCGGTCACCCGCTCCCGCATCTCCGCCATCCGCGGTGTCAACTGCGACGGGGTGATCCGTACCCTGGTCTCCAGAGGGCTGATCGAAGAGTGCGGCACCGAATCCGACAGCGGGGCGTTCCTGTACCGGACGACCACGATGTTCCTGGAGAAACTCGGCCTCAACAGCCTCGACGACCTGCCACCGCTGGCCCCGTTCCTCCCCGACGACGTAGAAGAGCTTGCCGATGCATCGCGATAACCGCACCCCCTCACCCGACGCGCCCGTCTACACCGGCCCGGAACGCCTCCAGAAGGTGCTCGCCGCCGCCGGTGTCGGCTCCCGGCGCGCCTGCGAGGACCTGATCTTCCGTCGGCGGGTGACGGTCAACGGGCGGGTGGCGCAGCTCGGCGACAAGGTCGACCCCGCCACCGCGGTCATCCATGTCGACGGCGAACGGCTCCAGGCCGACACCCGACTGGTGTACCTGGCCATGAACAAGCCCCGCGGAGTGGTCTCCACCATGGCCGACGAGAAGGGCCGCACCGCCCTGGCCGACTTCCTCGGCAACCGGGTGGAGCAGCGGGTCTACCACGTCGGGCGGCTCGACGCGGACAGCGAGGGCCTGCTGCTGCTCACCAACGACGGCACCCTCGCGCACCGGCTGATGCACCCCTCCTACGGGGTGCAGAAGACCTACCTGTGCGAGGTTTCCGGGCCCATCCCGCGCAACCTCGGCAAGCGGCTGGCCGCCGGCATCGAACTGGAAGACGGGCCGGTCACCGTGGACGGCTTCCGGGTGGTGGACTCCCTGGGGCGTACCGCCCAGGTGGAGCTGAGCCTGCACGAAGGGCGCAAACACATCGTACGGCGGCTGCTCGCCGAGGTGGGGCACCCGGTGAGCCGGCTGGTGCGTACCGCCATCGGGCCGATCCGGCTCGGCGACCTGCGCAGCGGGCGGACCCGACGCCTGACCAACGCGGAGGTCGCCGCCCTGTTCAAGGCCGTGGGTGACTGACCGCGCGGTCGCGGGTACCGCGGGGGGTAGGCTCGCGGACGGCCCGGCGGGCCGTGGGGTTCGGCGCCGGGCATCATTGGACATAGCTGGCAACCGCTCGCGTCCGCCGCTGACGGCGGATCGTGAGGTACGGGCTGAGGAGGACAACGGTGGGAGAAAACATACCGGTCGGACGCTGCGTCGTCGCTGTGGACGGGCCGTCCGGTTCGGGTAAGTCCACCGTCTCACGACGGCTCGCGACCAGCCTGGCCGCCCGCTACCTGGACACCGGCGCGATGTACCGGGCCGTCACCTGGGCGGTGCTGCGCTCCGGCGTCGACCTCAACGACGCCCACGCCGTGGCCAAGGTCGCCGGCGAGGTCGACCTGCGCATCGGCACCGACCCGGCCGGCTACACCGTGACCGCCGACGGGTTGAACGTCGAGGCCGAGATCCGGGGCGCCGACGTGACCGCGGCCGTCTCCGCGGTGGCCGCCGTACCGGCGGTGCGGGCGCTGCTGGTCGCCCGGCAGCGCGACATGATCGCCAAGGCCGGCCGGATGGTGGTCGAGGGCCGCGACATCGGTTCCGTGGTGGCCCCGGACGCCGACCTGAAGGTCTACCTCACCGCCTCCGCAGCGGCCCGGGCCGCCCGGCGCAGCGCCGAGAACGCCGCCGACGTCGCCGCCACCGCCGCCGACCTGGCCCGCCGCGACCAGTTGGACTCGACCCGCAAGGCCGACCCGCTGGCCCAGGCCCCCGACGCCGTGGTGCTGGACAGCACCGAACTGGGCATCGACGAGGTCGTGGCCCGACTGCGTGAGCTGCTGGCCGAGCGGGGCGTGGCATGAGCAACGACGACGGCTGGGTGGAGCTGCGGGAACCGGACCTCGACATCGAGGAGCCGACCGGCCCGCAGCCAGTGGTGGCCGTGGTCGGCCGCCCGAACGTCGGTAAGTCCACACTGGTCAACCGGATCATCGGCCGCCGCCAGGCGGTCGTCGAGGACGTCCCCGGGGTGACCCGCGACCGGATCCCCTACGACGCACAGTGGTCCGGCCGGACCTTCACCGTGGTCGACACCGGCGGCTGGGAACCGGACGCCAAGGACCGGGCCGCGGCCATCGCCGCGCAGGCCGAGACGGCCGTGGCCACCGCCGACGTGGTGGTGTTCGTGGTCGACGCCACGGTGGGCTCCACGGACGTCGACGAGGCGGCCGTGAGGATGCTGCGGCGCAGCGCCAAACCGGTCATCCTGGTCGCCAACAAGGCCGACAACACCTCCGTGGAACTGGAGGCCACCTCCCTGTGGTCCCTAGGCCTCGGTGAACCGCACCCCGTCTCGGCCCTGCACGGCCGCGGCTCCGGCGACCTGCTCGACGCCATCATGGCCGCGCTGCCCGAGGCACCCAAGATCGTGGAAAACCGCCCGCGTGGTCCCCGCCGGGTGGCCCTGGTCGGTAGGCCCAACGTCGGCAAGTCCAGCCTGCTGAACCGCTTCTCCGGCGAGGAACGCGCCGTGGTCGACTCGGTCGCCGGCACCACGGTCGACCCGGTGGACAGCCTGGTCACCATCGGCGGGGAGACCTGGCACCTGGTGGACACCGCCGGGCTACGCAAGCGGGTCGGCAAGGCCAGCGGCACGGAGTACTACGCCAGCCTGCGTACCGCCTCGGCCATCGAGGCGTCCGAAGTGGCGGTGGTACTGCTCGACTCCAGCGAGCCGATCAGCGAACAGGACCAGCGGATCCTGTCCATGGTCACCGAGGCCGGTAGGGCGCTGGTCATCGCCTTCAACAAGTGGGACCTGGTCGACGCCGACCGCCGGTACTACCTGGACAAGGAGATCGAGCGGGAACTGCGCCGCATCCCGTGGGCGATCCGGCTGAACCTGTCGGCGATGACCGGCCGGGCCGTCGACAAGCTCGCCGCCGCCCTGCACCGGGCGTTGGACAGCTGGGAGACCCGCATCCCCACCGCCCAGCTCAACGCCTGGCTCACCGCCCTGGTCCAGGCCACCCCACACCCCGTACGCGGGGGACGGGCACCGAGGATCCTGTTCGCCACTCAGGCGGGCGTGGCCCCACCCCGGTTCGTGCTGTTCACCACCGGCCCCCTGGACGCCGGCTACCAACGCTTCGTCGAGCGCAAGCTCCGCGAGGAGTTCGGCTTCGAGGGCAGCCCGATCGAGATCTCGGTACGCCCCCGCAAGAAGCTCGGCCCCGGCGGCCGGGGCAAGGCACACGGCTGATCGCTGTTCTACCCGGGCCCGGGTGTCGAGGCTGCTTGCCTCCGCACCCGGGCCCTCTGCTGCCCACCCGTCTTCCTAGGATGCTTTAGGGGTGGTGGGCTGTTCGGCGAGGCGGCGGTATGGGGGTGGGGGCTGTGCGACGGATGGGGGAGGCTGCGCTAAGCTGTACCGGCTGCCGCGGGCAAGGTCCGGCGGTGGCAACGGGACGTGGCGCAGCTTGGTAGCGCACTTGACTGGGGGTCAAGGGGTCGTCGGTTCGAATCCGGCCGTCCCGACAGAGTTTCAGCAGGTCAGAGCCTTGATTCACTCTGGTGGGTCAGGGCTTTTTGCTGTCTCGTCTCACAATTCATCACGTACGCGCGTACTGCTGAAATCCGGGTGTGAGAGCTACCCGAACAGCCCGGATTCGAGGTGCTCGGCGGCCACCTTCAGGTGGCTGCTGTCGGGGTGGACGTAGACCCGCTTGGCGAGGGTGCCGCCGTCCGCGTGGCCGGCCCAGGCCGCGAGAACGACGTCGGGTACTCCGGCGGCGGCGAGGTAGGTCAGGCAGGCGTGTCGGGCGTCGTACGGTCGGACCTTGCGGACCCCGACCTTGGCCATCAGGCCGTACACCCGGCGGCGGAGCCAGTCGGTGCGCTGCCCCTCGCCGATCTCGTTGACCAGGACGTAGCCGCTGCCGATGTAGGCGTCGCCTGCCTTCAGGCGTTCCTTCTTCTGCTGGGTCTGGAACGCCTTCAGCGCCTTCGCCACGGTTGCCGGCATCGGTAGGCCGCGTAGGCCAGCCGCGGACTTGGCCTTCTTTTCCTCGACCTCGCCGTCGACGAGCGTTCGTGTGTTGTCCCCGGCGGCGATGGTGCCTGCGTCGAAGTCGACATCGGACCAGCGCAGCCCGCACACTTCGGCCGGTCGGAGGCCCATCAGTGACAGCAGGCAGACGGCGTACAGGCGTTCGCCGGTGATGCCGGTGATGCCGGTGAGGAATGTCTTCACCTCGTCCTGGGTCCAGGGCTTACGCTTCGCCCGTTCCTCGATAGCGGCCTTCGCTGCTGCTCGGGGGATGGTGACGTACGCGGCGACGTTGCGCACCACGAGCTGACGACGGACCGCCACGTTCAGCGCGGTCCGGAGTCGGCCCAGCGTCAGGCGCACCGAGCGGACGCCAAGTCCCGATCCGGGCTTGCCGCCACGCCGCCGGCCCTCTGTCAGCATCCAGTCGATAAAGGCTTCGATGTCTGCCTCGTTGACGTCCTGGAGCGGCTTCCCGCCGAGTCGAGCCCGGACCGGTAGGAGCGCGTCCCGGTAGTTCGAAGCCGTGGCCTTCTCCACGTCGCGGGTGGCGGACAGCAACCGCCTCATCCACGATCAGGATGTCGAACGCATACCGTCGAGCGGTCTTCGTGCTCGCCGCCTGCGCATAGATGTCACGCAGCATCCGCTGGGCGCGCACCTGCGGCAACCACGCCATGCTCACAATCACCCGCGGGTACAGCTGGAACGGGTTCGCGTGTAGGCCGTACCGGCGCCGTACCTCGCGCATCATCTCGCTGTTGATGATCGTGAAGTCGAGGCCGAACTTGTCCCGCATCTCATCCTGCCACTTCAGTGCCAGGCTCGGCGGGCACACCACGATCGCGGTCCGCGCCCGGTGCCGCAGCAGCAGCTCCTGCACCACCAAGCCGGCCTCGATGGTCTTGCCCAAGCCGACGTCGTCAGCGAGCAGCAGGTTCGTCCGGGGCGAGGACAGTGCCCGTCGCAGCGGCTCCAGCTGGTACGCCTCCACCGCGACCCCGCTGTGGAACGGCGCCTGCACGCTCCGGTCATCCGCCGAGGTCACCGCACCCCAACGCATCGCGTCAACGAACCCGGCAAGGGTGTTCGGATCGTCGAAGGCGTCCGGGTTGACCTGCGTCGGCAGACCCTGAGCGGGCGTGACGGTGTGACCGACCTCCAACTCCCAGACGACCGTCAACTCCTCACCCAGCCGGTCCTCGTCGAGCGCCTGCAGGGTCACGGCGTGGTTCAGCGAGGCAACCGCCTCGTCCGCAGGGCTGCGCGGCAGTCCCTGCTGCTTGACCTGAGCCACCGCCCACGTCGAACCGCGTACCTCGACAACTTGACCCGGCTCAGGAACGAGTGTGCCCGACGGCGATCACCGACGCCGGCCTGGTGCTGTGGATGGCTCTCCCGACTCGCTGTGGCCGGGTGGGCGCGCAGCACCTCCTGCGCGCGTTGGGCTGGCCCCCGTACTCCGCCTCGACATTGAGCCGCGCCACGGCATGCTCGTCATCTGCTCGGCCAACGACGGCCGCTACCAGGTGGGCAGCCGAGGTGACCTGGCCATTCTCTGCGAATGCCCGGCAGATGTGCCGCATCGGGCCCGGAAAACCCGTGATGTTCGCCGCTATCGTCACGCACGATCTGCTCGTCGTGCATCTCGTCAGCACGTCGTACGCCTGCTCGCCGACCTGCATACTCACCTGGCGGGAGCCGGCAATGAACGCTGACCACGTCGCTGCCGCTCGCCAGCCAGGTTTCTGGCTCACCTGGGCGTCACGGTGACCGATCTACAGGCTCACCCCGCTATCCCTGCCGTCCTGCCGACGGTCGCCGAGTACCTGCCCCGAGTTGTCGCCGCTGCCGGGCCCGGAGCACGCCGCACCCAGCAGCCCGACACGACCCCGATCGCCGCCTAACATCAAACCGGATCCAGCGATGGTCGTCTTCTACACCACCAGCGCGGACGTGACCGATCGGCCCTTGACCCTTGGCCTTGGTGTCTCTGGCGCCGACAGCGTCTGTACCAGGTGAGCGACCTCCACACAGCACCGTTGTTGCCGGCTCGGCCGGTCGTGAACCCCTCGACGAGCGGTGGGTGTGGGCCGGTAGGCTCGACATGGTGGAGATCGAGCCTCGCCCTGAGCAGCTGTCACGGAAACCGAGTGAGCTGGAGCAGGAGGCCGCCGCGACGGCGCTGCAGGAGGCGGTCGGCGAGGGCCGGCTGACCCTGGAGGAGTTCAGCGATCGGGTCGGGGCGGTGTGGGCGGCCGAGCGCATCGAAGATCTGGAGCGGGCGATGGCCGGGGTGGTGGTGGAGCCGCCTCCGGTCGGTAGTACGCAGACCGTGTCGACCGTGGTCGCGATCCTTGGCGACCAGCGGCGGGTGGGGCGGTGGCGGTTGCCTGCCCGGCTGCGGACGTTCAGCGTGCTCGGCGATGTCCATCTTGACCTGCGTACGAGTGTCTGCGCCGAGGCCGTCGTGGAGATCGAGGCGTGGAGCCTTCTGGGTGACATCAAGATAACGGTGCCCGACGGGGTGGATGTCGAGCTTGCCGGGTTCGGGTTGCTCAGCGACCGTGAACTTCAGCTGGCCCCGATCCCCCCGGTGCCGGGAACACCGCGGATCCGGATCCGGGCGCACACCCTGCTGGGCGATGTACGAATCCGATCGACGGGCTCCGGCAAGGACGTAGCGGGCTGGCGCCGCTGGTTACTGGGCCAGCAGTCGTCACCGGGCGCCGGCCAGTAACCGCCGCCGCCACCGACGGTAGAGAGGCGCTGACCAGGCCGTCGGGGACCGGTGTACCTGGCCGCCAGCCCGCCCCACCCGCCCGAACCGCTCCGCCAGCATCTACCGCGGACGGGCTCCGGTTGCGGGCTCTTCCTCCTCGTACTCAGAGCAGCTTGAACTCGTAGATCGAGGATTCGACGTGGATCATTCCTCGCTCGTCTGCGGCTGCGGCGATGGCAGGGGTCCACCCGATCAGCGTCCCCGGGATCTCGATCCGGTTCGAGTGGTGTTTGCGCGCGGAGAAGCCCATCCGCACCGCGAGGGCCACGATGGAGTACGGATCACCCATCGTGTCGCTGGTGTTCATGAAGACGTGCCCGCCGGCTGCGAGGTGCGGTTTCACCTCCTGGAAGAAGCGCTGGTGGAGGGTGTAGCCCGGGTCGAACACCGAATGCTCGATCGGCCGGTCGTAGACGCGGTCCTCCCTCGCCCTGACGAGGGGCGGGTTGGACACGATCAAGTCGAAGACGTCCTCGGGGCCGAGTTCGTGGAACAAGTCGCTGGTCAGCGCCTCGACCTTGTGTCCGACGTCGTGCGCCTTGGCGTTGAGTTCGGTGTTGGCGACCGCGGCCGGGTTGATGTCGGTCGCGACGACGCGTTCGCAGCCGCCCATGGCGGCGACCACGCTCGTCACGCCCGCTCCGCACCCGATCTCGAGGAACCGGGTGCCGGGACCAAGGGGCAGCGCGGAGGTGAACACCTCGGTCGCCGGATCGGGGGGCCACACCTCGGGCAGCACGGACCAGGTCGATCCCATGAGCTGTTTGGTGCCGCCGACCTTGATGAGCGAGTCGGCCTGGGCGACCAGCCAATCGCCGACGTCGTCAGCGAACGTTCGGTCCATGATTCTTCCTCGGGGCTTGGTCTGTCATTGACGCCGGCGGCACGTGACGCCAGTTGCCCGGTCGGGTTCAAGTACCTGCCGAGCCCTGCGCCGGCTGGGGGAACGGTAACCGCCCCCCGGTGTTGTTGCCAAGCAGTCAGCGGTGCCGCCGGACCGGCGAAGGCGGAACGGGTGACCGACGGCCTGCGGCCTGCCAAGCGGTGAGCGGCGCTACAGATCTTGAATATCCAGGTTCGTCCGATGTGGTCTGGGTGATGGCCTTGGGTGGGGTAGCTCGATGGGGTGAGGTGTCCCGATGGTGGTGGGTTGTCCGCGTGGGCGGGCGAAGCGTGGGTCGGTGCGACATCAGGCTGCCGGGTGGTTCGCCGAGGATGTGTCGGTGCCGGAGGTCGCAGACCGCGGTGTACGGGTGGCGGGCTGGTGGTGAGCAGGCCCTGGCCTCGAAGGGGCCGGGTGGGTCTCGGTGCCGGCTGGATGAGGGTCGGCTGCGGCGGCTGGCCGATGCTCTGGAGCAGGGCTGGCGGCGGATGGCTTCGGTAGTGATCGAAACGCGACTACATCGCCCTGCTGGATACCGCCCCACCAGCAGCTCAACGGCCCGATCGTGTGCGTCTGGGACAACCTGAACGCCCGCGTCTGCGCCGCCCTGCGGCAGAACCGACTCAAGAGCATCCAATACCGCCACGACCTATTCGGGCTCTTCGAAGTTAGGCGGGGTTGAGGTGTCCGCGGTGGCGTCGGGTTGTCGCGGTGCGGGTGCGTAATCGCTGGTTTTCGGGGTTGCGGAAGC
>NZ_JBEYUI010000040.1:0-32005 GCF_040643455.1 Micromonospora sp. NPDC047134
GATCTTTGTGTGAGAACTCAGATCATGGACAGGGTCCTCCCCATTCCGCTAGACCTCGACCACCACGAATCCCCCCCGATGGTCAAAACACGAGGAGGTCCGGGCTGCTTTCCGCAGCCCGGACCCCCTACCTCGGCAGGTCTCATCCTGACCCGAGGAGCAGAACCAGTCCCATGACCAGCACAGCCGCAGCCCGCCCCCAGGTCCGTACGGAAACCTGTTCCCGCTTGCCGAAGCACTGACACGTGGCTGGCCTGCCCATGACCAGCAGGTAGGTCTGCGCGGCGGTGAACGCCAGACCCAGCAGGACGCCCGCCACCGCGACCGCCACGTCGGACACGGGCCCCAGGGCCGCGGCGGCGACCTCGGCCAGGCCAGCCCGACGCGGATCAGGGTTTCCTGAGCGAGGTCTTCCGCAGCGCTCCGGTCCAGCGTCAGGATGTTGCCCAAGCGCAGGAGCCCGGCGGCGCTCTGTCGTACGAACGCATCGAACCCGGAGTCGTCCGACGGGAATGGTGACACCTTCACACTATGACTACACGGCCCGGCCCCAGGATGTTGCACGATGGCTGACTCTTCGAACAGCGGCTGAGCCAAGACGGCAGGGCAGCGGCACCCGACGGCGACCGTTGGGATGATCCGGAGTGCGCGCCGGGTCGGGTTGGCATGCGACGGGTGCGCGTACCCCATTGCAAGAAAAAGGCCGCGACCTCTGCTCTCGCAGGTCGCGGCCTCTCCCGTCTGCGCGCCCGAAGGGACTCGAACCCCTAACCTTCTGATCCGTAGTCCGAACCGGGCATAATATCTCTAAAGCGTTCGCAGACTCTTATAACGTACTGATTGGGCCGCCCTCCGTCCGCACGGAGGGTGTTTTGTTTCTGCTGGTCCAGGCGTTGCGCTCAACGGGCCGCCACAGTCAGCGGGCGACGGAAGTGCTTCCATGCCGAAACAGTCGTGCCTGTGCTGGCGAGGTGCCGAACATCCGAGCACCATCGGAGCACCACACGATCAACTCACCGTCACGCTCGACGTTCTGCATGTCACTCAATGCCCGCTGGCCGCAGCTTGCTGCCGCGCGGGCAGCCAGGCCGAACCCATCGCCCGGCTGTAGACGGCCACCACCAGGCTCGCCAGCGAACGGTGGTTCATGTAGTCCGGTAGTACATGTCGAGAAAGGCGGCGTACCGATCGGCGTCGTACGAATCCTCCACCCACGTGATCTCGTCGAGGATCTGTCGAGCCTCATCGGTGCACAGGCTTGCGAGGTACTCCTTCGTCCTGGCCACGCCCGCCCCCAGCATGAGTTCCGCATCGACGGCGCCGGTCGCGTCCATGCTGGTGCGGCGGGCGCGATGAACCAGCAACGCGTCCTCGACAGCACCGGCATACCAGAGCTGAACGGCGCAGATCCGCATCAGCTGCGTATTACCGGAGATGGTGCCCCGGCCAGCGTAGGTATCCGCCTCGTGCCGGATCTCACGGATGAGGACATCCCGAACGATCGGAACCTGCTCGGGGGCGACGCGCAATCCGTAGACCGCCAAGTGCTGGTCGGCATCCCGCTCGTACTGATCATCAACATCCATCCCCATGCCCCGTGTGTAGCAGCAGCCGACCGCCACCGGCCAAGCGACGCTGTCAAACGCCGTCCCGAACGCGAGCGCAGGCGAGAAGGCCGCCTGAGCACAGGGAGTCCCGCCAATGACCCGGCGGTACGTTGCCTCTATGGCCCTGCCTGTCTTCTATGCACGGCCGGAACTCGTCGGCAGCACCCTCAACGTCGCGCCCGCCCCGGCCAGCTGGGACACGGCTGGATCATCCGGCCAGGTCCGCTCCGCCGCGTTCACCGCCGACGTCCTGGCGGCCATCGCCCCAACAATGGCTGTCGCACCGGATCCCCTCGCACTGCGCCTGGACATCGGGCTACCGGACACGGCGCCCCTGCTCTTGCACCACGACCTTGACAACTACCTGTTCCCGCTCGTCCCGACTCTGACCAACGGCACCCTGCGGCAATTCGCCTCGGTATGGGCGACCAAGCAGCACGCAACGACATCCGCAGTCGCGGTGTGCCAGACCCGGCCCGTCCCGGACCCCGGCGGGATGTACTCGCTACAGGTGCACACCACAGCATCGGCAAGCACCACCGCCTACAAGCGGCAGATCCACGACCAGATCAGCGCCGCCCCACCACTCCCCGACGGCGGCATCGCCCTCCAACTCGCGTTCGTGGTCGGACCCCGCCGCGCCTGGCCCAACCTCTGGAAGGCCACGATCGACTCACTCGGCCCAATCCTCGGGCGTGACCCTGGCGCCCGCGAGTGGGACACACGCGACGGCCGAATAACGAACCTCGGACTGCACTGCACCACAGACCCGATCGCGGGCAACCAGGTCACCATCGCGATCCGAGCCCGCACAACCGACACCCACACCTCCCCCTGACGACAGGGATCCGGCACAGCTGAGCCCCGCCCCGCCCGCTGGCTGTGTAGCGAACGCGAGACACCCGTCGGCAAACCGGCTGGTCCGCTGACGGCAGCCCTGATCCCCTCTGCACCCACGCCACTCACGGCCCACAGCATCGGTTTCCTAGCACTGGGCTCCGCCTGTGTCCGCGCGCAGCTGACCTGCAGGATTCCGCTATTTCCCCACGGTGGCCTGTCGCTGCGTGGTACTGCTGTGATCGTTTGCTGAAGATCAGCGAGTGGTGTTTGTCCTGGTCAGGAACCGTCAGATCAAGAGCGGCGGACAGAGGCCTTGCTGCCCATGCCAGTGTGCAAAGTGTCATACGTTGGGCGTAACCTCGCGCGGATGTTACGGAGGTTGATGTGCCGCGGAAGATTACCCCCTGCCCAGTACAAGCGCATGGTCGACGACTACAACCGCAGGCTGAAGCAGGCCGTCACCAACTACAACCGCGAGGCTGCGGCGTACAACCGCGAGGTGAAGCGCGTTGTCGACAAGCACAACCGCGAGGTGCGTGTGCACAACGCACGCGTGCGTTCCAACCGGCAGCGGCTCAACGCCGAGATTGCACGGCTGAACCGCCAGCGGTCAACGACCCGCTACGGCACGGTGCAGACCTCAACCATCGCCATGCACACCGTGTACTCCCGGGTGATGAGCAGTCCGAGCTGTGGAACGAACGTGGGCAGGAACTGGCTGACCTGGCGGGGGCCGAGACGGCCAACAGCGCGCAGGTCGCCAATGCCCTCCTAAACGAGACGGTCATCGACGCGGAGGAGGCCGAGGAAACGTCGATTACCGACGAGTTGTCCGTGCTGTCGGAGGACCTGCACAACCGGTGGGAGAGTGCACTGTTTGCGATCAGCCCGCGAAACCCAGATGCCGCCCGGCACTTCTGCACCAGCGCCCGCGAGGTCATCGTGGAACTGATCAACATGAAGGCTCCCGACGCCGCAGTGCTGCGGGCCAAGCCAAACTGCGAGCGGGGACCCGACGGCCGGGCGGTCGCAAGGCGGGAAAAGATCGGTTACCTGCTTGACCTGAACGACGCCGGCTACGAGGCCCTGGGCGACTTCGTGGAGCCGAACGTCAACGACGTAATGAACCTATTTTCCCAGTTCAACAAGGGCACGCACGGCAGCGCAGGGCGATTCGACATCCCCACCCTCCGGACGATCAAGCACCGCGTCGAGGACTCCATCCGATTCCTGTCCGCGCTGGTCCAAGGTGTCCAGCCGACGACCCCAGATGTCGGGTAGTCCATCGACAGGGCCGCGAGTCAACGAGGCCGTGGGTAGTCCTGCGGGGTCGGTCGGGCCACGAGGTGGGTCAGTCCTTTCGAGGTCTACGAGCACGGCCATGCCGTTGCGATCGCCCAGCTCCGGGCGGCGCCTTGCGCCGGCGAGTGTCAGACATTGGCAAGCAATCGGGCGTCACTGTCAACTGTTGCCCGGCAGGGGCGTGTCGGGCCGCAGCCGTATTCACTTGGCGGGGGTACGCCACCGAAGTCGGAGGTGACTTCCCGGTGCGGCGGCCGCACTGTGCGGTCGTCGTGGGAGCCCTCGTCGGGGATATGCACCGCAAAGGCGTGGGTGAGATAGTCAAGCCTGATCTGTTCGGCTGGTGGTAGCCGGGTTTGACCTCGCTACCGGCTTCACGGTGTTGATGTCCAAAGTGTTCACGTAATGAGACTGGACGGATGATTCCCGATGTCGTCAGGGCTAGGAGGATCAATTCGTGCGATCGAGGCATCTGACGTCTGGCGCCCGAAAGACCAGTCTGGACCTCGGTGGGGACGTCTGCTAACGGAGGATGAATGGGCGTGACAGCCGGTGAGTTAATAGTCGAGGAGCTCGACGCGGTGCTCGCCCTCCCTGAGGATCAGTTGGACGGCAGTCATCCGTTGATCGACGAGATCATGGAGCGGCTGGCGGAGAACGGTGAGCCCGCGCCAGAGCTGCTGCGTGCCTATCGCGTCGGTCCGGAGGGCCGGGCGGACCTGGTCGCTGCGCTGGACCGGGCAGGTGCCGCACGCTGGTCGAAGATCGCCGAGCTGGAAAGCTCTCAGTCTAGGCAGCTACGCCAAGTGTCGATCAAGCGTGCTCAGAACATCCAGGTGGGTGACCACAACATCCAGTTCTTTGATCAGTCGATCAAAGGCTGGTACTGGATACCGGCGCTGGTTGCCCTGGTAGTAGCCGCGAGCGCCGGCACCTACGCGGTGCTGGATCGGCCGTCGACGGAACCGCTGGCGGACGCCCGACCGCGGATCGTCGCCTCGGTTGATCCGAATCCCGTGCCCGCGCCCGCCGCCTCACCGCCGGTCCTAGTCGAGAGCATCACGCCGATGGAGAGCAATGTTGCGACACGTGACTTCGTCCTGCCGCGATCGGTGGAGATAACAAACGCGCAACTGGAAACGCTCGGCCCGGGCCAGTTGATCAGCGAGACCGGTTGGTTTCGTGAACAGGAGGGGACGGCGGTCGACTTCGGCACATTCACCATGACATTGCGAGGTAATGCCGACGAGCAGGTGCGCATCACCGAGATGCGTGTGGTGAAGAGCTGCGCTGGTCCCCTGAGCGGAACGTATTTCTATGGATACAGCCAAGGTAGCGGAGATACCCTGAAGATCGGTTTTGACATGGACGATCCGAGTCCGATCGCTCAGCGACTAGGCTACAGCGAAAGTCGGGGATTTTTCCCCACTGGCGAGCCCTATTTCAGTCTCAAGCCCGTGACGCTTGACCCAGGCGAGAAGGAGACCTTGCTGATCGGTGCCTTTACCAAACGTCAGTCGTGTACGTTCACCCTCAGGCTCGTGGTGTCCACGTCTTCTGGTGCATTCTTTCAAGATATAGACCAAGGCGGTCGGCCATTTCGGATCACTGCGACTGCACTCGAACGACACGTTGGGGCTCCCCTGTCGGGTTATGCCCGAGCCTACGCCTATCTGGTCGAGCCCGATGGTACGCGCGGCCGATGGCAACCGGTCGACCCTGCCACGTTCGGGCGAGAATGAAACGGTTGGTCATGCGGATCTCTCTGCGACTATTTCTGATTCTTGCTGTCTGCGTCGTCTTGGTCGTCTCGATTGGGACGGTGCTGGCCGTTCGCTCCCTGCAGAACGACGAAGAGAAGGAGTCGATAGTCACCGGCACCTTCGCGTACATCACTGAAGAGAGCGTCGTGGTTATGCGACGGGACCGAGTGTTGGTCGAGGTGCCGCGAATGTCCGAAGTGACCGACCCGCGCGAGTACCGGATGGTGTGGACGCATGACGGCCGCTACCTAGCCTTCTTCTCAGATTCTAGGGTCCGACAGGAGGAGCCCGAGGACATCAAGCTCATTGTTGTCGATGCGGGAACCGGCGCGGTAAGGGCCGTTCCTTGCCCTCACTGTGACGATTTCACGCCTGTCCGCGAGCGGGAAATCCTGGTAGAGGTGAACCGAGGCGCCGAATTTGCGGTCGAGCACCGGTTGATCATGGCCGGTGGGGATGCGTCCGTGTCTGCCGAGGCCGCGGCGCAATTTGATGTTCGGGTGCCCAGGGGCCAGTATCTGGTGAGCGGTCCAGAACACATCATCACTAGCCGATACGTCGATGGGGCTGAGGAGTTGCGGCTCACCAGCCTGGACGGCAGCCGCCATGAGTACTTCGGCCGTTTCGACTCGAACAGCTACATGCCAGCGGCAGTATCGGTGGATCCGGGGACCGGGGAGCCGCTCTTCGCGGTCGCGTTCCGGACTAACCCGGGCTCGTGTGGCGCGTTCCCGATCGTCCTGTTCCGCGCGGATGGCACACGGGCTGATACAGATATGAGCGCCGCCGCAACGAACGGCATCCAAAAATGGGAGTACGGCGTCACGGTCCATGATCTATGGACGGAGCCCAACGGGATGTTCCGCGCTGCGCTCGCCGCGACAGATTGTCGATCCGACGACACGGGTGAGGCGGCGGGTGTGAAGGAGTCCAATAGTGCCGTGTATCGGCTCGACCCGCAGGCGGTTTGGGTCAGGGAAAGCTTCACGCCGGTGACTACGCTTCGCTCACTTGACGAGCGCACCGTCGTGGTTCTGGTTGAAAACGATTGCAGTGGCGACCTGGAGCCGGAGGAAGGGGCCATTCTTTATTGTAATACCGGTACCCTCGCTCTGGAGCGTGACGGCGAGCGGAAGGTGCTTCGGGATGACGTGGTCGCCATCTCGGCCCCAGTTCGCCGCTGAGGGCGCTACTCTGCCCGGCGACGTGGATCCCACTTACCCCTGGAGGGCTCGCCGTTCCTCTGCTGGTTGTGGTCGCCGACCATGACGTTGTGTGACTCGCTTATCGAGATTGCGTACTTCGCCCCCGTCGTCGGGGGCGGCGCGCATGTTGTCGGCTGGGGTGCAGGCATGCCTGCTGTCTGGCGGATCAGGCCACTGAGCACCGAGGCCGTAATGTTGCCCGGGTTACGTGGGTCGAGGATTGAGAAGTGGTTGCCGGGAATTGTCAAGACGTGGGTGAAGGCACCCTGTGCAGAGGGTCGCCGCACTATGTTGTCGGTTCGACCGGCGTACGCATGGATCGGGATGGGGCACTCACGTTCGGTCAGCGCGGTGGCAGAGACGATTTGCCGCTGAACGGTCCGTTGGGCAGCTGCGACGTCCGCCGACAGTGTCTTCAGGTCCCGGGCTTGGGCGTGGCGGCCAAAACCAGCCATCCTGCGGATCGATCGGGCGTAATCAGAGCCGTGGTTTGGGCAGGCAAGCATGATAATTAGCTTGATCCGGGCGAGTTCCCGGGCGCGGCCCTCGTTGGCCATCCAGGCGAGGAAACGCTGCACAATAAGCCCGCCCTGACTATGAGTGGCCAGGATGAGGTCGCCCTGTGGCACCCGGAAGGCGAGTTCGGCGGAGAGTGACTGGGCGATGTCGTCGTAGTCCGGAATTCGTGTCCAGGACAGGGGGAGCCGCAGTTTCGGTGACTCGTAACCGAAGCGGTGCAGATGCAGTCCGTCGAGGTCCGGGTCGGCACCCAACTGTTGGGCGACACCGTCCCAGGTTGCGGGCGAGGACCAGAAGCCGTGCACCAAGACCAGCGTGGTGTTGTCCATCGGCTCTCCAAGGGGCCGCGTGTCGGCTCCTGATCGTCTCACAGCTCGATATCTCGTGCCAAGTCGGCGGATACGTGTTCACGACAAACGCAAACAGCTTACCAATCACTTTTGATCGTCCCCAGCCGGGGACTCCCCCGGTTACCTGGTCCGGTATGAGTGCCTACCCCAGTCGTTCGGATGATCCGATGGGCGTTTGTCGCGGTATCGGGTTTGGTCGGTGCCCATCCGAGCTGGCCCTGTGACTTGCGGCCAAGCATCGGCGTCCGCTGTGGCCACCCCGCCACCCGCGCGGCCTGGCCCCAACCCCTGAACGTTGGTCACGGCACTAGACCGGGGGAGCCGCGACCGCCAGCACCTCGGTGGCGATTCGAACGCGCGCATCACCGTGCCGCCGGTACAGGACCTGGATGTCGTCCTCCGGCACGATCTCGGCCCGGTCACCGGAGGCGAGCATCCGAACAGCCGTGACCGGACGGTCCTCCACCTGCGTCCATTTGCCTCCGGACCACCGCCACCAGGCCGGCGACGCCGGGTCCGGCCCCTCGCACGGGATTATGACTAGGGTGCTGTTGAGCCGGCCCTCGCGGTCCCACCAGGTGTCGCCCATCAAGGTCACGCCCGGTCCGATCCTAAGATCCAGCCGGGCGAGGGCGATGCCCGCTGGCAGGATCCAGGCCTGCTCGTCCGGGCAGATCCCGTCGTCCGCCGGCTGGCTGATCAGAAACACCGGGCGGCCGTCGGAGTCGTGGCCGCCGACCGCTCGGGAATCGACGATGGATGCGTGGCGGTGCACCTTCCGTGCCGGGCCGCCCGGTCCGACCAGGAAGATCGTGTCGTCGCCGAAGCCATCGTCGGCTGACGGGAGCACGGTGCGGACCAGCATGGTCTCGCCTGCGGCGGCCACGATCTCTGTCGCTCGCACCTCAGCGGGCAGCCTCAGTTCGAACGCCGCCGGTTCAGCCGCCCCGGCGAGATCCAGGATCCGGCCCTGGTTCTGGTCGTCGACGTACGCCACCCGGTCGTCGCCGATCGGCTCGACCCGGCTGCACCCGCACGGGATCCGGCGAAGGTCACCGGTCCGCGCGTCGATCGCCACGACCGAACCCAACCCGTCGGCAGCGATCGAGACCGCGCCGGCGTAGGTGCCCGACGCCGTCCAGAACACGTTGCTCGCCTCCCGGAAGCCGCCGACGATCGGTCCCACCGTTCGGTCCCCGGCCTGGACGGTGATCTCGCCGGCCGAGATCCAGGCGAAGCGGTCCTCCACCGGCGCGCTCGGCGACGGCACCGGTGGCTCGTCCTGACAACCCGCGATCGGGCCCACTGTCAGGACTAGAAAACTAATGCCTCGCAGTAGCCGCACTTGTCAACTCCGTCGAACGAATTTACTCAGATCGAATAGGCTAACGGTTGTCGATCCACCAGGGCAGTCGCCGATCGGACGCCGGCGGAGGAATCCGCAGTGGCCGTTCATCCGATGTGACCGGTGGTCGGGGTGCACTAGCTTGTCTTTCCACAGTCGACCACCAGCGTGAGGATCTCGCGTGCCCCTGGTGTACGTGCACGGCATCGCAAACCGGCAGGAAAGCAACGGATACGAGGCCAAGAGCGAGCTGCGTGACAGCCTTTTCCAGCAGTTCATTCTGCCTGTGATCGGCGATCCCCGGAAAGCCGAGATACATTCACCTTATTGGGGCGGTCAAGCCGGAAAACTTCGCTGGAACGGGTCGAGCTTCTCGTCCGCATTCGGCCCGGCGGGCCGGACGCTCGGCGCGGAGGACGAGCTCGGGCTGGCCCTGCAGGCGGCCGCCACTGAGGACTCCACCGACCCGGACCGGATCCTGCTCACCATCGCCCGGCGTGACCTGTCCGACGTGGTCGACGTGCTGTCCAGCGTCGGACCCGAGCCAACCGAGGCGCAGGCCCGCGACCTCGCGGAGGCGG
Organism: Micromonospora sp. NPDC047134; assembly: GCF_040643455.1. Taxonomy (NCBI): domain Bacteria; kingdom Bacillati; phylum Actinomycetota; class Actinomycetes; order Micromonosporales; family Micromonosporaceae; genus Micromonospora; species Micromonospora sp. NPDC047134. The sequence continues at coordinate 9,513 of NZ_JBEYUI010000040.1, forward strand.
CCGGAATGCTGACCGCCTACGTCAAGCGGCGCGAGGCCGCGGTGCCGGACGAGCGCGACGGCGACCGCTACCCATGGCTGGACGAGGTCGACGATGACGTCGACATGCTCGATCGCCTGCTTACCGAGGCCACACCGCCGGACCAGCGGCAGCGGTTCCTCGGGCCCGGCGACGCTGTCCGCGACTGGCTGTCCCAGGCCCGCCTGCGGCTGCGGCGCGGCGTCGCGGTCGTTCGCGGCGCGCCGGTGACCGCCATGGCCGGGCTGCTCCGGCTGCCGATCCCCGGGCTGATGGCCGACATGGTCGGCGACATCTTCACCTACCTGGGACAGCGCGGGCACGTCGGCGCGCCCGGCCCGATCATCGAACGCGTCCTGGAGTATCTCGACGCGGCCGCCCGCGAGCGCACACCGCACCGCAGGCTGACTGTGATCGCACACAGCCTCGGCGGCGTGATCGCCTACGACCTGCTGTCGCACTACCGGCCCGACCTCGTCGTCGATCATCTCGTCACGGTCGGCAGCCAGGTCGGCCTCTTCGCGGAGCTGGGCCTCTTCCAGGCCGTAGACCGTACCCTGCCCAGGGCCGCACAGCCGCGGATCGACCCGCCACCCAACATCCGTCACTGGATTAACGTGGTCGATCGCGCCGATTTTCTTGCCTTCCGGGCCGAGCCGATCTTCCGCCGGGTCGCCGACTACCGCTACCCGTCCGGGGCGGCCTGGGCCCACGGTGCCTACCTGCGGCAGCCCTTCTTCCACGAGCGCCTCGCCGCCTGCCTGGCCAGGGCAATGGCATGACCACGCTGCACGACACGGGCCCCGCCGCCGAAGGGCAGCTGCACGCGCTGGTGATCGGGGTCGACCACTACCCACACTGCGGGCGGAGCACCCGGCTGGAGCCGCCCTGGCGGGACTTCGCACGGGCGGTCAGCCCGCTGAACTGTGCGGTCCCGTCGGCGCTTGCTGTCGTCAACTGGCTGCGCCGGCACTTGTCAGACCGGGTACACCCGGTCGGCAGCATCGAACTGCTGCTGTCCGCGCAGCAGGAGCAGCAGGTCGACGGGCGCGACGTTGAGCGGGCCACCATGGCCAACGTGAAGGCGGCCTTCGGGCGCTGGTACGACCGCTGCGACCGAAACCCCGACGATGTCGCCCTGCTGTTCTTCTGCGGTCACGGGCTGCGGCTCAGCTCCGAGGACATCCTGCTTCTCGAGGACTTCGGCGCCGACCGGCACACCGTGTTCGCCAACGCGATCGACTTCCGCGAGACCTACTACGGGATGCGCATGGCCAAGGCCGGTATCCAGTGCTTCCTGCTAGACGCCTGCCGCAACACCCCGGAGGACCTCGCCGGCCGAGCGACCGCCCACGCGACCGCCCTGAAGCACGCGCCGCCCAGCCCCGAGTCTCGCGACGCCCCGATCGTCTACTCGGCGCCGCCGGGCAGCCGCGCCCCGGCGCCGGACGGCTCACCTACCCGGTTCACGGAGGCCGCCATCCAGGCCCTGGAGGGCGGGTCGGCGGACCATACCGTGCCGGACTGGCCGGTCACCACCGACCTCCTCCACTTCGGCATCAACCGGCTGCTGGGCTGGGGCGAGAAATCCGACGGCCGCCAGTACGCGGCACACGGCGGCCAGGCCTCCGGCGGAACGATCCACGCCCTGGGCGTCCCGATGGTGCCCTTCCGCTTCGGCTGCGACCCGCACGCCGCCCTGCCGTACGCCCACCTGCACCTGGCCAACCCGGACCGCAAATTCGAGCGACCACCCGCCGAGATTGTCTGGCGCGGCGCGGCGCCCGCGGACAGCTACTCGCTGCGGGCCGAGTTCGCGGCGCAGGGATACACCGGGGATCCCGCGATCGTAATGCTTCTACCGCCGTACCGGGACTCGCTGCTCAAAGTGAAGCCGGCATGATCATGGAGCTTCATTGGGGACCACCCGCCGCGGCGGACCAGACCTCCGCCGTCATGGCGGTCGAGGTGATCGACAGCGGCCTGCGCGTCGCGGCACGGACCGCGCTGCAGGCCGGCACACCTGTGGAGATCACCCTCGACGACGGCACCTACCTGATCCGGGGCTGGACGCCGGACGGTCAGCTGAGCGAGGCGGTCGCCGCTGGCAGCTCGTCCGTCGCCCTGGAGTCCTCCTCGGCGGTGCCGTCACCTACGTTGGTAGAGGCGTACGCCGACTGGTTCCAGCCATGGCATTGCGTACGCGGAACGTGGCGGCCCGGTGCCGGGTTGTTCTCCGCCGGAGGCGGCCGCAACCTGGCCCTCCAGTTTGGCACCGCCGACGGGCCCGCCGTCACCACCATTACAACCGCGGGCCTGGGCATCCCCGACCTGATCGACGTTCCGGCCGACGGCGCGGCGCTGAGCCTGCTGCACTACCTGGCCGCCGGTGACTTCCGCTCCGCCCGCACGCTCGTCGATGCCTTCGGCACCCTGTCACCGTCCCACCTCACGCCCGCGACGGCGATCGCGACCGGCTATTTCCTGGCCCAGACCGGGAATCCGCGCCTGTCTAACTGGGCGCGCGAGGCGACGACGGTCCTGCCGGAGTCGGCCGACGCCGCCGTCCTCACCGCGTGGCACCATCTGCGGGCGCCCGGAGCGGGCCTCGGCGGGGCCGAGCGCCGCCTGATCCGTGCCCACCGGCTCGGCCTCCCGGCGGTCGCCGCCGGGATGGCGCTCCTCACCGACGGGCTCGCTGCCGCCCGCCGCGGCCGGTCCTCGGCTGGCCTCCTTCTGGACGAGGTGCGGCTCATCCGGCGTGCCATGCTGCCCGGCATCCTGACCAGCTACTGGTCCGTCACACCCAACAACCCGGTCCCGGCCCTTCGCCCCGCTCCGCGACGAGACCCCGGCGGGCGCCCGTCACCGCTGGCGATGGCCGCACCCATGGCGATCTTTGCGGGATCGCTCCTTAAGACCCGGCCCAGGTTCGTGATCCCGTTCAACCGGTACCGTCGGCGGCTGCGGCCAGTGGAGCCGCTGGTCGCCCTGGATAGCACCGCACGGCGGCTGCTCCCCTCGGCGACCCCGCGCCGGATCGCCGTGCTTCGGAAGACGTACCTGGGGGCCGCCAGCAGCGCCTCCGCGTCCGAGGCGGACATCGCGACCTTCGTGGCGGACCAGGAGAGCCGGCACGGCTGGCCGGCCCCCGCGGGCACGACCAGCATTCCCCGCCTTGACCTGCGCGGCGCCCGCGCTGCCGGGCCCGCCGACCGGGCGGCCGTCAGGTGGGGGGACTCGGCCACCGACATCTCCGTCGACTGCCGCCAGTCCGCCCTCGACCGGGTCGACATCGCCGTGCGCGCTCAAGGCGACATCCTCGTCGAGATGCATGTGGCCGACGACCACGGCTGGCAGCGGTACCTGATCACCAACGGCTGCCGGATCACCCTCACCGGCATCGCCGGCCGGCTCGACCTGGCCGTCGGCGACGTCCGGGACCCCGCCACGCTCGACGTCGACGACGCCGACGCGGTAGTTCGCTCCGTGTCACACGCCGACCGCCCGGGCCGGGACCGCTGGCGAGCCCTGCTCGGCGAGCTTTCCCACGACCATCCGATCGCGCTCGCCATCACGGAAGGTTTGGAGTGACCAGCATCGAGTTCGCCACCAACCAGCCGGACGTCCCCGACCACGCCGCGCTCACCGGGGCCGCGCAGGACTGGTTGAAGATCTGCGCGCGCACGCTCCGGGAGTCACCCGGCGAACTGGGGTCACTGCTCACCGCCGATCATCCGTACTCCGAGATCTTCGCGGCCGGCACGAGCCGCTGGTACGACCGTGACCCCCTAGAGCCTGAGGGCGCGGATGTCCCCGACCTCGGCAGCGCCCGCGCTATCCTCGCCGTCGCCGAGGCGCTGGCCGAGCCGCGCCGGGCGACCGAGCTGTTGGCGCCGGCTCTCGCTCACTGGCGGCGGGCGAACGTGCTGCCGGACGACGCGGCGATGACGCTGCCGAAGGAGCTGTTCCACGCCGACGACGAAGCGCTGCGGGGCGTCCTGCAGCGGGCGGGGGAGACCGGTGGCGCTGCGGCTGGGCTCGCCGCGCTGCTCGCCGTCCACCTCAACGGCGGTGAGATCAGGCGCGGCCAGCGCGTTGAGGTTCCGGTGCTGTTCGACCGCAACATCGAGGGCGGCACCGCCGTCCTGAGCCTCACCGTGGCCGAGGAGGGGCCGGCCGGACTTTACCCGGATCCGGCGTGCATGCTCTTCCTGGCCTCCGACGCTGGATTCCGGCGCTCGCTCACCGCCGCCTGGCGCAGCAGCGACCTGAGCGGCGCGGGCGTCTGCGTGCTCTGGGCGATCCGGATGCGCACCGAACCCTGCAACGATGTCGTCCGGGACTCGCTCGGCGCGGCCTTCGGCGCCGGGCTGGACGAGCTGCGCCGCAGCACCGCCCGCTTCGGTCGGCTCCGGCTGCGGCGGCTGCACCCGCGCCGCGCCATCACCGGCGGCCTGGACGACGACGGCCGAGTCACTGCGGTCGGCGGCCTGGACACTAAGTTCGCCGCCGCCGAACGGGCCAAGCTCCGGGTGATCGTCCCGCGCGTCCAGCAGGCCGAGGCGGACGGCCTACGCCCCCGGCACCCCGCGCTGCGCCGGGGACTGTACTACGCCATCGACCTCGACGAGGCCCTGGCCGGCGCCCGCTGGTTCGACGCCCGCCAGATGGCGCTGGCGGCGGCGCTGGTGCTCGTCCTCGTGCTCGGCGGGTTCATCGTGAACCGGTACAACCAAAACACACTCGCCCGCAGCGAGCTCGCCGCGCGGGCTGCCACGCTGACTTCTAAGGCCACCCTGCTTAAGCAGACCGACCCGCGTCTCGCCGGCCTGCTCGCGCTCGCCGCACACCAGATCTCCCCGGGTGTGGCGGGCAACGCCGACGCCCTGCGCGACATCCTGGCCACCAACGAGAACGTCATCCGCAGCTGGAAGGCCAGCCCGTCGCTGGTCGACACCGTCGCCGTCGACGTGAGCAGGTCACGCATCTATACCTCCGGCGACGACGACGCGATCAAAGCCTGGGAGCTGGAGACCGGCGCCGAGGCGGGCCGGATGCCGGGATCCACCGCCCGGCTGGTAGTTAGCCCGTACGCGCCGGTGCTGGCCGCGATGGACAGCGACCGAATCCGTCTGTTCAACGTCGCCGACGGCACGCCCGAGCCGCTGGGTCAACTGCCGGAGAACTTCTGCGCCCAGGGCCAGAGCACGATCGTCGCCGCTGGCTTCATCGAGTCCGGCGCCACTGTCCTCGCCGTCTGGACCGACGGCGCGATCACCACCTGGGACACGATGACCAAGGAGGCCGGCGACTGCTGGCGGCTGCGGGACGCCGCCACCGACAAGCAGCTCGGCGAGGTGCTCCCCGGCCGCCTGGTGCTGGACGCCTCGGTGGTGCCCTCGGACGAGGCCTGGCGCGGCGCGGAGGACCGGATCCTGGTACTGCTCAACCAGAACCGCGTCCTCGACATCGGCGCCCGCAAGCACGGAATCACCGTGGCCCTGGACGGCGACGAGCTGGCCGCCGACGCCACCCACGTCCGCGGCACCGCAGAACGGCTCGCGGTCGGGACCAGCGCCGGCGTCCTGCTCTGGGACCGGACCACCAAGCGGAACCTCGCCTTCCCGCTGGGCGGGCTCAGCTCGGCGGTCACCGCGCTGGACTTCCACGACGACCGATTGGTCATCGCGGGCACGGTGGGTGCGGCGGTGATTCCCGACTTCCTCACCTCCGCCGGCACCGGGCGGTCCGCGTCCACGCCGCGCGGAGGCCGGGTGGGCACCGCAGCGGTCGGCAAGGACGGCACGATCGTCGTCGGCGGCGCGGATGGCCGGGTCGCCGTCCTGGGCGGCGACGGCGGCAACCTGACGCTGCCGGCCCTGGCGCCGGCCAACACCGCCGCCTACACCCCGGACGGCGCTCTGCTGCTCAACAACTGGAGCCACGGCCGCTCCAGCGGCTTGTTCACCGTCCGGCCCACCGGCGAGCCCGGCTGGTCCGCGCCGACCGGCGTCACCTATCGACACGAGCGCGACTACGGCCGCTCCCGCAGCTTCTACATCAACGACACCGCCGTCTCGGCCACCCACGTGGCCGCGGTCGGGCAGATCAACAACGACACAGCCGCCGTGGTCGTGTGGCCGGCAGGCGGCGGCAGTGAGCCGTACGACCTCGTCATCCCCACACCGGACGACGCCGTCCGCGAGGCCCAATGGCAAATCGGCGTTTACGTCGCCTTCGCCCCCGAGGCGAACCTCATGGTGGCCCGCCACCTGTCCGGGCAGGTAGCCATCTGGGACACCACCACCTGGGCGAGGGCCGCACCGGTCGACCTGCGGCCAGGCAACACGAGCATGGCGATCCATGGCACCCGCGGGGTGTTCACCGACGGCGGCGACGACCGGGGCGAGCTGGTCATGGTGGATTTGGTGACCCGCCAGGAACTCCACCGGATCCCCGGGCCCAACACGACCCGCCTGGACTGGTCGGACGATGGCACCCGCATCGTGTCGATGCGCGACTTCCGCCACCTGCAGCTGTACGACGGCAACCTGAATACGATCGGCGCACCCTGGCAGCTGCCCGGCGGCGGACTCGGCAGCGGTGTCGCGATCTCACCGGACGGCACCCGAGTCGCCGTCTCCCAAGAATCCCGGGTCTACGTTTATGACTTGGCCACCCGGGAGCAGGCCATGGTGCCGCTGGTCGAGCCGGACGGCAACGACGTGGTATCGCTGGCCTGGTCGCCGGACGGCGGGACGCTCCTCGGGCTCACCATCGTGCCCACCCGGGCGCTGAAGGAGCCGGGACCGGTGCGGCGCTGGCTGGTCGCCGACCGGGAGTGGCAGAGCCAGATCTGCCGGTGGGCCGGCGGCGGCCTCAGCCGCGACGAGTGGCGCGAGCACGTCGGCGGCGACATCAAATTCGTGGACCTCTGCCGAGGAGTGAAGTGATGAACCGCGTCCTCACCGGCGCGCTGGTGCCGTTGCTGCTGATGGCCTCGGCCTGCACCTCATCCATGCCGGAGCCGGAACCGACCCGGGCGGCCGGCTCCAGAGAGCCGGTGCTGGTGTTCCGCATCGGGCAGACGCTGCACGTCTCGGACGGCGACGGCAACGTGAAGGAACTAGTCACCATGGACTCCGACCCGGAGCAGGTGCTGTGGTCGCCGGACGGCGCACGACTGGCTTGGGCGAGCACCCGCGAGGGCGAGTCGGGCAGCACCGTGTACGTGGTCGACACGGCCACCGGTGCGGTCCGGTCGTACCCGTGCCCCTGCCGCGGGCTCGCCTTTCTCGGCGACGACCTGGCCACGGTCAGCGCGGACGGCACCGGTTTGATCCTCATCTCGGCTCAAGGGGACACGTCCCGGGTCGCCTTTCGGAAGCCGATCACCACCCGGAACACCGCCGAAGGGGCCGCCATGTTTGCACGGGTGGTGGCCGGCGGACGCGACCAGGTGGCCGTGAAGGTGCCGCTGGACGTGTACAAGACCGGCATTCGCGCGCAGTCAACGCTGATGTCGGTGGACCGGGCCGGCACCGTGACGGAGATGCTGCACAACCAAAAGGGGGCCGCCGTCTGGGAGGCACTCGGCTCGCCGGCCGGCGACCGGATCGCCTGGCTCGACATGCCCAGCAGCGGCGCGTGCTGGCACAGCCAGCGCATCGTCGACCTCGGGTACGCCAACGCCAAGCCGACCGACCCCGCGATGCCCACCGACGAACCGTTCCACCGCGCGCACCTGCCCGACCAGCAGACCGTTCTGTCATACTCCTGGGCCGGCGCCGGGGTGGTGCAGACCTTCGGCCCGGTCGGCGCCGAGTGCCAGGTGATGTATCCGTTCCGGCTGGTCTCCTACTATCGGGAGGGCGGCACCTGGACACACCTCGCCACCGGCCTGCTCGGCATCGCCTTCGGCGCTGACGGACGTACCGCGAGACTGGAGCCAGCCGCCGCAGAGGGGCCGATCGAGTCGCCGAACGACACCCGCCGCTACACCGGCCGTCTCGTGCTCTCCGTGCCCGGAGCCGACGACCGGATGCTCGCCGAGAACGTCGAGTTCTTCGCCTTCACCCCCGCCCAGGCGGCCGCCGCCCAGGTTATGCCCGCGAGCACCCCGCCCACTCCGACCGCCGAGCCGGCCGGCACCGACGAACGCGGCACCCCACTCAGTGGCCCCCTCTACGACCTAGTCCGTGAGGTGTGGACGGCAGCCGACTCCGGCGACGCGGCCGCGCTGCTCGCGCTTTGCACGAGTTGCGACGCGGCTACCCGGACCTGGCTGGCGAAGGACGGCGGAGCGAAAGTACAGCGCCTGCTGACAAGCCATCCGAGACGTATGGCCGACAGCCTCACATATCCCGGCCTTGCGGTCGAGGTCTGCGCGGACACCAGCGGCAGCGGCGCCACCGCAGCGAACGCGCAGACCTGCACACCCGAGCAACTGGAGGACGTCGTCACGCTGGGCATCGAACCCGAAGTCGATCTCGACTACCCGACGTACGGCTACCGGCAGCCTGCGACCGAGTCGCTGCTGTTCCGTCTTGACGGCGGAATCCCGGTCTGGGCCGGCCGCGCATGACCGCCGAGCCGGTCTCGTCGCACTGACCGCTGCCGCGCTGCTCACCGCCGACGGCGCCGATCCTGGCCCGGCGGCAGCCGCTCCGACCGCCCCGTCGGCGTCACCGGCGTACGAACCACTGCCGTGGCTAACCCCGGCCCGCACCGGCGCTCGGCGCCCGCTGCGGTCCGAGCTTGCCTGTCGAGCAGCATCCCCCAGCGAGTCGTCGTCTATGCTGCGGATCTTGAGAGCGCCGCGAACACTCTCACCGCGCTCAAGTCGATCCGCGCCGCCCGCCCGGACGGGGCACCGATCTACGTCATCCTGGACAACCTGTCCATCCGCAAAAGGCCACAAGATCCGCAGGTGGGTGGCCCGGAACAAGGTCGCCCGCGCCTGGTCGGTGTGCGCAATCACCACGGTGACCTCGGCGCGGGCGTGTGCCGCTGAGGCAGCTCGGCCTACTTCCAACCGGTCGTGACGGCCTGATCGAGCACGGCATGCACGTCCGGGCCCGGCATCGATCGGCGGCAGAAACTCCCGCCGGGCCAGGGTGAGCGACCGCGACGCGGCCGGGGTACCGGCCACAAACAGCAATTGCGGGTAGAACGCTCGGATCGTGAATAGTCAATTGGCTTGCCCAGGCTCCCTTCATCCTGATCGAGCTTGATGTTCCCCTGGGTCGGCGGATTGGTAGAAGCCGCCGACAGTTGATCTCGACGTTGCCGGCACTGCGCCCCGACCTCCCAGACGAGGTCGTCGACAGCCTGCCACGCATGCCAGTCGCGGCACCCGTGACGTTGAACTCATCCCGGGTTGTTCAAGGGATTTCGCCACTTTCTGGCAGGGTGATACCGAGTCCTGCACGCCTGCGCACCGTGTCACCACTGCGCGTACAAGCATGGAACGCTGCTCGTCGCTGGAAAGGAGGACGCCGAGAATCAGTAGAACGACGACGGCAAAAATCCAGAGCCACGGCAAGGGTGGATGGCTCGCGGCACCGGCATTCGGACATCGTTTCGGAATGCGAGTCAGCTGACCGCTCGATGATCGTGGAGGTGGTCGCCGGACTTCGCGGCTGCCCCGGCTCCATCAACGCAGCCACCGGCACGGGGGCGGGCCGCATTTCTCCACCGCCGCCTGTAGGACGGGAAGCCAGTCCACTGGCGCGGGCCTGGCTTCCGCATCCGAGCTCTGGCTCGCCTCCGTCCCAGGGCTTCGTCCACCTCGGCAATCGCGGAGCCGCCGACCGTCGACTGGTCCTCAGCAAAAACCGAATGACGAACAGGCCGAACTTGTAGCGGTCGGTCGCGGTCATCGCCTGCAGTTCGGGTGGTCCGGCTGCTCGATGCGCTCGTCGTAGGTCGAGTCGAAGCGGCCTTCGACCAGGCCAAGAACCTCGTTCCCGTCGACCGCTACGCAGCTCGGCAGGGACGGTTCAGGGCCTCCCTCGGCGGCGTACTGGTAGTCCCAGCCCTCCTGATCGTGGCCCATGCCGTAGAGGATGTCCGCCATCTGCTGGTAGTCAGCGGGCTGGGACGTGCGGAGCAGCATCAGACCAGGGTACGTACGGCGCGCCACCCCTCGTCGGCGCCGGCACCCTAGCCGGTTCTGCTCGACCTGACGTCCTACTCGGCCGGTCAACGACGGCCACGAAGACGAGGCATGCGGCGATCAGTTGATGATCAATCGGAAGGCGCGCTCGCGGCCTTATCTCGCGGGCCGCGAAAGTGTCAGGGGCGCGGTGTCTACTGGAGCCGCCCCTTTTACGGGGGCAACCTCTCGGACTTAGGTGTGAGGAACGGCTTTAGTGGACGTTCATGTTCAAGTACCAATCGTTGGCGAGCATCTCGAACGGGCTCGGACCCCGGATGATGACTACCTGACGGTGATGATGTTGTCCGCTGGACTGGCCGGCATCGTTCAGCGGAGGAGGCAGGCGGCGGGCGGATCGGCGAAGGAGGCGGGGTTGTTGCCGGCCCCATGGCGGGTGGGCTTCTCGCGTCTGTGGTGGCGCTTCGCCGACCAGGCTCTGCAGCCGCTCGACAGCGACCTCGCCCTGCTGGAGCTCTGTGCGCAGCCGCTGGCGACGTGGCCTGTGCAGCTCGACCTGTCGATCACTGACCTGCAGAACAGTCTGTTGGCCGACGGTGACCTGTCCGAGTTCGCGGAGCAGGGTTCTCGGCTCGCGCGGCACGACGTGGAGGCCGAGTGGACCGAGAACCAGGTACACCTGGCGCTGCGGGAAGCCGCAGCCGCAAACGGCTCCTCGGACGAGGAGATCGGGGAGGCGTACGCGGTGCTTCGGCGTTACCTCATCGACCACGCGGTCGTCGCCGACCGTGAGGTTCGCGGCCTTGAGCGGCGTTTCCCGGCGACGGACAACAGCGGAAAGACGCACGTCCACCGGCTGATCAGCCTCGCCTACCACTCGAGGCCCGCCCGGGCGCCGCAGGAGTACATCCTGTGCCCTTCGTGCCGCAACGTGCTGGCCGATCTATCGGCGTGCTGCGCGACCGCGGGTTGTCCCGGGGGTTCACCGGAGACGTGGACGGCCGTGCCGATGGCAGTGGTCTACGAGCAGCACCGGGCGACCCGCAAGTACATCCACGATCCGGGCCTGGTGGAGGCGCGGATCATCGACGCGCTGTCGGTCGACGCGCTGGCGCCGACGGTCAGGGTTACGCCGTACCCGGGAGTCGACGCGCTGGACGTGTTGCTCGAGTTCCTGCGTGCAGGCGCGAGTGGCGTGCCGGAGGTTGTCGAGACCTGGGGCGTGGACGCGAAGGACCAGGTCAGCGCGCGGCTGTTGGGCCGGGGCTTCAGCTGGCCGCAGGCACCGTTGTGCGACCGGCGGTACCTGGCGCTTCCAGCTCACCGGGCGGTGCAGCCGGGTTACATCAGTGACTTGGAGGCCGAACTCGACGGGCGGGTCGCGGGCGTGCACGTGATCGACGAGAACCAGCTGGTGGCTCGGGTCAAGGAACGGGTGAAGGAGTTGGCCACGTGAGAGAGACCTCGTCGTGGCGCGACAGCTTGATGAAGCAGATGCGCCGGGAGCAGTTCCCGGAGGCGGTGATGGCTCGGGACGCGTTCTGCCGGGTCGAGCTGGGGCTGCACTTCCTGACGAAGCACTTCCCGGGCGAGCCGGTGGGGGCGCTGCAGCCGCTGCTGTCCGGGTACGTCGACCTGCCGCCCGAGCTCGTGGCGGAGTGCCGGCGGGTGCGGCACCGCATGGGTGACGTGGCCCGGCGCGGCTACTGGCGCAGGCTGCTTAACCACTACCTGCGGGTGCCGCAGGAATGGCGACGCTTCGCCCGCACGGACGCCGCGGACGGGCAGGTCAACGACAAAACCGTGTTCACCCTCGCGGGCTCGGCGTTGTGCCAGGACCGCGTGGCGACGTACGACGGAGCGCTGGCTGACCCGCTGCAGTACAGGTTGACCCCGCCGCGGCCGCCGGTGCCGGCCGGGCGGCGGTACGAGTTCCGCGTCGGAGACAGCGTCGAGGTGGTGCACCTGCCGTCGATTCTGCCGCCGGCCCCGCCCGTCGCGCGGCTTCCCCTCGTGCCCCGCCGCTCTCGGGAACCCTGGACGGTGTCGTTCGAGAAGGAGCTGTTGGAGACGGCGAAGGAAATCGACCGCAGGCTCGTCGGCAAGACCCACATCACGAACCGGAACTGGCACAAGCGCCTGACGGAGAACATGCGCTTCAGCTCCGTCGACCGCAACGGCCCCGGCCTGGTCGACGGACCCGAGACGTTCGTCCTCGACGGCGTCTCCCACATCGTCGGGCTCATGAACTCGGGCAAGACCACCCTCACCGACGTGTTGGCGGTCAACCGGGTGCTGAAACACGGCAACCGGGTCGGGATGGTTCTGGGCTCGGTCGGTGACGTCTACGCCAAGGTGTCGTTCCTCCGGTCGATCGGCATCGACGCCGTGCCCCTGATCGGGCGCAGCAACCGCGCCGAGCACGCCGCCCGGTACTGGCGCTCCGTGATCGAGGAATCTCCCGTCCTCGTGCCCGACGACGACAACCCTGCCGACCCGGCTGCCGCCTACGCTAACGCCTCCTGCCTGCTGGAGCCCTTCCGGCGCTCGGCCAACCCCGACTGGAAGCCGCTGGAGCCGAACGAGTTTCCGTGCCACGGCAAGCTCCGCGACGCCGAGGCAGACGAGCCGGCCGCCTACGACTGCCCGCTGCTGTCGATCTGCCCGGCGCAGAAGGCTCACCGCGAGATCGCCAACGCGCAGGTCTGGGTCACCACCGCGCAGTGCCTCATCGCCAGCCGCGCGGAACCGGCTGACGCGTCCATGCGCTGGTTCGAGGCCTTCCAGCCGCACACCGACCTGCTCGTCATCGACGAGGCGGACGCGGTCCAGCAGGTGCTGGACTCCCGGTTCGTGCAGACCGAGCCCTTGGTGGCCGCGGGCAAGGGCTGGACGCACCGGATGGTCCAGTACACCAACGCCGCCCTGGACAACCAGAGCATGGCGCCGGCGGCCGATGACGAGGTCGACCGCTGGCACACGCAGCTGCAGATCCACCAGAACGCGGTCTTCGTCCTGAACCGGCTGGCCCTGTCGCCGTCCGGACAGCAGCTGAAGGAGTTGCTCGGCGACGCGCCGTTCACGGCGCACTCGCTGTTGCGCCGCGTCGCCCGGACCCTCTTCGGGCTGCCCTCGCGCGGTGACGGGGACAAGCGCGTCGAGGACCTCGCCGACGACTTCTACCGCCATGAGCTGCAGGAATTCGCGGAGAGCCCGCTGAGCGAGCAGCCGCACAGCCTCGACGACGTCGTCGCCCAGGTGACCCGCCAGCCACGGACGGACGCCGCGGTGGCGCTGGCCATCGACGACTGGCTCGACCGGTGGCTGGAACCGAACATCGAGGCAGGGCACGTGCGCCGCGAATGGTTCGACCAGCGTCGGAGCCTGCTGCGCCTGGTCGTCGAGGCGGCGATCTGCGCCGGCCGCATCACCACGACGTTCTTCACCATGACGACGATGTACCCATCGGTGCGGGAGCACCTGCAACTGCCCGACGAGGAAACCTTCTGGGCCGACCAGCCGCCACGCGACTACCGGCCGCTCGTTCCCGAGGCCCCGATGGGCAACATCCTCGCCCTGCGGTGGGCCGACAGCCGCAACGGCGGAGCGTCGCTGCAGCTGCTGTGGGTCCACGGAGTCGGCCGGTGGCTACTGCACCACGCGCACGACCTCCTCGCCTGCGAGGGCGTGCAGGGCCCCCACGTCGTTCTGACCTCCGCCACCAGCTGGGCACCCGGCTCGTCGTTCTACCACATCCCCATCGAGCCCACCGCCGTGCTGCGCCCACCCCCCGAGGACGAGACCGCCCTGCGCCAATCCCACATGGCAGTCAAGGCCCAGAGGAACGGCGCCGACCCGATCTTCGTGTCCGGCAAGACCGGCAGCCGCCGCCACGACGCCCTGCGGCTACTGGTCACCGCGCTGTGCCAGCCCGTCAACGGCCGCCCACGCAGCCTCGTCGACGAGCTGCGGGCGAAGCTGCCCGAAAACCGGCGCAAGATCCTGTTCGTGGTCCTCTCCGGCGACGAGGCACGCACCGTCGGCGACCACATCAACGCCCGAGTGCCCCAGCTCAGCGCGCGGATCGTCGTACCCGACGCCGCCGACCCAGGCGTCGGCGGCATCCAACGCCGTCTCGTCGGGCGCTTCGGCACCGGCGAGGAAGACATCCTCGTCGCCGCCGAGATGTCGATCCAGCGCGGCTACAACATCCTCAACGCCAACGACACCGCCGCCCTCGGCGCCGTCATCTACCTGACCCGCTCCCACCCGCCGCCCTTCGACCTGGCCTTCCCCCTGTCACTGGTCAGCCAGCTGGCTATGGGCCACCTCCAACGGCCGCCCGCCGCAGAGCCTGGCGAAGTCGGCAGTCTCGTGAAGCAGCTCCGCTCCACCGCTCGCAAGGTCTGGTTCGATGCCATTGGCCGCCCCATCCAGTTCCGCGCTCTCGATCCCCAGGACCGGCGGGTCTTCGTTGCCAACAACCTTGTCCCTATGAGCCAGACCATCGGACGGAGCATCCGGGGCAACCAGCCGACCACCGTGCTGCTGTGCGACGCGGCCTTCGCCGAAAGACTCGCCGACCCCGAGGAGAAAACCGCAGACACGGCGCGTACCAGCATCGTCGTGGCCACCGACCAGTACCTTGGACAGCTGCTGGCCACGCCCGCCGACGGCGCGAGCCAGCACCGCCTGCGAGAGCACGCCGTCAACACCGCCGTGTGGGGCCTGATGGGCCACCTGGTCCGCACCAACGACCCCCTGGGATCGAGGAGGACTCCCCGGTGACCGACACCGAGACCAGCGAGAACACGGCGAAGCTGCCCCGCAGGACCACCGGCGACTACCTGCGGCTGCTCGCGTTCGACATCGAGCCAGGCGCCCGCTGGGACGTGGAGTGCGACGTCGCGGCGATGCCCGCCACCTGGTTCACCGAACTCGACAAGCACTGGCGCGCGAGGCCGTTCGGCCGCCCCGGGCACTCGCTGCCCACCAGCAGCCTCAAAGAGCTCCTCTGCGGCATCGACCCGGCGATCATGTACGTCAACTGGAACCTGAAGTCGGACGACTTCATCGTCGCGTTCCCCGGCATCGACACATACGTGGTCACCGACGCGATCGCCAGCTGGGCCACCACCGAAATCACCGACCAGGTCGACTGGTACCACATGCTCAAGCCGGCCGACCTCGTCTTCGACCGCCGCTGCTTCAATCTCCTCGAATACACCGTCCGCGCCAACGGCACCGCCGCGATGGCCCCGCACGTCTACCAGATGCTGCCCTCCTTCCTCGCCAAAGAGGTCGTCGACAACAAACTCGACCTTCTCGGCAAGGCGGGGCGCGACTTCATCCTCGGGCCGCCGAGAAGCGACGGCCGGCGCAGCGCCGTCCTCTGGCCGCCCCAGCGGACCGACGACGATCGCGCCGGCCCCGGATTCGTCACCGCCAAGATCGACTTTCACGTGGAGACCGCACCCAACGTCCCCGTACCGCGCATCCACGCCGACGTCAGCATCAGCCGCTTCCCGCTCATGCCCGTGGCCTACGTGCCGTCGCGCGGCAAAGGCCCCACCTCGGCTACCATCTGGCTGCACGGACCCCAAGGCTTCCTCGGCCGCGACGACGAACCCCACACCTTGCTATCCGCGCCGGCACGGCAGATGAGGATCCCCGGCGGTGGCTGGCAGTGGCAGTGGAGCCCCGGCCTGGCCCGCGCGCTCGCGAAGCTCACCCAGCTCTCGTTTCCTGACCCGCACAAGACCCTCGCCGACCCGGCTGCAGCCGCCGACCTGCTCGACGAACGGGCCATTCGCGCCTACGTCCTGTACAGCGAAGGCACCAAAAGCCAAACGGCAGACACCGAGGTCGCACCCAGCGTGGACGCCGACGGCAAGGAAACCAGACGAGCCAAGACACTCGTCCACGCCGCCAACACCGGCCTGGTGCCAGGAGACCACGTCGACGTCTACAACAGGCTGCGCGGCATCCTCACCCGGCGCGGAATCCGGCCACTGCCCGACCTCGAGCGTGTCGGCTCCCGCGCCACCCGCAAGATCAAAGCCGCGTTCGACCCGAACACCACGTACACCATCGAGCTATGGACGCAGAGCGACATCACTCGCGAGGCCGTACTCGCGACCCTGGAACACCGCTTCGGCCTCGCACCCACGTCCGCCCCGGCCGACAACAGCGTGATCCGCTTCACCGGCGACCTCAACATCACCGTTCGCCTACGCAACGGCGCCGAGGTCGGCGTCGGCGTCCAACCCGACCCGGACAAGAAGAAGACCGACGACGCCATGCTCCAGCTACACACCAACCGGCTTGCAAGGGAGGTCCTCGGCGGAAGCACCGACCGACTGGGGGCCATCGTCGAACTGCAGGACGCTGCCTTCTTCCAACGCGCCCGGCTCATCGACCCGAAGCCCGGCCTGAAGAAGGCCTTCGCCCGCACCAATCGGCGCCTGCAGTGCCTGCGGCCAGCCCAGCTGTTCACCGAGCCCAAGACCTGGCCCGAGAACGCCAAACGGAAGAAGCCCGAGCCCTACCCCGGCACCCGGTTCGGGGCCGGCACCATCCTGCGCGTGGCGTCCGCCATCAACGACTGCCTGCGCCAGCTCGGCCGTTTCGGTCCCTACCAAGTGCCCGTCGGACTGCCCGACATCGAACAGGTCGGGATCTGGCTCCACCACGACGGCCCCACCTGCATCCCGATCGTCATCCGCCAACAACCCGACGGCACCGCAACCGCCTACCTCCCCGGCGCAGACGGCAGCCCCTCCCACACGGTCCCCTACGCCGACCTACCCGCCCTCCTCGCCGACGGCAAAGGACGCATCGGCCCCGGCAGGCAGCAGAAGCAGATCCTGGCAGCCTTCCTCGCCAACGTCCTGGGTGTCGGCGGCGCCGCCGACTCGGCAACCCACGACCGCATTGTCATGGTCAGAGCCGCCGGATTCCGGAACTGGGGCTGGGACTGGATGCAGGACAAGCACCTGCGCCCCGACCAGCTGATCCTGCCCGGCGTCGAGATCGAAGACGACACCGACCTCCCCGAGACCATCGGACCCGACAAGACACCGGGCCTACGCATCGTCCGCGTCCGAGACCGCTCCAGCACCATGGAAGTCCCCCGCGGCTTCGCCAACGACCTCGACAAGCACCACCCCAGGGTCAGCGGACTGTTCCGCGCCAGCGAACGCGTCTACTACTCCGTCAACCCCAAGTCGGACCAGATGCAGACTCCACACGGCCGCACAAAGCTCGACCCCGACATCCACACCAACTTCTCCGTCCAGGCATCGAACCCAGTGCCCCTGGAGATCTGCGTCGCCCACCAACAGCCCGACGACGATCCGGCAGCCCTCGCCACACTGGTGTCACTGCTGCGTAGAGCACATGCCCACACCGACCAGGCCACCAAGTACCCCGGTGTTCTCCACCTCTGCTCGCTGGCCGACGAATACCTTTGAGTCAGTACGACACATCGATGAAGACGCCGCTGCTCTGGCCCAGAGCCTTGGGCCATCTAGCCAGGTACGTGACGGCCGGATGGCGGCGAATTAGGTAGGTTCGCCGGTAAGAAGTTTCGCAGCTAACCGATACGTTGGGACCGTTCGCTGACGATCTGCTGACTACGCCCGGGTCCTGCGCCGTGAGTCAACGCGTGGCGTATCCGTCGGTCCCCGCCATCTCGCGCAGGGACTCGCCCATCACTGCCAAGCCACCCACGCGCCCTCTACACCGACTCTTCATCGACCTGCTCGGCATACTGGGCGTGGAGTTCCCGCACGATCGACACAGCCAGCAGCACAGCGACCAATGCGTTGGTCCGCGTGTACTGCACCTCTCCTACTGCGTGCGTACTTGCGTGCCGGTTAAACGCCTCGGGCACCGGGTGGCCCTTCTCCGGAAAGAACCGCTTTAGCGCAGGCCGTAGAGGCGCCATAGCGGTCATGTACCGCATCTGGCCGATGGCGAAGTCATCGTCATCCGGGTGCAGTCGCAACCAGTCGGCGTACCCCCGCCATGTAGAGACGGACTCGCGGATCACGGTGTCGATGACGGAGGCGGCCAGTGCCTGCGCCGGGGCGTGGTAGCCCTGCCGTGCAGCGGCGACCGCCTGACTCAGCAGACTCGCCTGAACCTGGCTTGGGCCACTAACCACCTCCGCTAGTGCGATGTCGCATCCGTCGAGGACATGGTCCTCGTTCTCGCACAGCACTTGGCCCCGCTCGGCTGGCGCAGCGAGCGCGAGAGCCCGCAGCACCTTCGGTCCAGGAACCCAGGCGCTGGGCCAGCCGGCACGGGCCAACTCGAATAGGTCCATGCTCTTGACGCCATCGCCGATCGCACCGTGCCAGTTGCCTGGCAGATGTCGGCGCATAAGCTCCGCGAAGTCGGGAAAGGAGATCTTCGAGGCGAAGTCGGCGAGAATCCGCTGGTAGTCCGGGAGCTGCGTGAGATCCGCTGAGGTCTGCAGAGACTGAAGGGCAGGCCCAACCTGGGAGCGAAGGTTGGCCAGGAGCCGCTGCATTGAGGGCATTATTGCAATGGCGGCTTGGAAGAGCTTGGCCTCCTCCTGCTGTCCCAGGGTCGGGCCGTCGTCAGGGGCGGCGGAATCGGACTCTTCAGGACCGGGACTGTCGGGCACGCGTCCATCCTTTTCTGTTCGCTGGTGACCCTAGCGTCGCATGCCTGACACGCTGGTTCCGACTCGCGCATCTTGGGCCTGTTGCTCGTCGGCCACGTAGGTCACGAAGCCCGTCTCGACTTACCCGAGACGGACTCCCAGCCAGATTCTTCTTTCGTCTTCCACGGAGCCCATCGACGTCCCCCAAACTGTCGCTTTCTTGACCGGTTCAGGGATGGAGGTCCGTACGTCGGCCGCCTGAGATCGGCATTGGTCGTCCTGTGCGTGTGATGACCCTAGGCCTCGCTGATCCCGGTCAGTGGCGGACCGGTCACATCTGGAACGGCGGTAATGATCGCGCGGTCGGTGGATCCGGGTACGAGGCGCAGCGGTTCATCAGACTGGTCGGTCTCGGTTGGGGCAGGCTCTACAAGTCGAGCCGCGCAGTACACGATCTGGCGACGCATATTGAGGCTGATGTCGCGGCCGTTGATCCGGACGGTCATCGGGAAGACTCCTGCGAAGGTGAACTCGTCGGCGTCGACCGGCAGGTTCTCGGGGGACGTGACCGTGAGGGGAATCTCGGACCAGGTCCCCTCGACGTGTTCTCCGCGGAGGAGCCGACCGACCCGCAGCATCGCGTCCAGGTCAGCCGTCGATGCGGCGTCGACGTCCGGCACGGTGATGCGTTGGTAGGTGTGTCGTTGGATCGCGATCAGCGCTTCGAGGAGACGCACATGCCAGCGGGCCACGGGCGTCACTGGCTCGTCGCTCATCTCCCAGATAGGTGTGACGGCCGGGCCGCCACCTCGCACGGCCGCCATGATTCCCACGCCGGGGCCGAGGCCAGCGGTCAAGCGCACGGCCGGGAGCACGTCGGCTGGCGCTTTTCCCGTAAGCGAACGGGCGTTCAGTTGCACGGCGTCGCCATCCCTGCCATTGAGGAAGAACTGGAACTGCACAGCGCCTCCCCGGTCGTATCCGGACAGCCAGAATCCGGTGCCCTCCAACCCGTTGGACACCTCCACGTCGACAAGGTCCAGGGTGTGACGCGCGGCGCCGGTCGTGTCGAGCAGGCGGATCTCCAGGTCCGGTAGATCAGCGGCGGATTCGGGAGCGACCATGAACCGGAAACGCCCTTTACCGGGCGTGGACCTGGCGACGCCGGGTGGCCCGCTGACCTCGGTGACGGTTCCCGGCACGTCCACGAACGGGGTACCGAACTGCACGAAGTTCTCGACCGCCTGATGCTCGGGCGACCCCGAGGTGACCTCCAGCCGACCCGAGATGGTGATGGGACGCAACCTCGCCGACTCTGCGGACTTCGGCAGCAGCCGTAGCACCGAGTACTGGCCGTCGGGCAGCTGTTGGTACTGCACGTAGGCGGCGGAGGCCCATCGGCCCAGTTCCGTGTCCCACGGCAAGTCGCCGACGGCCCCGGTGCGGATCTCCAGTTCGTAGCGGTAGAACGGGTCAACCTGGTTGAGGTTGGCGACGATGGCGCGCTGACGTTCGACGGCGGCGGCTAGCATGTCCTGGGCGGGAACTCCGCGTGGCAGGTCCCGGCCGCCTTGAAGAGCATCGGCCATCAGGCGGTGTAGTCGCTCTCCCCCGTCGCCGAAGTAATAGTCCACCAGCTCTTGGTGATGTGCTGCCAGCACGTCCAGGTTCGTGCCGCCCATCCACCGGCACGGAAACTCAGCTTCTGCGGTGAATTCTGCGAGCCAGTCCAGTCGCTCGTTGGTGGGGTTCCACGGCGTCACCAGGGTCCACGACCGCACGGGAAGCCGAGGCAGGGTTTCCCGCATGAATGTTGACCATGACTTCCCGATCTCCGCTGCCTGCCGGGCGTCGAGCCGGCTCGCGTACCTCTTGACCTGGTAGATGTCGAAACCATCCGGGTGCTCGACCCGGATGTCGACGCCGCGATCGCCGCGCGACGGAGTGATGAGGTTGCCGTGAGGATGCTCCAACAGCAGCAGAGCCGCGACGAACTCCTCCACCCGCTCTCCGGGCTCACGCTCCCAATTCACGGTGGTCACCGGTCCAGCAAAACACGAACAACGCGGCATCAGCCTCATTCATAAAGCTGAGGGACATCGGCCGATTTCCCGGACGGCCTCCTACCGAGATCAGCGGATCGTCAGCGTAGGCCCGTGGCGGCCCGGTGGTCGGCGATGAGACGTGCGACAAGCTCGGCGGCCACGTCGGCGGGGCGGGCGACGACGCTGCCGTAGTCGATGGCTTCTTCCGGGGAGACGTGGATGTGGTCTGCCTGCCCGAACCCGTAGGTGGCGGTGTTGCTCGGCACGTTGACCCTGCCGTAGGAGATCATGGTGGCAGGGTCGAGTCCGATGGCGGGCACGACGAGGTCACCGTGAGGTAATTCCAGCGCCGTCAGCGTATTGAGCATGGCAGCGAGCTGCTTAATCAGGTCATCCCGGTCGAGCACCGCGCCCATTTGACTTCGGGGCAGCGGGGCCCACGCCGATCGCTGCCCCGATCGGGTAATCACAAGCCCCTTTTCGTTGTCCCGACCGCTGCTCGTCGCCCGGGCGACGGCGGAGTCGGCGTGCGCGTGCAGGGCCTCCAGCCGGGTAAACATGCCGTGCTGCCGGCCATGGTCGGGCAGCAGATCGGCGAGGGCGGCCAGCTCACTGACCTGCAGGCGCGCATCGTCGGCGGCGGAGGCGAGGTGCACCTCGACGGCTGCGGCGCCTAGCCTGCGGTCCTGCGCACCTCGGTCAAGGTCGCTGCGCCAGGAGACGCTGACCGGCGGTGCCGGGCTCTGCCAGCGCAACCGCGATGGGCTGGCCGGCACGGCACCGCGGGCTGTCGGATATGGCACAGCCGGGGCGGGCGCGTTGGTGGACGCCGCCTGCGTACCCGGGAACGGCGGGGGTGTGGCGGGCTTGTTCCGTTCGCGGCGGACGCCTTCGAGGATCTGCTTCCGTGCAGCGGCTTCGTCGAGTCCGTGAATGCGGATCTGCACCACCTGACTGAGCAGCCCTTCCGGCTGGCACTCCTGCACCATGATCGGTACGAGGGCGTTCTTCGCGCCCTCCGGGTCACTGGCGAAGACGGCTGCCCACTCCGAGGCTGGGAAGGGCGCCTTCAGGTAGGCCGGGGAGAGCACAGCGATCATCCGGGGACACTGCTTCAGGGCCTTGTCCATCTCGACGGCGAAGTTGCTGCCTGGCCGGAAGTCCCACTCCTGAATCGTCACGGCGAAGCCGTCCGCCTCGAGGATGTAGGCGATCCAGCTGGCCCACGCCTTGTCAGCGGCCGTATACGAGATGAAGAAGTCCTTCGCTACAACGTCCACCTCGCCAGGATAGGTACAGGCGGCGACATCCCCCGTCGCGGACCGCTGCGATAGTTGCCGCCTCTCAATACACTGGGCCGGGTCGTAACTACGGAGGTGCCGGGAGTGCGGGATGTCCTGCTCGCGGATCTCATAGGCCGGGTGAGCTACTTCCAGGCGGGCGGGCCCCCGCAGCTTGTACTGGATGCCGAAGGGTTGGGCGTCGCGGCCGATCTGCTGCGTCTTACGGCTGATGAGGTGACCGACCGCGAGGCTGTCGACACCGACGCTCTCTACGCGGCCGCAACGTACTACCACGCGAGGTGGGGTTGACCCGGTTTGACGGACAGGGTCGATAAGTTGATCTCACGCTACCTTGCTGGTTGACCTGCGGGTATAGGCGGTCGCTTCGTACTCGG
>NZ_JBEYUI010000041.1:0-31985 GCF_040643455.1 Micromonospora sp. NPDC047134
AACGGGCCGCACCCGTCCTACATGGACCCCCGAGCCTGCCCTCCTCCAAAAGAACCCAGCTCAGCCAACCCGCAACCGACTACGCAACAGCCCTGGCCCCGGGGTGGACTGCTGCTGACTGGTCATCGAAACACCTCACCGAGACGGGTACATCATGTACCCACATTACGTACAGCAGGCGTCGATGCGAAAGGACCTGTTGCCATCCAAATTCGACGGAGGGCAACTGCGGTGGGAGTTGCTAGCGCCAAGGCACCCAGACTGCCCCGGCTCGGGCGGCCGGGCAGATGATCCGTCCAGTTCCTTGTCGGCACGGACTGAGTGCACAGACAGGCACTCCGGAGCGTACAGAGCTCGACGTGCCAGGCAGGCCCTTGATGTCTTTCGAGCGAACCTACGTCAGAGAGACAAATTTCCTTCGGGTTTCTGCTTCCTGGTCCGCTCGGCACGCCCAAAACCCGGCAGCTTTGACACAGCGAGCTCCTGGAAACGGCGGCCTGGACGACCGCTGATCTACCAGGAGCCCGCTTCCTGTCGATCGATCAAAGGTTAGGCTTTGTGCCCTTCGCTGCACATAAGCTCAGCCAATTCTCGGACGCCCATCTACCGACTAGCAGAGCGGCGAGGTCGGAACCCGCAATCACCACTAATGCTTTTTACTGTCGAAGCCCAACTCACCGCGGCGTGTACTTGTCGCAGGTGGTTGACGCCCAAGCCGCGTCGACGATGTATTCGTCGTACCAGTAGCACCTATTGATGATCGAGGCGACGTGAGGCGGATTGGTTTGCCAGCACTGGTAAGTCCAATTCGAGCAGCGATACATGTTGGGAACGGTGGCCGCACGAGCCGGCGCGCCCACAAGGATTATGCTGGCAAGTAGGCCAACAATCGTAAGTGCAATTGCTGTTCGACTAGGTCTTTCCATGCTTCTCCTCCGATAATCCGCCGGATTCTCCTATCACTGTGGCCAAGTCACGCCAAGAGCACTAGATTGGATCATCAAATCGGTACATTCAGTTATGCAGATTTGACTGAACGGAGGAGATGCGAACCCTGCCAGGTTGACGGTGTTGAACCTGGGCCGCTCATTGATGATTTTCGGCAGCAACTCCGCGTCAAGATATACGCCATTCAGCAATCGCGGCACATGAGCTGTGACCGGCGACCACGGCACAAAGGGCGCGGCGACCACGAGCGTCAATCGCCGCCGGGCACGTTGCCAGGCCCAACACGGCCCGCTATGCATCCTCGAAGGCACCGTGATCCTGCTGGCGGTCGACCGGCTGCCCTGAGGTGTCACCTCGAAGGCAATCCGACTCGGGTGGTTCCAACCTGCCACCATCACCGCGGAGGTCGGCCCTAGCAGATGCACTCCTGTCGCCTTTCCGACTCGAGTACGCCTTCCGCATGCTTCAAACAGAGCTGGCACTCAAACGCCCGCACCACCCGAACGACTCACGCTAACTTGATCTTTAACCTGCGCGACGTGGTCTCGGGTTGTTCGAGGTCTTCGTCTTCTTCGTGCTGCCTTTCGGTTTTGTGCTGGTGGCGGCGGTGGCGATGTGGACGTCGTGGCGGGTTGCCGGGTGGCGGTTGCGTAGTCCGGGTGGTCGCACCGCCCCCCATTCAGCCCGGCCAGGGACGTCGGCTGAGCCGACCACGGTAGTCAGACTGCCGACAGCACGGAACCACAGCGGGTGACCAGGGGTTTCACTGTCACCTGGCGGGTAATCGCGGGCACCGGTGCCCCGGGAGGTGAACAGGGTCCCGGAGTGAGGGAGCGTGCGCATGTCCGATCAGCAGCCCACCATCATCTTCGTGCACGGCGCGTTCGCCGAGTCGGCTAGCTGGAACGGTGTGATCGAGCGGCTGGGGGCCGGGTACAACACGGTGGCCCTGGCCAACCCGCTGCGCAGCCTCGCCGGGGACGCCGCGTACCTGGGGGACGTGATGCGCTGGGTCGGCGGCCCGGTCGTGCTCGTCGGCCACTCGTACGGCGGAATGGTGATCACGCAGGCAGCGGCCGACAATCCGACCGTGCGGGCCCTGGTGTACGTCAACGCCCTGGCCCCGGACACCGGCGAGAGCGCCCTGTCACTGTCCGGGCAGTTCCCCGGCAGCACCCTGCCCGGCAACCTGGTGCAGTACCCGGTGTCCTCCGGCGGCAACGAAGTGGCCATCGCCCAGAACGCCTACCACGGACAGTTCGCCGCCGACGTCTCCGCCGACCAAGCCTCCCTCATGGCCCGAACCCAACGGCCGGTCACCGAACAGGCCCTCAACGACGGTCTCGTCGGCGACCCCGCCTGGCGGTCACTGCCCAACTGGTTCGTCTTCAGCGACGCCGACATGAACATCCCGGTCGCCGCACACCGATTCATGGCCGAACGAGCCAACCCACGCGGACAGCGGGAGGTCGCCGGCGGCTCCCACGCCCTGTCTGTCTCCCAGCCCGGCGAGGTCGCCGAGAGCGTCATCGAGGCCGTCCGGAGCACCAGCTGATCCGGCCGCAGCTTCCCAGGTCCGCAACGACGCCTCGGCAGCAACGTCGGGGAAGATGCAGTCTCGTTGGATCGGGAGACAGCATCTTCCCCGAAGTTGCAGGGGACCTGGCCGGCTTCCGCCCGATCGTCGACGGCGTCGACACCGGGCCACGATACTCGGCCAGGTCGCCATACTGCCGATCAGCCGAAGAACGCCTGAAGGTGCTGGACGAGGACGGCCGGCTGCTCGTCAACGAAGTAGTGACCGGTGTTGTCGATCTGCACCAGCGTCAGATCCGTCGTCCGCGAGGACAGCGAGTCGGCGAAGCTGGGGTAGAACATGTCGTGCGCGACGCCCAGGACGGGCACGGTCAGCGGAGCGTACGCGGCACCGTCCTGGATGTCCTGGGGGAGCGCCTGGTACCAGCCGTTGCCACCCCGGATCGCGTCCGCGTTGTTGTAGGCCGCAGCGTAGACAGCCCGGTCGAAGGTGCTGATCGCCGCCTGGTTGACCAGCAGGTTGTCGAACATCCAGTTGACCAGGTAGTGGGCCCGGCCGACGAGCAGCTGCTCGGGCAACTGAGCGACCTGGTTGAACGCGAACCACCAGGGGTGGAACGGCATGCCCGGAACGGGCAGTGCCCGGAACTCGTAGTAGCTCGGGTCGGGGTGCGCGACGTCCAGCAGAGCGATCTTGTCGACCACCTGCGGCGAGTTCGCCGCCAGGCTGAAGGCCACCATGGCGCCCATGTCGTGCCCGGCCACGTTCACCTTGTCGTATCCCAGGTGGGCGGCGAGGGCGGCGATGTCGGCGGCCATGGTCTTCTTGTCGTAGCCACCCTGCGGCTTCGCGGAGTTACCCGCGCCGCGCAGGTCCACCGCGATGACCCGGTAGCGTGTGGCCAGAGCCGGCATCACCTTGTGGTACTCCCACCAGGTCTGCGGCCAGCCGTGCAGCAGGAACAGCGGCTTGCCCCGGCCGCCGATGACGTAGTGCAGCCGGACACCGTTGACGGTGGCGTATCGGCTGCTGAAGCCGGGCAGCATGCCCGCTAGGAGCGCCGAGGACGGAGCCGCCGGAGCCGAGGGCGCCGCTGCCGCCCGAGCCGGGTCGACGATCGCCGCTGCGGTAACCGCACCGGCACCCAGCGCCAACCAATTCCTTCTATTCACCAAACCTCCATGCTGTCGATATGTCCCTTGGACACCCGAGGCCACCAGGAGACGGCAGACGCCGATGTCCAATGTGGAGAGGGATCGTACTCGAAGATCGACGAGAATGCGGTCAGGGTACGCGACAGATTTTCCTGGTCGTAAGGGGTCAGGAAGCGGCCGATCCCCTTACGCCGTGCCCAAAAGTTACTGAAACGGCCCGGAAGGTTCTCGCATCGCCCTCGGCGAAAGCTCCCTATTCAGCCCGCGTTTCACCCTCACCTGGCGGGTATTCGGGCGTACCGTCACCGCGGAGGGTGAACAGGGTCCCGGAGTGAGGGAGCGTGCGCATGTCCGATCAGCAGCCCACCATCATCTTCGTGCACGGCGCGTTCGCCGAGTCGGCTAGCTGGAACGGTGTGATCGAGCGGCTGGGGGCCGGGTACAACACGGTGGCCCTGGCCAACCCGCTGCGCAGCCTCGCCGGGGACGCCGCGTACCTGGGGGACGTGATGCGCTGGGTCGGCGGCCCGGTCGTGCTCGTCGGCCACTCGTACGGCGGAATGGTGATCACGCAGGCAGCGGCCGACAATCCGACCGTGCGGGCCCTGGTGTACGTCAACGCCCTGGCCCCGGACACCGGCGAGAGCGCCCTGTCACTGTCCGGGCAGTTCCCCGGCAGCACCCTGCCCGGCAACCTGGTGCAGTACCCGGTGTCCTCCGGCGGCAACGAAGTGGCCATCGCCCAGAACGCCTACCACGGACAGTTCGCCGCCGACGTCTCCGCCGACCAAGCCTCCCTCATGGCCCGAACCCAACGGCCGGTCACCGAACAGGCCCTCAACGACGGTCTCGTCGGCGACCCCGCCTGGCGGTCACTGCCCAACTGGTTCGTCTTCAGCGACGCCGACATGAACATCCCGGTCGCCGCACACCGATTCATGGCCGAACGAGCCAACCCACGCGGCCAGCGGGAGGTCGCCGGCGGCTCCCACGCCCTGTCTGTCTCCCAGCCCGGCGAGGTCGCCGAGAGCGTCATCGAGGCCGTCCGGGGCACCAGCTGATCCGGCCGGGTGACGCGCAGGCAGTCGGACCGGTCATTTTCAACGAAATGTTGACAACACTTCGTTGAAGTGCTGGAGTCGGTGCATGACCGACTCCAGCACCGAGCCCGAGGATCGAGCGCACCGCAGCTACGCCGCGCTGCAACGACTCACCGAACGGCACGCCACCACCGAACGGCAGCGACGGCGGCACACCAACCCGTACGCCGCCGACCCCTACGAGGCGATCGCCGTGCTCCTGGCGCTGGCCGCCGGGGCGGCCGAGCCGGAACCGGGCGAGGAGCCGGTGGACGAGGCGGATCTGCTCGCCGCGCTGACCCTCTTCCCGCACCTGCGAGCGGAGATCGACATCATGGAGGCGGGCCTGTTCCAACTGGCCCGCAGCCGGGGTCTGACCTGGCAGACGATCGGCCAGGGGCTCGGCCTGGGCAGCGCCCAGGCCGCCAAGCAACGCCACGACCGCCTGACCGCCCGCACCCCGCCAGCCCAGACCGCCACCTGAATCGCCCACGACCGGCTCAGACCGCTGACCCCACAAACCGTCTACACGTCGGCAGCAAGTTCGGGGAAGATGCGGTCTCCATTGGACCTGGAGGCAGCATCTTCCCCGAAGTTGCCGGCACCGCACGCAGGAGCGAGGGCTCCGGTCAGCGGGGGACGACGGTCTCCGCCGACCACTCCCGCCAGGTGGCCAGGTGGTCCGCGGCGGCAGCCAGTTGGTCGGCCACCGGGCCGGGGCCGGTGGAGCCGGGAGTGATCCGGGCGGCCAGGGCCGAGCGGACCGACAGCACATCGCGTACGGACGGGTCCAGGTGCTCGCTGACGGCGGCCAGGTCGGCGTCGGAGACCTCATCCAGGGCGCAGTCCCGGGCGGCGCAGAGGGCCACCAGCTTGCCGGTGATCTCGTGGGCGTCGCGGAACGGCACACCCTTGCGGACCAGCCAGTCGGCCACCTCGGTGGCCAGCGAGAAGCCCACCGGCGCGGCGGCGACCAGGCGATCGACCCGTACCGTCATGGTGGAGATCATCCCGGCGAGGGCCGGCAGCAGCAGTTCCAGGGTGTCGACCGCGTCGAAGGCCGGCTCCTTGTCCTCCTGCATGTCCCGGTCGTAGGTCATCGGCAGGCCCTTGAGCATGGTCAGCACGGCGACCAGCCCGCCGACCAGGCGGCCGGACTTGCCCCGGGCCAGCTCGGCGATGTCCGCGTTCTTCTTCTGCGGCATGATCGAGGAGCCGGTGGCGAAGGCGTCGTCCAGCTCCACCCAGCCGAACTCCTGCGAGGTCCAGAGCACCACCTCCTCGCCGAGGCGGGACAGGTGCACGCCGATCATCGCGGTGATGAAGAGGAACTCGGCGACGAAGTCCCGGTCGGCGACCGCGTCCATCGAGTTGGCGAAGGACGTGCGGAAGCCCAGTTCCTTGGAGACCGCCACCGGGTCCAGCGGCAGGCCCGAACCGGCGAGCGCCCCGGCACCGAGCGGGCTGACCGCGGCCCGGTGGTCCCAGTCGCGCAGCCGTTCCAGGTCCCGCAGCAGCGGCTGGACGTGGGCCAGCAGCCAGTGGCCGAAGGTGACCGGCTGGGCGTGCTGGAGGTGGGTCATGCCCGGCGCGGCCGTATCGATGTGCCGCTCGGCCTGCTCGACCAGCGCCTCGGCCAGCTCGACCAGCCGGGCGGCCACCCCCCGGGCATGGTCACGCAGGTAGAGCCGCAGGTCGGTGGCGACCTGGTCGTTGCGGGACCGCCCGGCGCGCAGCTTGCCGCCGAGGCTGCCGAGACGCTCCAGCAGACCGCGTTCCAGCGCGGTGTGCACGTCCTCGTCGTCGACCGTCGGCCGGAAGGCGCCGGAGGCGCAGGCGGCCTCCAGGTCGTCCAGGGCGGCGAGGATGCGGCCCAGTTCGTCCGGGTCGAGCAGGCCCGCGCTGGCCAGCACCCGGGCGTGGGCCCGGGACCCGGCGATGTCGTACGGGGCCAGTCGCCAGTCGAACTGGACGCTCACCGACAGCCGGGCTAGGGCCTCCGAGGGGCCACCGGCGAACCGGCCACCCCACAGGCTCGTACGGTTGGCTGCGGCGCTGTTCTCGGTCAGGGTCTTGTCGTCCACCCCGCCCATTCTGGTGGTCACGATCGCACCTCAATCAACCGGGCGTACCGAGCATTCATGGTGTGCCACTCCCGTCGACGTTCTCGTCGCGGCGGGCCCAGCCGGCGAGCCGTTCGCCGAGCGCGGCTCCGCCGTCGCTCTCCCGGGCCACGACGAGGATGGTGTCGTCGCCGGCGATGGTGCCGACGACCTCCGGCAGGCCAGCCCGGTCCAACGCGCTGGCCAGGTAGTGGGCGGCCCCCGGTGGGGTCCGCAGCACGGCGATGTTGCCGCTGGAGTCGACCTCGTTGAGCAGTTCGTGCAGCAGCCGTACCAGCCGGGCCGGGGCCGCCTCCGCGCCGCGCAACGGGCGGTGCCCGTCCTCCGGGATCACGTACACGGCCCGACCGTCGCCGCCGCGGGCGGTGACGGCGCCGAGTTCCTTCAGGTCCCGCGACAGGGTGGCCTGGGTGACCTGGACGCCCTCGTCGCCGAGCAGTTCGGCGAGTTCGGTCTGCGAGCGGATCGCCCGGTCCCGGATCAGTTCGACGATTCGGGCATGGCGGGCGGCACGGGTCAGGGGTGCGGTCATAGGGCCTTACCCTGCCAGCAGGAAGGTCAGCAGCGCCTTCTGGGCGTGCAGGCGATTCTCCGCCTGGTCGAACACCGCGCTCTGCGGGCCGTCGAGCACCTCGTCGGTGATCTCCTCGCCCCGGTGCGCCGGCAGGCAGTGCAGCACGATCGCCTCCGGCGCCGCGTGGGCCAGCAGGGTCTTGTTGACCTGGTACGGCAGGAACGGGGTGATCCGGTCCAGTCCGTCGCTCTCCTGCCCCATCGAGGTCCAGGTGTCGGTGGCGATCACGTCGGCGTCCCGGACGGCGGCCACCGGGTCGGTGAACACCTGCGCCGATCCGCCGGTGTCGGCGGCGATCTCCCGGGCCCGGGCCACCACCTCGCCAGCGGGCTGGAAGTCGGCCGGGCCGGCGACCCGGACGTGCATCCCGGCGGTCACCCCGGCCAGCAGGTAGGAGTGGGCCATGTTGTTGGCCGCGTCGCCGAGGTAGGTCAGGGTCCGCCCGGCGGTGCCGCCGCACCGCTCCCGCACGGTGAGCAGGTCGGCCAGCAGTTGGCAGGGGTGGAAGCCGTCCGTCAAAGCGTTGATCACCGGTACGGAGGCGCCGGTGGCCACCTCGGCGATCCGGTCGTCGCCGTGGGTACGCAGCACGATCGCGGCCACGTACCGGGACAGCACCCGACCGGCGTCGCTCAGGGCCTCACCCCGACCGAAGTGCGTGACCTGGGTGTCCACCACGAGGGGGTGGCCGCCGAGTTCGGCGATGCCGACGTCGAAGGAGATCCGGGTACGCAGGCTCTGCTTGTCGAACAGCACGGCCACCGCCCGGGGCCCGGCCAGCGGGGTGTGCGCGAAGCGGTCGGCCTTCATCCGGGCCGCCAGATCCAGCACGGCGGACTGCTCGGCCGGGGTGAGGTCGTCGTCGCGCAGGAAGTGCCGGGTCATGCGGGGGCCTCCGTCGGGGTGTGATCCGCGCCGGGGTGGTCGGCCGAAGCGGGCGGTACGGCGAGCGGGCCGCGTGGGTGCTGGTCGGTCGCGCCCGGCGCCACGGCCGCGGCGGTGGTCAGGGCGGTGGGCAGGGCGGCCAGGAAGGCGTCGGCCTGCTCGGCGGTGAGGATCAGCGGCGGGGCCAGCCGGAGCACGTCCGGCTGCACCGGGTTGACCAGGAATCCGGCCGTCCGCAGGGCCTCGGCCGCGGCGGGTGCCACCGGGGCGGCCAGGGTCACCCCGAGCAGCAGCCCGGCGCCCCGGACCCCACCGATCAGGGGGTGCCCGAGGGCCTCGATCCCCCGGCGCAGCCGTTCCCCTACCCGCTTGACGTGGTCCAGCAGCCCTTCCTGGGCGATGGTGGAGATCACCGCCAGGGCGGCGGCGCAGCTCACCGGGTTACCCCCGAAGGTGGTGCCGTGCGAGCCGGGGGACAGCAGGTCGGCAGCCCGGCCGAAGGCCAGGGTGGCGCCGATGGGCAGCCCACCCCCGAGCCCCTTGGCCAGGGTCACCACGTCCGGTTCCACCCCCTCGGCCTGGTGGGCGAACCAGTGTCCGGTACGCCCGATCCCGGTCTGCACCTCGTCGAGCACCAGCAGGGCGCCGCACCGGGCGGTGATCCGCCGGGCGGCGCGCAGGTAGCCGGCCGGTGGCACGACCACCCCGTTCTCGCCCTGGATGGGCTCCAGGATCACCATGGCGGTGGCCTCGGTGACGGCCGTCTCCAGGGCACCCACATCCCCGTACGGGACGTGGGTGACCTCGCCGGGCAGGGGGCGGAAGGGGTCGGCCTTGGCGGGCTGGCCGGTCAGGGCCAGGGCGCCCATGGTGCGGCCGTGGAAGCCGCCCACGGTGGCCACCACATGGGTGCGGCCGGTGCGCCGGGACAGCTTGAACGCCGCCTCGTTGGCCTCCGCCCCGGAGTTGGCGAAGAAGACCCGGCCGGGCCGACCGGCCAGGGCCAGCAGCAGCTCGGCCAGGGCCACCGGCGGCTCGGAGATGAACAGGTTCGACACGTGCCCCAGGGTGGCCACCTGCTTGGACACGGCGGCCACCACGGCCGGGTGGGCGTGTCCCAGGGAGTTCACGGCGATGCCGCCGAGCAGGTCGACGTACTCCCGGCCGGTGTCGTCGACCACGACGGCGCCGGAGCCGGAGACGAGGGCCAGGGGTGGGGTGCCGTAGTTGTCCATCATGGACTGGCGCCACCGGTCGGCGAGGGCGGTCATGACGGCACCGAGCCTTCCTTGGTCGAGGGGGCCGCGAGCTCGCTGTGGGCGTTCACGACCATGGTTCCGAAGCCTTCCGAGGTGAAGACCTCCAGCAGGGTGGAGTGGGCTACCCGGCCGTCGACCACGTGCGCGGCCGGCACTCCCTCGGAGACCGCGCGCAGGCAGGCTTCCATCTTGGGCACCATGCCGGACTCCAGCGACGGCAGCAGCTTCGCCAGCTCCTCGGTGGTGATCTCGCTGATCAGGCTGGAGGTGTCCGGCCAGTCGGCGTAGAGGCCGGGGACGTCGGTGAGCATGACCAGCTTGCGGGCCCGCAGGGCGATCGCCAGGGCGGCGGCGGCGGTGTCGGCGTTGAGGTTGTGCAGCACCCCGTCGACGTCCGGCGCCACGGTGGAGATCACCGGAATCCGGCCGGCCGCGATCAGGTCGGCCACCGCGGAGATGTTCACCGACTCGACATCGCCGACCTGCCCTACGTCGACCGGTTGCCCGTCGACGTAGGCGGGGCGGCGTACCGCGGTGAACAACCCGGCGTCCTCACCGGAGAGCCCGACGGCCAGCGGACCGTGGGAGTTGATCAGACCGACCAGTTCCCGCCCGACCTGGCCGACCAGCACCATCCGGACCACGTCCATCGCCTCCGGGGTGGTCACCCGCAGGCCGCCCCGGAACTCGCTGTCGATGCCCAGCCGCCCGAGCATCGCCGAGATCTGCGGGCCGCCACCGTGCACCACCACCGGCTTGAGACCGGCATAGCGCAGGAAGACCATGTCGGCGGCGAAGGCCCGCTGCAACTCCGGGTCGATCATGGCGTTGCCGCCGTACTTGACGACCACGGTCGCGCCGGAGAAGCGCTCCAGCCAGGGCAGCGCCTCGATCAGGGTGGCCGCCTTGGCCTGGGCGCGGGTCAGGTCCGAGTTCAGGTTCATGTCGAGTAGGCCGAGTTCTCGTGCACGTAGGCGTGGGACAGGTCGTTGGTCCACACCGTCGCCTCGGTGGCACCGGCGTGCAGGTCGATGCGGATGGTGACGTCCCGGCCGGTCAGGTCGACCTTCGACCGGTCCTCGGCGGCGGCCCCGCCCCGGCACACCCAGATGCCGTTGACGGCCACGTCGACCGCGTCCGGCTCGAACTCGGCGGCGGTGGTGCCCACGGCGGCCAGGATCCGACCCCAGTTCGGGTCGTTGCCGAACAGGGCGGTCTTCACCAGGTTGTTGCGGGCCACCGACCGGCCCACCTCGACCGCGTCGTCCTCGTCGGCCGC
This sequence comes from Micromonospora sp. NPDC047134, assembly GCF_040643455.1. Taxonomy (NCBI): domain Bacteria; kingdom Bacillati; phylum Actinomycetota; class Actinomycetes; order Micromonosporales; family Micromonosporaceae; genus Micromonospora; species Micromonospora sp. NPDC047134. Next base: position 10,839 of record NZ_JBEYUI010000041.1, read on the forward strand.
GCCGACCACCTCGATGGCGATCTGCTTGGTGGCGCCCTCGGCGTCGGCGATCAACTGCTGGGCCAGGTCGTGGCAGGCCGCGGTGACCGCCGCGGTCAACTCCGCAGCGCTCGGCGTGACCCCGGAGGCGCCGCTGGCCAGCAGCAGGACGGTGTCGTTGGTGGACATGCAGCCGTCGGAGTCGATCCGGTCGAAGGTGACCCGGGTGGCGGCGCGCAAGGCGGCGTCCAGGGTCTGCGGGTCGGCGACCGCGTCCGTGGTCAGCACGCAGAGCATGGTGGCCATCGCCGGGGCCAGCATGCCGGCGCCCTTGGCCATGCCGCCGACGGTCCAGCCGGCACCGGAGATCACCGTGGTCTTCGGTCGGGTGTCCGTGGTCATGATCGCCTCGGCGGCGGCCTGCCCGCCCTCGGCGCTCAGGGCCCCGATGGCGGCCCCCACCCCCGGCAGGAGCTTGTCCATCGGCAGCCGCTCGCCGATCAGACCGGTCGAGCAGATCGCCACCTCACCCGCCCCGAACGGCTGGTCCGGGTGCAGCGCGGTCAGCGCGGCGGCGGCGTGTTCGGCGGTGGCGTGGGTGTCCTGGAAGCCGGCCGGGCCGGTGCAGGCGTTGGCCCCGCCCGAGTTGAGCACCACCGCCCGGACCAGCCCGCCGTGCAGCACCTGCTCGCTCCATGCCACCGGTGCGGCCTTGACCCGGTTGCTGGTGAAGACTCCGGCGACCCCGGTGTCCGGGCCGTCGTTGACGACCACGGCGACGTCCGCTGCGCCGCTGCTCTTGAGGCCGGCGGCCACCCCGGCCGCCCGGAACCCCGCAGGTGTGGTGACGGTCATGGCGTTACCCCCAGCGGGGACAGGCCCGTGGTCTCGGGCAGGCCGAACATCAGGTTGGCGTTCTGTACCGCCTGGCCTGCGGCGCCCTTGCCGAGGTTGTCCAGGGCGGCTACCACGATCAACCGACCGGAGTCGAGGTCGACCGTGGCTTGCAGGTGGCAGGAGTTGCTGCCCAGGGTGGCCGCGGTGTGCGGCCAGCGGCCCTCGGGCAGCAGGTGGACGAAGGGGCTGTCCGCGTACGCCTGGGCCAGCACCGCCCGGGGGTCGGCCGAGCCGGTCGGCCGGGCGGTCACGGTGGCCAGGATGCCGCGCGGCATCGGGGCCAGCACCGGGGTGAAGGACAGGCCGGTCGCCCCGGTGGCCTGCTTGATCTCCGGTACGTGCTGGTGGGCGCCGACCTTGTAGGGCGACAGGTCGCCCATCACCTCGCTGGCCAGCAGGTGGGTCTTGGCGGCCCGACCGGCCCCGGAGGTGCCGGAGGCCGCGACGACCACCACGTCGGCGGGCTCGGCGACACCGGCGGCGATCAGCGGCGCCAGCGCCAGGGTGATCGTGGCGGCGTAGCAGCCGGTGTTGGCGACCCGGGTGGCGGCGGCGATCCGCTCGGCCTGCCCGGGCAGCTCCGGCAGGCCGTAGGTCCAGGCACCGGCGTGCGGGCCGCCGTAGTAGCGGGCCCAGGCCACGCCGTCGGTGAGGCGGTGGTCCGCTCCCAGGTCCACCACCCGGACCTCGGGGGGCAACTGGGCGGCCAGGGCGGCGGACTGGCCGTGCGGCAGCGCCAGGAAGACCAGGTCGGCCTCGGCGAGGGTCTCCGGTACGGTCTCCGCGAAGGTCTGATTCAGCCCGACCAGTTGCGGGTGCACGCTGTCGACGGGCTGCCCCGCCTGGCTGTGCGCGGTGGCGGTGACCAGGTCGAACTCGGGATGACCGGCGAGCAGGCGGAGTAACTCACCACCCGCGTAGCCACTAGCACCGGCGACCGCGACCCGGATTCCCATGCCTACCTCCGTATGACTATGCAGGGAGGCTAGCAGCGCGGACTCGTCACTGCAAGTTCATGCAGGGGGCCGCATGAGAATGCTTTATTGTTAAGAAGGGACCCCTGCTCTACCGGAGGCGTTAACAGGGGGCCCTTCCTTGCCTCTACAGGCGGCCCTCGGCCACCGCCTGGGTGACCCAGGGGATGACCTCGTCGAGCATCTCGTCGAGGGAGGTGGTCGCGGTGAAGCCCAGCACCTCGGCGGCCTTAGCGGTGTCCGGCACCCGCTTGCGGACGTCGTAGCGGAAGGGTTCGTCGCTGACGTACCGGAACGGCACCTCCGGGCCCTTGATCTTGTGCCAGATAAGCTCGGCCAACTCCAGCACCGTGGTCGACCGGGCGGTGGAGAGGTTGAAGTCCTCGTTGTGGGCCGCCGGGTGCTCGATCGCCAGCGCGATGCCCCGGGCCAGGTCACCGCCGTAGGTGTAGTGCCGCACCTGGTCGCCCTCACCGAGGATGTGCAGCGGATCCTGCCCCTTGACGATCTTCTGCACCAGGTCGGGGACCACGTGGGACATGGCCAGCTTCACGTTGCCGGAGAGCACCTCGGCCTGCCCCAGGGCCCGACCCTCCCCCACCCCGACGCAGTTGAAGGGCCGCACGATCGTGTACGGCAACCGGTACTGCTCCCAGGCGGCCCGGGCGTAGTACTCCACCGCCAGCTTCTGGAACCCGTACGACGACAGGGGTGGCGGGATGCGCCGCTCGTCCCCCTCCCGGCTGGGCCAGTGCTCGGTCGACTCGTACACCATCGAGGAGGAGAGGTAGGTGACCTTGCGTAGGCTGCCGTCCCGGTGGGCCCGCAGCGCCGCGTCGCAGGTCGCGGCCATGATCCGCTCGTTGGTGGCGAGCAGGTCATAGGCGTACGCGTGGAAGTAGGAGATCCCGCCGATCATCGCCGCCCCGGCCACCAGATGGTCGCAGCCGTCCAGCAGCTCGGTCAGCAGGTCGGTGTCGCGGGCGTCGCCCTCGACGAACCGGAACCGGGGATGGGTGTCGTAGCTGTGACTGACCGGGCCGTACTTGGAGAAGTTGTCCACCCCGACGACCTCGTGGCCCCGGTCCAACAGCTCCGCGACCAGATAGCCGCCGATGAAGCCGGCCGAACCAGTTACCAGGACCTTAGCCACGTGCGCTCCTATGCGGTCTTCTCGTACTCGGTGGACTCGACGGTCTGCACCGCCGCCGGTCGGGTCCGGGCGGCCAACTTCTCCCGGCTCAGCCGTCGACCGTAGGCGAACAGATACCAGCGCAGGTACCCGGGGAGGAACCGGCCCAGGTCGAAGTGGGACTCCCCGAGGGGCCGGTCCAGCCAGATGGTCGGGATCTCGGCCACCGGCAGCCGCAGCCGGGTCGCCTTGGCGGTCAACTCCAACCCGATCTCGAAACCGGTCCGCGACTCGATGCCGACCTCCCGGACGAAGGCGGTGTCGTACGCCTTGAAGCTGTTGGTGGCGTCCCGGGTGCCCACCCGCGCCAGGGTGTAGAGGCTGCGCCCCGCCCAGCGGGACATCATCCGCTTCAGCCGGGGCCCGCCCACCTGCTGACCGCCGGGCATGTACCGGGAGGCCGCGGCCACCACCACCCCCCGGTCCACCAGCCGGGCCAGCTCGTCGATCTGCCGGGGATCGTCACAGCCGTCGGCCATGGTCACCACCACGACCGGGGCCCGCGCCACGTCGATGCCGAACCGGATGGCGTTGGCCGGTCCCCGCCCGTAGGTGTTGAGCACCGCCCGCACCCGGGGGTCCGTCCGGGCGGCCTGCTCGACGTACGGGACGGTGGTGTCCTCCGGCATGTCGTGCACGATGAGCACCTCGGCCGGCAGCAGCATCTCCCGCAGCATCCGCTCCAGGCAGCGCACGATCGCCGCGCCCTCGTTGTAGACCGGCACGATCACCGAGACCCGGGGGATCACACCCGCACCCCCTGCCCGGTCAGACCCCACATGTCGATCACCGGTTTGTCGGTGTCCAGGCGGGCGTACTGCTCGTGCGGGGCGGCGATGACCAGCAGGTCGGCCCGCCGCAGCACCTCCTCCAGGTCGAGGAAGCGCCCGTCGACGACGTACGGGTCGGTGCAGAGGGTCTCCCGGGTCTTCAACGCCAGGATCTTGCGCAGCTTGTACGCCAGGCTCTCCCGGGGGTCGTCGCTGCCGCCCTTGAAGGCCATGCCGAGGATGCCCACGGTCGAGTTGGCCAGGTCGAACCGGTCCTCCAGCCGGGAGACCAGGTACAACGGCAGCCCCTCGTTGATCAGCATCGCGGAGTGGCCGAGCACGAAGTTGTTCCGGTTGAAGGCGGCCAACTGCATGGTGTCCTTGAACAGGCACGGCCCGGCCGCGAACCCGGGCATCGGCAGGTCGGCGGCGCGGGGGTACTCGTACGCCACGGCGTGCCGGATCCGGGCGAAGTCCAGCCCGAAGTCGTTGGCCATCATCCAGAACTGGTTGGCGGTGGCGAACTTGATGTACCGCCAGGTGTTGGTGAACAGCTTCGCCAGCTCCGCCTCCTCCGGGGTCAGCGTGACGATCCGGTCGGTCAGGTGCCGGAACAGCTGCTCCGCCCGGGCCGAGGCCTGCGGGGTACGCGCGGCCACGATCTGCGGGAGGGTGAACAGCTCCGTCATCGCGTGCCCCTCGGCGATGCGCTCCGGGCAGAAGGCGACATCCGCCTGCACTCCCCGGCCGACCAGCAACTTCTCGGTCAACGCGGTCACCCCGGGATAGACGGTGCTGCGCAGCACCACCAACTGCCCGTCGCGCAGATGCTCCGCGCAGCGTTCCAAGGCCCGCGGCACAGCCCCCAGGTCCGGGTTGAGGTGCTCGTCGACCGGGGTGCCGACCACCACCACCAGGTGCTCGGAGGTGCCGACCGCGGCCGGGTCGGTGGTGGCCCGCAGCCGGCCGGTGGCCACCGCCTCCGCGAGGGGCTCGGCCGCCCCGGCCTCGGCGAAGGGCAGGGTAGCCGAGTTGACCGTGGCGACGGCCTCGGCGTTGATGTCGTACAACACGACGGAGAGCCCGCGGGCGGCGAAGGCGATGCCCAGTGGCAGGCCCACCCGGCCGCAACCACCGACTATGCAGACGTCGACCGAGGCAGAGGGCTCATCGGACATGGGGGGGCTCCCGTGGGGGTGGCGGGTGTGATCCCAAGGGTCATCGGGATCACAGCAGGCTAACCCCTCGGAGGTGACTCGTGGGTAACCAAATAATCCAAGCGTCCTGACCATTCGGCCGATCCGCCCCCGATCGGCGAACTCCACACCGTACCGGCGGCGGATCGGACCGCCCTCGACCTCACCTCGGCTGTCGCGCCAACCCGTGCTGCCGCTCGTAGGTCCGCAGGGCGACATCCCAGGCCTGGGTGTACTCCGAGGGCCCCAGCCCGAGGTCGCCGTGGCCCTTGACCGCCTCCCGCAGCAGCTCCACCAACCCGGGGACGATGTCCCGGCGTTCGGCGATGTAGTGGTGGAAGACCTCGGCGAACTGCTGACCGGTCAGCCGCGCGGCGTACGCGGTCACCGGGTCGTCCTGAAGGTTCTGCAACACCGCCGCCCACCGGCGGGTCAGATCGTCGGCCTGCCAGGTGCGGATCTTCTCCAGTTCGTGTTCGCACTCCAACGCGATCCGCTGCTCCCAGTACGGACGCAACCGTTCCCGCACCCGCTCGTCCGGGCTGACCCGGATCCGCACCGTGAAGTGCGGCAGGTTCCCCTCCTGCGGCCACCGCTGGTGAACCAGCAGGTCGTTGAGGGCCCGTTCCAGGGCATGAGCCCGGTGCGGCTCGTGCTCCCGGGCCAGGTCCACGGCACGCTCCCGAACGATCCCGCAGGCCCAGGGCAGCAGCGCCTGGGCCCGCAGCGCCAAGGCGTCGAAGGTCATGCCGGTCGCGGTCCACAGGTAGACCACATGCAGGTTGAAGTCGAAGGCGTCACCCTTCGCCGGCACCAGCAGGGGCTGCGGTACGTCCTGCCGGAAGGTGACCCGGACCGGCGCCACGGCAGGCGGTGGCGCGGGTACGACAGTCGGCGGAAAAATCGCGTGCCACCAGCGGCGTCGCTGCGTCGGCACACCGTGTCGCACCTGGGGGGTCCCGGCGGGTCCAGTGGTCATCAGGCATCCTCAGCAATCAGGGTTTCGACGTCGTTGAGCAGGGCGCACCCGGGCAGCACCGAGCGCCAGACATGCCGTAGCTGGTGGTGCAGCCGACGGGCCAGCGGAGGCCGACCGGCCAGCACCAGCCGCAGCAACGCCAGCAGGTGGGCGGCCACCTCGGGCTGACCGTCCGCCCGACCCAGCCAGAACCCGAGGGTCCGCCAGGACCGGTACGCCGTCTCGGGCATGCTCAGCGCCGTCGCCCACAGGGTCGCCAGGTCGTCGACGGAGATGATCCCGGTACGGGCCAGATCCAGCAGTTCCGGCCAGTGTTCCCGGGGTGGTCTGGCCCACCGTTCGGCCAGGATCCGCAACGCCCGCGCGGCGTGCAGCCGTACCTCCCGGTCGGCCGGGTCGGTCGAGACGGCCCACTGGGCCAGGGCCCTCACCAGGGCTGCCCCGTTCCCGCCCTGGTAGACCTCGACCAAGCCGCGTACCACGGAGTTGTGCCGGCGTTGCATCCTCCCGGCGGCTACCAGTCGAAGCTGCCCCAGGGCCGCCTCCGGCCACAACCGGGCCAGCCCCAGCTCGTGGGCGCGGGCCACCGTGTCGCGCAGATGGGCCGCCGGGCCGGCGGCCCAGCGGTCCAACTCGACACCGACCCGCTGCCGCAGCCGGGGTTGCATCGCGATCGCGACCAGGATGATCGCGGCCGCCTGCCGTACCCCCGCGCGCCGCTCCCCCGCCAGGTTCCGCACCACCTCCAGGACCGTCTGCACCTCCCGACCGGCCGACCAGCCGATGGCCGCGGCCGCCGCCTGCCGTACCTCCGGCTCGTCGGCCCGCACCAGCTCCGCCAGCCAGTCCAGCAGCACCCGGGGCAGCCACCAGTCGGTCCAGGCCATGTCCAGCACGGCGGTACGCAGTTGCTCGGTGCCGGGGGCGAACTGCATCCGGATACCCCCGGTCGCCCAGTCCTCGTTCGGTATCGCCATGGCGGCCCGCAGCGTCGGCCCGAGCACCTCGTCCAGGGTGATGCCGCGCAGCCGTACCGCGGTCTGGGCCCCGTGCGGGCCCGGCACCAGCCGGTCGGCCGCCAGCCGGATCTCCACCGTGGGCAGCCCGGCGAAGACCACACAGGACAGCCGGAAGGCCCGTACCTGCTCGGCGGACCAGCCCACGGAGGCACCGGCGTCGGCCGACACGTCGAGGATCTGCGCGGCCCGCTCCCGAAGCTGCCGGGGCAGCAGTTGGGCCAGCCTTTCGGTCAGGGACCTGCCGCGCGGCACCGTCCGCGCCAGGGCCGTCACCAGGGGAAGCACCTCGCGGGGCCGGGGACCACCGGCCAGGTACGCCGACAGCAGCGGATGTCGGCTGCATTCCTCGTCGACGTACTGGTCCACACACTCGCCGGCACAGTCCTGCGCGCAGAAGCCGACGCACCGCCCGGCCAGGTCCCGCCGCAGGCGGGCCCGGAACACCTCGGCCGCGGGTGCCGGTCGATGCTCCACGACATGCCCGGCGAGATCCTGTACCCGCCGGGAGAAGTCGCCCACCAGCAACAGGGTCATCCCCCCGGCCGCGGCCCGCTCGGCCAGCCCCATCAGGGTGTAGCCGTCCAACTCCCCCACGGCCTCCTCGGACAGCCGCAGCACGTAGCCGCTGCCCGCACGCCGGCCCAGCTTCGTCCGGAACACGTCCGTCAGCTCCTCGACCCCGAGGATGTTCACCCCGTCGATCCCGTGCCGCCTCACCGAGGCGACCAGCGCGGAGGTGAGTCTTCCGCTGCCGGGCGGCCCGGACAGGCACACCAGGTGACGCTGCTTGAGGTGATGGTCGAGTTGCTGGTCGCTGCCGGCCGGCGCGTACCCCCGCACCAGGTCCTGCACGGTCGTCTCACTGAGGGTCTCGGACCAGACCCGGCGCCCGTCCACCGACTCGGTGGCCGCGGTGACATTGACCGTACCGATGGCCAGGGCCCCGTGGCCGGTGGCGTTCTGCCCCCGCACGTACATGTCGCCGGCATCGATCGGGGCGGCACCGAAGAGACCGGCTAGCCGACGCAGCACCTCACCGGAGTCGAGGGAATCCTCCCGGTCGTCCTCCTCCTCGACCTGGTCGCTCTCCGTCTCCCTCTCCTGATCCGGCTGGGCCTTCCGGTCCGTCTCGGCCTTCCGGTCCGTCTCGGCCTTCCGGTCCGTCTCGGCCTTCCGGTCCGTCTCGGCCTTCCGGTCCGTCTCGGGCTCCTGGTTTGTCGGGTCGCTGGGGCCCGGGCCGGAACCGGTCACCGGCTCGTCGGTCATCGGCCCGCCTCCGGGGGCAGGACGACGTCACGACCGACCGAGCCGATCGCGATCGCGCCCGGTCCCACGGCATTCTGGCCCTCGACCCGGATGTTCCCGGTACGAATACCGCCAGTCGGCGACGGGGGTTCGGGTCGGGCTGCCGCCGCCGGATCCGGCTGGTTCGTCTCCGGGTCCGAGGCAGATGTCTGCGGGCCGGGTGGAGCTGTCGGCAAGGGTGGCTGAGTTGTTCCCGGGTGCGGCAGAGTTGTCTCCGGGGACGGCGGCTCGTCCTGCCAGGAGGTGACGTCCTCGCCGAGGACACAGAGCCAACCCGGCTCGTGGAACCCCTTCTCCGCGTTAACCACCTCGATCCGCCGGAACCGACCGGGTCGAAGCTCCTCCGGGTACTGGGTCACCACGTCCCGGTAGATGTCGGGAGAGACCACCAGGGCGATCGCAGCCTCGGGGAAGGCGGCCAGGGCCCGCCGTACCGGGGCGGCGTCGCAGAGCCGGCTGACCGTGACGACCGCCTGGCCCGGAAACCCGTTCGCCCCGTCCAGGTGCACCATGCCCTGGTGCACCGCCACCCGCAGCCGGATGCGGGCCACCGGAAGTCGGTCCGCGTTGTACCGCCGCAGTCGGCGGTTCAGTTCCGGCAGGAACCGGCCGATCACCCGTGCCTCGGGCAGTTCGGTCGGCAGGACGGCCAGTTCACCGTCTCCAGACTGCTGGGTCGTCCAACCGGCCCGATCCATGCCCACCTCGTCGGCCGCCTCCCGCAGCAGCCGATGGAAGTCCAGTTGGGCGTCGTACTGCTGAAGGTTGCCGCGCTGGCTGTAGCGCTCCATGTCCACACAGATCAACAGCCGCCGCTGCGGATGTTGCATGTCGTCCCCCCTCCCACCCGGCCCGCGAGGGGCGGGTATCAGCGACATACAACCGGGGCCGGCCCGCGAAAACCCCGTAGAAGTACGGCATCCACAGAAATGTCCGTCAGTAGTCATCCCGTACCGTGCGGGCATTACGTCGCCCGATCCACGATGCACTCGTCTGATGTGGAACATCCCGATCGACGTACTGCTGGAGCTGGATCTGGCCCCGCACCTGACTTTCGGCCTGTTGCTGGTCTATCTGCTGGGGATGACGATGTCCCGCCGGGTATGGCGTAGTGCCACCATCCGGCTACGCTGCGAGCGCCGTCGTCTTCTGAGCAGAGTAGGAGCCTGGATGCGTAGCGAACCAGACCCGAACTCCCAGTGGCCCCACGGCACCTTCCTGCAACGGCTGGGCCCGTCCGTACGGGAAGCCCTGCTGGGGCTCGGGGTACGCCGTGAGGTACCGGCCGGTCAGATTCTGATCCACGAAGGACAGCAACAGTCCCACCTGGTGCTGATCGAGGAGGGTCTGACCAAGGTCACCGCCGCCCTGCCGGACGGCCGCACCGCCCTGCTGTCCCTGCGGGTCGGCGGTGACCTGGTCGGCGAGATGTCGGCCCTCAACGGGCGGCCCCGCTCGGCGACCGTCACCACCTGCGGCACGGCCCGCTACAGCGTGATCACCTCGGAGCGGTTCCGCGCCTTCCTCCGGGCCAATCCGGACGCCGCCCTAGAACTCGCCGCCATGGTCTCCGACCGGTTGCGCTGGTCGAACCGCCGACGGATCGATTTCTCCTCCTACCCGGTAAAGATCAGGGTGGCCCGGGTGATCGCCGACTTGTGCCGTACCCACGGCCGCCAGACCCCGGAGGGGGTCGTCATCGACGTACGCCTCACCCAGCCGGAGCTGGCGTCCATCTGCGGCGCCTCGGAGACCTCGGTGCAGAAGATCCTGCGGGAGCTGCGCACCGAAGGGCTGGTCGACACCGACTACCGCCGGATGACCGTCCGGGACCTGCCCCGCCTGCAGCAGCTCGGGCAGTTGCCGCCCGACGACTGTTAACCAGGGCCCCTTCCTATACACGAGGCGTTAAGAAGGGGCCCTTCCTTACACCTCAGGCGCCGCGGAGGGTGGCGCCGACGCGTTCGGTGGCCCGGGCCACCGCGGCGTCGCGGGCGGCCACGGCCTCCTCGACGGTCAGGGTGCGGTCCGGGGCCCGGAAGGTCAGCTTGTAGGCCAGCGACTTGCGGCCGACCCCCAACTGCTCCGAGGCGTACACGTCGAACAGGCGCACCGACTCCAGCAGCTCACCCGCTCCCTCGGTGAGGGCCTGCTGGACCTGTTGGGCGGGCACGGTCTCCTCGACCACCAGGGCCACGTCGATCAGGGCCGGGGGGAAGCCGGAGACTCCGGGCGCGGGCAGCACCGGGGCCGCCGGCAGGGCGTCCAGGTCCAGCTCCATGGCACTGGTCCGCCGGGGCAGTTCCAGGTTGGCCAGCACCGCCGGGTGCAGCTCACCGGCGTGACCGACGACCACCCCGTCCACCAGCAGCTGCGCGCAGCGGCCGGGGTGCCAGGGGGCGTACTCGGTGGCCCGTACCTCGATCCGGTCGGCCGGGATGCCGGCGGCCGCGAGGACCTCCCGGCCTGCCTGGACGGCGTCCGCCCAGGAGGCCGGTCGCCCGGCCCCCCACCAGCCGGCCGGCTCGATGTCGCCGGTCAGCACGACGGCGACATGCCGGGGCTGGTGCGGCACGACCGCGTCGGCGGCGGCGAACTCGGCGTCCGTGGGTCGCCGGTCCACCCCCATGGCCGGCGGGCTGCCGGCGCCGGGGCGGGGCTGGAACACCACCCCGATCTCGTAGAGGGCCAGATCCCGCAGGCCCCGGCCGAGGTTGCGCCGGACGATGCCGAGCAGCGGGCCGAGCAGCGTGGTCCGCAGCAGCGGCTCCTCGTCGGAGAGCGGATTGGCCACCCGTACGGCCTGGCGGCGGGGGTCCTCGGCGGGCAGGGCGAACTGGTCGGCCAGGTCGGTGGCGACGAAGGGGTGCGCCAGCACCTCGACGTAGCCGCGTTCGGCCAGCGCCCGGGACACCGCCCGGTTGCGGCGCTGCTGCCAGGTCAGCCCCCGTCCGGGCGGGGCGGTGGGCAGCAGGGACGGCACGTTGTCGTACCCGTCCAGGCGGACCACCTCCTCGACCAGGTCGGCCGGGTCGGTCAGGTCGGGCCGCCAGGTCGGCGGGGTGACACTGAGGACGTCGATGTCCCCGGCGGTGACCCCCACCTCGCCGGGGTCCTCGGTCAGCCGGTCGGTGCCCCGGGCCACCGTGCAGCCGATCTGCTCCAGCAGGGCGACCACCCGCGCCGGTGGGTACGCCACCCCGACCCGCCGGCTGGGCAGGTCGACCGGCAGCGTCACCGGGGTCCGGGGGGTCACGTGGTTGATGTCCAGCACCTCGTCCCCGGCGGTGCCGCCGGCGTACCCGGTGAGCAGGGCGACCGCCCGGTCCAGGGCGACCAGCGGCAGGGCCGGGTCGACCCCCCGCTCCCACCGCTTCGCGGCCTCGCTGAACAGCTTGTGCCGACGGGCGGTACGCCCCACCATCGCCGGATCCCAGTGCGCGGCCTCGAACAGCACGTTGACCGTGCTGGGCAGCACCTCGCTGGTCTCGCCCCCCATCACGGCGGCCAGCGAGATCGGCACCCCGTCGCCGTCGCCGCCGAGCGGGTTGGGCAGGCCGGCGTCGCAGATGACCATGTCTTCGGGGGCCAGGGCCCGGGTCACCCCGTCCAGGGTGGTCAGCTTCTCCCCCGCCACCGCCCGGCGCACCACCAGGGGCCCGGCCAGCCGGTCGGCGTCGAAGGCATGCATCGGCTGCCCGAGTTCCAGCATCACGTAGTTGGTGATGTCCACCGGCAGGGAGATGGTCCGGATGCCGGCGACCGTGAGCCGCCGCTGCATCCACTCCGGGGTCTGTGCCGTCGGGTCGACCCCGCGCACCATCCGGGCCGCGAACCGGTCACAGCCCACCGGGTCGCGTACCTCGACCGGGTAGGCGGGGGCGGAGGTGCCCGGGGTCGCGGGGATGCGACCCCGGTCGGAGTAGTCCAGACCCAGGGCGTGGGCCAGTTCGCGGGCCAGCCCGCGCAGGGACATCTGGTAGCCCCGGTCCGGGGTGATCTCCACCTCGACGACGATGTCGTCCAGCCCGACCACCGGGCGGGCGTCGTCGCCGGGGGCGGCGACGACGTGTTCGGGCAGCACCAGGATGCCGGAGTGGTCGTCGCCCAGGCCCAGTTCCTTGGCGGAGCAGATCATGCCGTGGGAGTTGCGCCCGTAGGTCTTGCGGGCACCGATGGCGAAGCCGCCCGGCAGCACTCCGCCGGGCAGGATCACCACGACCCGGTCACCCGGGGCGAAGTTGCGCGCCCCGCAGACGATCTCCTGCGGTTCGCCGGTGCCGTTGGCGGCACCCACGTCGACCCGGCAGAACCGGATCGGCTTCTTGAAGCCGGTCAACTCCTCGATGTCGAGGACCTGGCCGACCACCAACTGCCCGGTGACCGTGGTGGACAGGTCCACGATGGACTCCACCTCGATACCGAGGTCGACCAGGGCCCGCTCCAGCTCGGCGGCGGACAGGTCCGGCAGGTCTACGTACTCCCGCAACCAACTGACAGAAACTCGCATGACTCGTTACCACCGTCTCCGTAACTCGCGCGCCCGCACTACGCCCCGTGGCCGAACGCCCGGGTGAACCGGACATCGCCCTCGACCATGTCCCGCATGTCCCCCACCCCGTGTCGGAACATCACGGTGCGGTCGATGCCCATGCCGAAGGCGAACCCGGAGTAGACCTCCGGGTCGATGCCGCAGGCCCGCAGCACCCGGGGGTTGACCATGCCGCAGCCGCCCCACTCGACCCACTGGGGGCCCTTGCGGTGCTCCGGGAACCACACGTCGAACTCCGCCGACGGCTCGGTGAACGGGAAGTAGTGCGGCCGGAACCGGGTCTTGGCGCCCTCGCCGAACATGGCCCGGGCGAAGTGGTCCAGGGTGCCGCGCAGGTGGGCCATGGTGATGCCCTTGTCCACCACCAGGCCCTCGACCTGGTGGAAGACCGGGGAGTGGGTGGCGTCCAGCTCGTCGGTGCGGTAGACCCGACCGGGTACCACCACGTAGATCGGCGGCTTGCGGGTGAGCATGGTGCGCGCCTGCACCGGCGAGGTGTGGGTACGCAGCACCAGCCCGGACTGCTCGGGTGCGATGTGGAAGGTGTCCATCAGGCCCCGGGCCGGGTGGTCGACCGGGATGTTGAGGGCGTCGAAGTTGGTCCACTCCAGCTCGACCTCGGGCCCCTCGGCCACCTCGTAGCCCATCCCGATGAACAGGTCGCTGATCTGTTCCATCAGCACACTGACCGGGTGCCGGGAGCCGCGCGGGCGCCGGTCGTAGGGCAGGGTCACATCGACCCGCTCGGCGACCAGGACCCGCTGCGCCTGCTCGCGGTCGAGCACCTCGGATCGGGCGGCGTAGGCCTGCTCGATGCTGCGGCGGGCCTCGTTGACCCGCTTGCCGGCGTCGGCCTTTGCGGCCGGCGGCAGGGCCCCGATCTCCCGGCGGGCCAGCGAGACCGGGGACCGGTCGCCCAGGTGCGCCGGACGTACGGCGGCCAGGGCGTCGGGGTCACCGGCGGCGGCGAACGCCTTCTCGGCCTCGGTCACGGCCTCGGCCAGGGCGGCCGGGTCGAGCAGGGCCACCTGCTTCGGGTCGTACGGATCGTTGCGGTAGGTCATGGCGTACGGGCACTCCTCACGGCGGTGCCGGCCCTCAGGGGCGGCGAAGCGAGTCTACGGACGCGCGGCTGCGCCGCAGCCCGCCGGTGGGAGTGGTGCGGAGAGCAGTCAGGCCCGCCGCCCGCCGACACCGGCGGGCTGGCTAAACGTACGCCGTGGTGTGTCCACCATCAGGGCCGCTCTCCTCGTGCTCTGCGCGTGATCTCATCTCAGCGCTGGGCTCTCGCCGAAGCGTACAGGCAGACCGCGGCAGCCGCAGCCAGGTTGAGGCTCTCGGCCCGCCCGTGCAGCGGCACCCGGACCCGGGCGTCCGCAGCGGTGATCAGCTCCTCGGGCAGCCCGTGCGCCTCGGAACCGAACAACCAGGCGGTGGGTACGGCCAGCCGGCCCGCGTCGGCCAACTCATCGAGATCCGTCTCGCCGTAGCCGGTCGCGGCCAGCACGGTGAGACCGGCCGCCCGGGCGGCTACCAGCACCGCCGCCGGGTCGCGTTCGCGCACCACGTCGACATGGAACAGGCTGCCCGCCGAGGACCGGACACACTTGCCGTTGTACGGGTCGACGGCCTCCCCGGCGAAGACCACCGCGGCGGCACCGGCCGCGTCGGCGGTGCGCAACACCGTCCCGGCGTTACCGGGGTCCCGGATGCCGGCGAGCACCGCCACCAGCCGGGGGGCCCGGGACAGGGCGGTCTCCAGGGGCACGTCCAGGTGTTGGCAGACGGCGACCAGGCCCTGCGGGGCCACGGTCTCGGCCAACGCCGCCAGGGCCTCCTCGGTCACCTCGGAGACGGGTACGTCGGCGCCGGCGGCGGTCGCCGCCAGGTCGGCGTACCGATCGAGGGCGGCCGGGGTGCCGAACACCTCGACCACCGTCCGGGGGCGGGCCAGGGCCTCGCGGACCGCCTGGGGCCCCTCGGCCAGGAAACGGCCGGTGGCCTCGCGTTCCCGGCGACGCTGGAGTCGGCGGGCGGCGACCACCCTGGGGGTACGCGGCGTGAAGGGCATGGTGTCCTCTCACCACACACACGCGAGGCGCCCCCCTGGTCGAGGGACGCCTCGCGGTGTCGTGCGGGGATCAGGCGGCCTGGGCCGCCGCGCCGCCGATGCCCTCGGCCTGCACCGCGGCACGGGCCAACTCGACGATCGCCGCGAAGGCGGCGGCGTCGTTGACGGCCATGTCGGCCAGGATCTTGCGGTCGACCTCGATGCCGGCCAGGCGCAGGCCCTGGATCAGCCGGTTGTAGGTCATCCCGTTGGCGCGGGCACCCGCGTTGATCCGCTGGATCCACAACTGCCGGAAGTCACCCTTGCGGTCGCGACGGTCCCGGTAGGCGTACTGCATCGAGTGCAGCACCTGCTCCTTGGCCTTGCGGTACAGCCGGGAGCGCTGACCGCGGTAACCACTCGCGGTCTCCAGCAGGGTACGGCGCTTCTTCTGGGCGTTCACAGCCCGCTTGACGCGTGCCATCTCAACTCCTTCTTGGGCTCAGGTGGCGCGCGTCAGCGGCCGAGCAGCTTCTTGATGCGCTTGACGTCGGCCTTGGCCACCTCGACCACGCCCGTCAGCCGGCGGGTACGGGTGGAGGGCTTCTTCTCCAGGAGGTGGCGCTTGTTGGCCTGCTCCTTCATGAGCTTGCCCTTGCCAGTCACCCGGACCCGCTTACCCGTCCCCGTGTGGCTCTTCATCTTCGGCATGTGGAACGTCTTCTCCCCTGTTACTGGCCGCTGGTGTCAGCGGTCTCGCCGGTCTCACCGGCTGCTGCGCTCTCACCGGCCGCAGCGGTTTCGGCAGCCGCCGCGGGCTCCTCCGCGGTCCGCTCCCGGGCTCCACCACGCGATGCCGTGGCGGCGACCGCGGAGGCCTTCACGGCCCGGTGCGGAGCGAGAACCATGATCATGTTTCGGCCGTCCTGCTTAGGAGCGGACTCGACGTATCCCAGTTCCGTGATCTCGGATTCGAGCCTACGCAGAAGCCGGTAACCCAGCTCCGGGCGACTCTGCTCGCGACCGCGGAACATGATCGTCACCTTGACCTTGTCGCCGGCCTTGAGGAACCGCACCACGTGACCCTTCTTGGTCTCGTAGTCGTGCGGATCGATCTTCGGCCGGAGCTTCATCTCCTTGATGACGGTCTGCTGCTGGTTACGCCGCGCTTCGCGCGCCTTGAGTGCGCTCTCGTACTTGAACTTGCCGAAGTCCATGAGCTTGCACACCGGCGGGCGCGCCATCGGCGCAACCTCGACCAGGTCCAGATCGACGTCCGCGGCCAGCTGAAGGGCGCGCTCCAGCGGGACGATGCCCACCTGCTCACCCTCGGGGCCGACCAGTCGGACCTCACGTGCCCGGATCTGCTCGTTCACGCGTGGTTCGACGCTGATGGGGCCTCCTCGAGTCGGTTCTTCATCGGTAGCCGACCCGAGCGGTCCCCGTCGGGAACCGGCCCGGAAAGCAGAAGGCCCCGGCACATGCCAGGGCCCGCTCGACCGGTCGGCACGATCACAGGATCGCGCATCCGGAGCCGGAAGGTGCCCGGAACCGGTGACCGGACCCGGCCGCCGCAGTCGGCGACTCGGGTGGGAGCAGGCGCCCCACTTTCACGGCCGTCCGCTCACGCAGACAGCCTGGTCGACTTGACCACACTACACCCATGCCCATCGGGGCCCCAACTCGGCACGGCCGGCGGCCCGGGACCAGGGGATCAGGAGCCTGCGGCGCCCTGGGCCAGGGTGGCCAGGTGGGCCTGGTGCAGCCGGCGCAGGGCCCGGACCCCGTCGACCGCCAGCTGCTTGTCGGCGGCCTGGAGGGCCACCATCGGCAGCAGGTCGTCGTCGTACAGCTCCAGGGCGGCCCAGGGGGCACCCCGGTCGAACCGGACCCCCCGCACGACCTCCCAGGGCAGCTCGTAGGAGCCGATGATGTTGCGCACCCGCACCCCGCGCGCGTCCGCCTCGACCCGGGGCCGGGTGAACAGCAGGGCGCCGAGGGCGAAGATCACCCCTAGGCCGATCATGGCGAACTGGTCGCCGCGCTGGAAGGTGCCGAAGCCGTTGCCGGTGGGGCCGGTCAGGGTGGTGGCGATCAACGAGAACACCACCACCAGCACGACCGCCGACACCCAGCAGACCACCCGGATGCGCCGGGGTCGGAGCCGGACCGACTCACCGCCGGTCACCGGCTGAGGCTCGGCCGTGCCGGCACTGGGCTGCGCTGGGTCCCGCCGCTGACTCATGTCCTCAGTCTGCCATCCGCCCACGGTCCGACCGATGGCGCCACACGCGGCGACACCAGCACCGACGCCGGCCTCACAACCGGCAGGCGTGGATGTTGGTGACCAGGATCGCCCGGGCCCCCAGCTCGTAGAGCTCGTCCATGATCCGGTGCACGTCGTCGCGGAGCACCATGGCCTGCACCGCCACCCAACCCTCGCGGTGCAGCGGGGAGACCGTCGGCGACTCGATGCCCGGGGTCAGGGAACTGGCCCGGTCCAGCAGACCGGCCGGCACGTCGTAGGCCAGCATCACGTACCGGCGGGCCACCAGCACCCCGTGCAGCCGGCGCAGCAACTGCTCCGCCTGCGGGTTCGCGGTCGCCCCGGCCCGCCGGACCAGCACCGCCGAGGAGCGCAGCAGCGGCTCACCGAAGACCACCAGGCCGGCCTGGCGCAGGGTGGCCCCGGTCTCCACCACGTCGGCCACCACGTCGGCCACGCCCAGGCGGATGGCGTTCTCCACCGCCCCGTCGAGGCGGATCACCTCGGCCTTGACCCCCAGCTCGGCCAGGTAGCGCTCGACCAGGCCCGGGTAGGCGGTGGCGATCCGGTGCCCACCCAGCTCCCGTACGTCGTCGACGTCGTCCGGGCGGGCGGCGAACCGGAAGGTGGCCCGGCCGAAGCTCAGGTCCACGACCTCCTCGGCGGGTGCGCCGGAGTCGATCAGCAGGTCCCGGCCGGTGATCCCGACGTCCAGATCACCGGAGCCGACGTAGGTGGCGATGTCCTTGGGACGCAGGTAGAAGAATTCGATGTCGTTGGCCTCGTCCCGGCAGACCAGGTCCTTGGGGTCGCTGCGCTGGCGGTAGCCCGCCTCGCGCAGCATCTCGGCGGCCGAGGAGGCCAGGGCGCCCTTGTTGGGTACGGCGACACGCAGCATGACGGAGTGCTCCTTCGATCGGATCCAGGGTCGACGGCGGGCACTCAGAGATGTCGGTAGACGTCCTTGAGCTCCAGCCCGCTGGCGAGCATCAACACCTGAACCTGGTAGAGCAGCTGGGAGATCTCCTCGGCGGTGCGCTCCGGCCCCTCATGCTCGGCGGCCATCCACGACTCGGCGGCCTCCTCGACCACCTTCTTGCCGATGAAGTGCACCCCCTTCTCCAGCGCGGCGACCGTGCCCGAGCCGGGGGTGCCGGCCGCGGCCTTGGCCTGCAGCTCGGCGAACAACTCCTCGAACGTCTTCACGGAACCGGATTCTCCCAGTCGCCCTGGGTGGCGGCACGCACCGGGTCCGGTGGTGACCGGTGAGCGGGACCTGTATTCCTTACCACCGTGGTGGGACAGCGCTACGGCAGCTACCGCGGGTGGTCGTACGCTGTCGGCCATGGTCAGCACCCCACGCATCCGTACCCTCGCCACGGCCGGCGCGGTCCTCTTCGCGGTCGCCGCCTGCGCCCCGCAGAACGAGCCCGCCCCCCAGCCCACGGCCTCCGGCGTCAACGCGTGCGCCAAGGAGAACCTACCCACCCAGACCCCCGGCAAGCTCACCATCGCCACCGACGAGCCGGCCTACCAGCCGTGGTTCGTCGACAACAAGCCCGACAACGGTGAGGGCTACGAGTCGGCGGTGGCGTACGCGGTGGCGGAGAAGCTCGGCTACACCCGCGACGAGGTCGTCTGGACCCGGGTGAAGTTCGACTCGGCCATCGCCCCCGGCCCCAAGACCTTCGACTTCGACATCAACCAGTTCTCGATCACGGACGAGCGCAAGAAGGCGGTGGACTTCTCCGCCCCCTACTACCTGGTGCGGCAGACCGTCATCGCCCTGAAGTCCTCCAAGATCGCCGGCAAGACCAGCCTGGCGGACCTGCGCGACGCCAAGCTCGGCGCCCAGGTCGGCACGACCAGCTACCAGGCGATCACCGACCTGGTGAAGCCGACCCAGCAGCCGCAGGTCTACAACAGCAACGACGACGCCAAGAAGGCCCTGCAGAACGGCCAGCTCGACGGCCTGGTCGTCGACCTGCCCACCGCCTTCTACATCACCGCCGCCGAGATCGAGGACGCGGTGATCGTCGGGCAGTTGCCGCAGGTGGGCACCCCGGAGGCGTTCGGGCTGCTGCTGGACAAGGACTCCCCGCTGACCGGTTGTGTCAGCAACGCGGTCGGGGCCCTCTCCGCCGACGGGGTGTTGAAGGAGTTGGAGCAGCGCTGGCTGGCCCAGGTCGCGGGAGCCCCTGAGCTCACGTGAGCACCACCCGTCACGTCCCCTCCCCTGCCCAGCGGGCCCGCGAGGAGTACCGCCGCCGGCAGACCACGTTGAGTGTGCTGATCGCCGCCGCCTCCACGGCGGCGATCGGCACCCTGCTGGCGATCGCGGTGACCGGGGCACCCGGCTGGGAGCGGGTACGCGCCTCCTTCCTGGATCCGCAGATCGCCCGCGACGCCCTGCCGGCGGTGCTGACCGGCCTCTGGCTCAATCTGCGGTTGCTGGTCTGCTGCGCGCTCGGGGCGCTGCTGCTCGGGCTGATCATCGCGATCCTGCGTACCCTGCGGGGGCCGGTCTTCTTCCCGATCCGGGCCCTGGCCACCGGCTACACGTACGCCTTCCGGGGCCTGCCGCTGATCATCGTGCTCTACGTGCTCACCCTCGGCGTACCCGGTCTGCGGTTGCAGGGCATGCCGTCGGTGCTGGTGCTGGGCGGGTTGGCGCTGGTGCTCACCTACAGCGGCTACCTGGCCGAGGTGTTCCGCGCCGGCATCGAGTCGGTGCATCCCAGCCAGTTGGCGGCGGCCCGGTCCCTGGGGCTGACCTACCGGCAGACCATGCGGCACGTGGTGCTGCCCCAGGCCGTCCGGCGGGTGGCGCCGCCGCT
This sequence comes from Micromonospora sp. NPDC047134, assembly GCF_040643455.1. NCBI lineage: Bacteria > Bacillati > Actinomycetota > Actinomycetes > Micromonosporales > Micromonosporaceae > Micromonospora > Micromonospora sp. NPDC047134. Next base: position 30,855 of record NZ_JBEYUI010000041.1, read on the forward strand.
GCTCAACGACGTGGTGGCGTTGCAGAAGGACGTCGGTCTGGTCTCCCTGGCCGGGCCGATCGACGCGGTCCGGGCCGCGCAGATCGAGACCGCGCAGACCTTCAACTACACCCCGTACATCCTGGCCGGGGTGCTCTTCGTCCTGCTGGCCATTCCGCTGATCGCCGTCACCGACCGGGTGACGCTGCGGGCGGCCCGACGCCAGTCCGGAGGCTGACCATGGACGTGTTGCGGTGCCGAGGACTGCGCAAGGTCTTCGGCGACCAGGTGGTCCTCGACGGTCTCGACCTGACCGTGGCCGAACACCAGGTGGTGGCCCTGATCGGGTCCTCCGGTTCAGGCAAGTCGACCCTGCTGCGCTGCATCAACCTGCTGGAGGACCTGCACGACGGGACCATCGAGCTGGACGGCGAGGACATCACCGCCCCCGGCGTCGACCCCGACAAGGTACGCCGCCGCATCGGCATGGTGTTCCAGTCGTACAACCTCTTCCCGCACCTGAGTGTGCTGGACAACATCACCCTGGCGCCCCGTCGGGTGCACCGCCGGGCGCGGGCCGAGGCGGAGGCCCGGGCCCGGGAGCTGCTGGAGCGGGTGGGGTTGGGGGCCAAGGCCGACGCGTACCCGGATCGGCTCTCCGGCGGCCAGCAGCAGCGGGTGGCGATCGTCCGGGCGCTGGCCAACTCCCCCCGGCTGCTGCTGCTCGACGAGGTCACCTCGGCCCTGGATCCGGAGCTGGTCGGCGAGGTGCTGACGATGATCCGCGACCTCAAGGGCGAGGGGATGACCATGGTGCTGGCCACCCACGAGATGGGCTTCGCCCGGGACGTGGCCGACCAGGTCTGCTTCCTCGACGCCGGACGGGTGATCGAATCCGGTCCCCCCAGCCAGGTGCTGGCCGACCCGGTGCACCCCCGCACCCGCCAGTTCCTGACCCGCATCATCGAGGCCCGCCGCCTCTGACCCCACCACCCCTCCCTCTCCCCGCCACCCTGCGGGGAGGGTTGATCATGAGGTTGGCGGCAGCTTGAAGGATGGCGGGGTCAAGGGGTGAGTGCAATCGTTAGGTAGTGATGAGTTGGGCCAGGCGTTGGGCTGGGGTGTCCCAGCCCAACGTTTCGCGGGGTCGGG
>NZ_JBEYUI010000042.1:0-29890 GCF_040643455.1 Micromonospora sp. NPDC047134
GTTGATCATGAGGTTGGCGGCAGTTGTCGATCTCCACGATGCCGCCAACCTCATGATCAACGGGGCGAATCAGGGGGTGGGGGGTTAGGGGGTGGGTGGGGTGCGGGTTCGGTAGGTGTGGTGGGTGGTGAAGCCTAGTTTGCGGTAGAGGGTTACTGCGGGGGTGTTGTGTTGCTCTACCTGGAGGAAGGCTTGGGTTGCGCCTGCGGCTTGGGCCCAGCGGCCCAGGGCTCGGGTCAGGGCGGTGGCGTGGCCTTGGCCGCGGGCGGGGGATAGTACCTCGATCAACGAGAGGCCCAGCCAGCGGCCCTGCCCGGTCACGGTGCCTCGGCCGACGGCCACCAGGGCTCCGTCGACGTACGCGTGGGCGAAGCGGACCTGGTCCACGGCGGTGAGTACGTGCCGGCCGGCCTCCGGTAGGCCGCCCTTGCGGCTGGCCGCCACCGCCAGCCACTGCTCGGAGGGCTCGTCGGCAAGCTCGATCACGGCCGCCGACACCGCCCCACCCGGCTTCGACGACGCCGCGCCCAGGCCGGCCCCGCGCGACGCCGCGCCCAGGCCGGCCTCAGGTGGCATCGCGTCCAGGTCGGTCTCGGGGGGTGTGGTCAGGAGGGGTAGGGCTACGGTCTGCACCAGGACGGTCGGGCGGCTGCCCCAGCCGCGTAGGTCTAGTTCGGCGCCGACCGGGGCGGCCAGGGGCAGGGGAGTGGTGACCAGCGGCGGCTGCCCCCGGGCGGCGTACCAGCGCTCTACCTCGTTCAGCGCGGCCGGCAAGGGGCGGTCCGGGTCGCCCACCGGCAGGGCGGAGTTGGCGCGGCCGGTCCAGCCGTCGGCGGCCCGTAGCAGCCAGTCACCGAGTCGTACGCGGACCGGTGCGGGCCAGGCCTCGTCGGCGGCGAGTTCTAGTTCGATCACGGCGTCGGCGGCCGGACGTCGGGCCGGGGGTACCCGCTTGGCCCGGTGCACTTCGGTGATCGGAACCCGGACCTGTCCGGTACGGGTGGTGAGGGTGAGGTGGGAATCGGACACCTCGACCAGTTCACCGAGCGCATCGGAGTAAACCGGACGACCGGCGCGGGTGCCGACGACACGCCGGACCACGATCCGGTGTCCTAAATCCTGCTCTCCGAGCACGATCGACCTCCTCCCCGACGAGATACTAGGCTCTTAGCGTCGCGGGTGATCGCGGCGTGTCTTGCGGAGGAGAAGACCGGTGACCTACATCATCGCCGAGCCGTGCGTGGATGTGCTCGACAAGGCATGCATCGAGGAATGCCCGGTCGACTGCATTTACGAGGGCAACCGGATGCTCTACATCCACCCCGACGAGTGCGTCGACTGTGGTGCCTGTGAGCCTGTCTGCCCGGTAGAGGCGATCTTCTACGAGGACGACGTTCCGGAGCAGTGGAAGGACTACACCGGCGCCAACTACGAGTTCTTCGAGGACCTGGGTTCCCCCGGGGGCGCCTCGAAGATCGGCAAGGTGGAGAAGGACGCCACCTTCGTCGCCGCGCAGCCGCCGCGCGGCGAGGGGCACTGAGCCGGCCCGCGCCGGTCTCGTCACGGCTTCCCGACTTCACCTGGGACACCCTGGACGCCGCGGCCGTGCTGGCCGCGGCGCACCCGGACGGGTTGATCAACCTGTCCATGGGTACGCCGGTCGACCCGGTACCAGAGGTGATCCAGCGGGCGCTGGCCGACGCGGCCGACGCTCCGGGTTACCCGTTGACGGCCGGCACGGTCGCGCTGCGGGAGGCGATCGCCGCCTGGGTCGCCCGGTCCTGCGGAGCCGGGGTGGACGGGCTCGGTGTGCTGCCCACGGTCGGCTCCAAGGAGCTGGTGGCCTGGTTGCCCACCCTGCTGGGGCTGGGGCCGGGCGACGTCGTGGTGGTGCCCTCGGTCGCCTACCCCACCTACGAGGACGGGGCGCGGCTGGCGGGGGCCACCACGGTACGCGCGGATTCCCTGACCGCGGTCGGGCCGACCTCCCGGGTGGGCCTGGTCTGGGTGAACTCGCCGAGTAACCCGACCGGCCGGGTGCTGCCCGCCGGCCACCTGCGCAAGGTGGTCGACTGGGCGCGGGAGCGTGGCGCGGTGGTTGCCAGCGACGAGTGCTACCTGCCCCTGGGGTGGACGGCGCAACCGGTGTCGGTGCTGTCCCCGGAGGTCTGCGGCGGCTCGTACGACTCGGTCCTGGCGGTGCACTCGCTGTCCAAGCGGTCCAACCTCGCCGGCTACCGGGCGGGCTTCGTGGCGGGTGACCCGGCCCTGGTGGCGGAGCTGCTGAAGGTCCGCAAGCACGCGGGCATGATCGTGCCGGCGCCGGTGCAGGCGGCGATGGTGGCCGCCCTGGGTGACGAGCAGCACGCCGACGAGCAGCGGGAGCGTTACCGGGCCCGCCGCGACATCCTGTGGGCGGCCTTCACGAAGGCCGGGTTCCGGGTGGAGCACTCCGAGGCGGGGCTCTATCTCTGGCTGACCCGGGACGAGGACTGTTGGGACACGGTCGACTGGCTGGCCCGCCGGGGCATCCTGGTCGCCGCCGGTGTCTTCTACGGCCCGGGTGCCCGCCGGTACGTCCGGGCGGCTCTGACGGAGTCCGACGAGCGGATCGCTGCGGTGGCCGCCCGTCTCGCCGAGGTCTGACCCGGGACGCCGAGGTACGCGATGGTGGTCGGCAGACAGGCGCGGCCCCGGGTGGCCGTGCTCGGCACCGGTCTGATCGGCGGTTCGGTGCTGCTGCGACTGCACGCCGCCGGGCTGGACGTGATCGGCTGGGATCCGGACGAGGCGACCCGCCGGCAGGCCCGGGCTCTCGGCGTACCCACTGCTGACCTGTTGGTCGAGGCGGTGGCCGACCGGGAGGTGGTCTTTCTCGGCGGGCCGTTGCCCACCCTGCCGGCGACCCTGGTTGAGGTGGTCGCGGCGACCGGCGAGGACTGCCTGCTCACCGATGTCGGCAGCACCAAGGGGCAGGTGGCCGCGTTCGCCACGGCGCAGGGGCTGACGCACCGGTTCGTACCCGGTCATCCGATGGCGGGCAGCGACCGGGCCGGTCTGTCGGCCGCCGTGCCGGACCTGTTCGCCGGTGCGGCCTGGGTGCTCTGCCCGGCCGCCGAGGGGCTTGCCGGGTTCCGTCGGCTGGTGGCCCTGATCACGGAGGTCTTCGCCGCCCGGGTGGTGCCGATGGCGGCGGATCGGCACGACGCCGTGGTCGCCCTCGCCTCCCACGTGCCCCATCTGCTCGCCGGGGCGTTGGCGGGGGCGGCCGAGCGGTCCCCGCTGCGCGACGCCGTACTCACCCTGGCCGCGGGTAGTTTCCGGGACGGTACCCGGGTGGCCGGCACCCCGCCGCAGCGGACGACGAACATGTTGCGCGGCAACCGCGACGAGGTGCTGGCGGCGCTGGCCGGGGTGCGGGGATATCTCGACGAGCTGGCCGAGGCCCTGCGCGCGGACGATCCCGACCTGCTCACCGCCCGGTACGCCGAGGCCGCAACGGCCCGTGGGAGTTTGGCCGATCGGCCGTACGCCGAGCAGGACCGGTCGTTTCCGGTCGCGGGCGTACCCGCCGAGGAGGTGGCCTGGTTGTGTGCCCTGGGTGCGGCCGGTGGGCATCTCAGCGGCTGCCGGGTGGACGACGAGGTGGTGACCTACCGGACCCACCGCCCCGCCTCCGCCTGAGCATCGGTGGGCGTGCGGCCCGCCCCGCCGTTAGGGTTAGGTCATGGTGGACGGACCGGTGGTGACGGTACGCGGCGAGGCCTACCGCGAGGTCGACCCGGAGATCGCCCGATTCGCGGTCACCGCCCTGGCCCGGGACCGCGACCGGGAGGTCGTGCTGACCCGGCTGGCCGAGCGGGCCGCCGCGATCCGGGTGCTGCTGGACGCGGCCGAGTCGTCGATCGACCGCCGGGAGACCGGTGACCTGCGGGTCCGGCCGGAGACCCGACGCTCCGGCGAGCGGGTGGTGGCCTGGCACGGTTCCGTGGTGACCACGGTGACGGTCACCGACTTCACCGCCCTCGGTGAGCTGATGCTGCGCCTGGCCGACCAGGATCAGGTCGAGGTGGCCGGCCCCTGGTGGTCGCTGCGCCCGGACAGCCCGACCTACCGCCAGGCCCGCCACGACGCGCTCACCGACGCCATGCAACGGGCCCGGGAGTACGCGGAGGCCCTCGGTGCCCAGGTCACCGACCTGATCGAACTCGCCGACGAGGGTGGCACCGTGCAGCCCCAGATGATGCGGATGGCCTTCGACACCGGGGAGTCCGCCGGTGGCACCGCGCAACTGGACTTCGACCCCCAGCCCCAGGGGGTGCACGCCGCCGTACGGGCGCAGTTCCACATCACCCGGCCGGTCCTGTCCTGATGTCCCCCGCCGAGGTGTTGGCCGTCGAGGATCTGGTGGCGCGGGCCGGCAGGCTGGCCGACGCCGGTCCTCGGCAACTGCTCGGCATCACCGGTGCCCCCGGCGTCGGCAAGTCCACCCTGGCCGCTCAGGTGGTCGCGGCCCTCGGCCCGGTGGCCCGGCTGGTGTCGATGGACGGCTTCCACCTGGCCCAGGCCGAGCTCGACCGGCTGGGCCGGGCCTCGCGCAAGGGTGCCATCGACACCTTCGACGCCAACGGGTACGTCTCCCTGCTGCGTCGGCTAAGACGCAAGGAGCCGACCTCCGTCTGGGCGCCCGAGTTTCGCCGTGAGCTGGAGGAACCGGTAGCCGGGGCGATCGAGGTGCCGCCGGAGGTCCGGCTGGTGGTGACCGAGGGCAACTACCTGCTGGTGCCGCAGCCGCCCTGGGACGAGCTGCGGTCGTTGCTGCACGAGGCGTGGTTCCTCGATCTGGACACCGAGTTGCGGCACCGCCGACTGATCGCTCGGCATGTCGCGTACGGACGCTCGCCGGAGCAGGCCCAGGACTGGGCGCTGGGCAGCGACGAGGTCAACGCCGCCCTGGTGGCCGGCACCGCCGACCGGGCCGACCTGGTGGTACGCCTGGCCGAGCCACCACCGGAATGAGGTGAGCCCCGGGCGGTCAGCCGATCTGGCGTATCGGCCGGGCGGGATTTCCGACGGCCACCACGTTCGCCGGCAGGTCCCGGGTCACCACGGCACCGGCACCGATGACCGTGTTCTCACCGATGGTCACTCCGGCCAGGACGATCGCCCCGCCCCCCAGCCACACGTTGTCCCCGATGGTGATCGGCTGGGCCGCCTCCCACTTGGCCCGGCGCTGCTCCGGCTCGACCGGATGGGTCGGGGTGAGCAGATGGACGTTCGGGCCCACCTGCACGTCGGCCCCGAGGGTGATCGGTGCCGGGTCCAGGAAGACCGACTGGAAGTTGACGAAGCTGCGCGGCCCGATCCGGATGTTGTAGCCGTAGTCGCAGTGGAACGGTGGGCGGATCGAGGTCTGGTCGCCGAGGTCTCCGAGCAGGTCGCGGAGCACGGCCAGGCGGGCTTCGCGCTGGTCGGCGGGGGCGGAGTTGAACCGTTCCAGTAGCCGTAGGGCGTGCAGGTGCTCGGCGATGAGTTCCGGGTCGTCGGCGAGGTACGCCTCACCGGCGAGCATCCGCTCCTTCATGGATCTCATCTGCTGATCGTGACCCTCCCGGAGACCCTGAGTACTCAACTTCGTCGAATTCTTGACTCCCCATTGCATACTCAGTATGCAACTCTAGTGGTGTCGATGTACTCACATCGATAGACGCTCACAGAAGGAGGATCAGTTGCAACAAAGGAGCAAACTGACCGCCATCGGCCTGGGGATGGTCCTGGTGCTCGGCGTGCCGGGCGCCGCCTCGGCCACCCCCTCCGGGCCGGCCGCACCGCAGTCCCCCCAGGTCACCGCCCGTCCGGCCGTGCCCGGCCAGTCGACCGTCACCCTGATCACCGGTGACCGGGTGACCGTCACCGAGGCCGGGGCGACGAGCGTACGCCCGGCCGAGGGTCGGTCCGGCATCCGCTTCATCACCCAGCGTCAGCGGGACCACCTCTGGGTGATCCCGCAGGACGCCCTGCCGTTGGTTCGCGAGGGCCGGGTCGACCGGCGGCTGTTCGACGTGACCGGGCTGATCGCGGCCGGCTACGACGACGCCCGGCGGGACAACCTGCCCCTGCTGATGACTTACCAGCAAGGGGCGGCCCGGCGCAGCGCGGCACCCGAGGGGGTGACCGTCACCCGCGACCTGGCCGCCATCGGCGGGGTCGCGGCCACCGCCGACAAGCGGGAGATCACCGCGCTCTGGACGAGTCTCGCCGGTGGCCCGGCCGCTCGGCTCGACAATGCGGGGGGTGTCGAGCGGATCTGGCTCGACGGCAAGCGGCAGCTGACCCTGGAGCACAGCGTGCCGCAGATCGGTGCCCCCGCCGCCCACCAGGCCGGTTACACCGGCCAGGGGGTCCGGGTGGCGGTGCTGGACACCGGTGTCGACGCCGCCCACCCCGACCTGGTCGGGCGGGTCGCCGAGGCGCAGAACTTCAGCGAGGAGGAGAACCCGGGCGACATCGTGGGGCACGGCACCCATGTGGCGGCGACCATCGCCGGCAGCGGGGCGGCCTCCGGCGGCCGTAACCGTGGCGTGGCCCCGGACGCCACCCTGCTGTCCGGCAAGGTCTGTGAGGAGTACGGCTGCACGGATTCGGCCATCCTGGCCGGCATGCACTGGGCGGCGGTCGACCAGCAGGCCGATGTGATCAACATCAGCCTGGGTGGGTCGGACACCCCCGAGATCGACCCCCTGGAGGAGGCGGTCAACACCCTGACCGAGCAGACCGGCGCCCTCTTCGTGATCTCGGCCGGTAACAGTGGCCGGGCCGGCACCGTGGGCTCCCCGGCCAGCGCGGAGGCCGCACTGGCCGTCGGCGCGGTGGACCGCGACGACGAACTCGCCTACTTCTCCAGCCAGGGCCCGCGCGTCGGTGACGACGGGCTGAAGCCGGAGATCACCGCACCCGGGGTGGACATCGTCGCGGCCCGGGGCGCGGGCACCGAACTCGGCGAGCCGGTCGGGGAGCACTACGTCACGCTCTCCGGCACCTCGATGTCCGCACCGCACGTCGCCGGGGCGGCGGCCCTACTGGCCCAGCAGCGGGGCGACGCGACCGCGGCACAGCTCAAGGCCCTGCTCATGGCCTCGGCCCAGCCGCACCCGGACCTGACCGCGTACCAGCAGGGAGCCGGCCGGGTCGACGTGGCGCGGGCGATCAGCCAGTACGTGGTCAGCGAACCGGCGAGCGTCTCGCTCGGTCGTACCATCTGGCCGCACGACGACGACGAGCCGGTCACCCGGGAGCTGAGCTGGCGAAACACCGGCGGTACGGCGATCACCCTGGACCTCACCGTGCAGGCCACCGGCCCCGGCGGGCAGTCGGCCCCGGACGGCATGTTCTCGCTCAGCACCCAGCAGGTCGTGGTGCCGGCCGGCGGTACGGCCTCGGTCACCGTCACGGCCGACACCAGCATCGACAGCCCGGACGGCCACTACACCGGCCGGGTGCTCGCCCGCTCCGGCGACACGGTGGTGACCACCCCGCTCGCGATCAACAAGGAGGTGGAGAGCTACGACGTGACCCTGCGGCACCTGGGTCGCGACGGTGCCGTGGCAAGCGATCACTTCACCTTCCTGCTCGGGCTGGCGAACTTCGACGAGTTCGTCGCGTACGACCCGTCGGGTACCTCGGAGCTCCGGGTGCCCAAGGGCCGGTACGGGCTCGTCAGCTACCTGTTCGACGAAGCGGACGAACAGGTGACGATGCTGGCCGGGCCGGAGTTGGAGGTGAAGCGGGACACCTCGGTGACCATCGACGGGCGCAAGGCGGGCGCGGTACGACTCACCGTGCCGGATCGTTCGGCTAAATCGGCGCTGGCCGTGGCCGACGCGACCTTCCTGCTCGGCGACCTCGGCGCAGCCGGCTTCGGTGCGCTCGGCGAAAACTTCGACGGTATCGCCATCGGGCAGCTCGGCCGACCGGTGCCGGCGGACCGTTTCGTCAGTTCGGTGTCGAGTCAGTTCACCGACTGGGAGGCGGCCAACAGCACCTACTTCTACGGGCTGGGCGAGTCCTTCCCGGGCCGGCTGCCCAACGGGGTGACCAAGCACTACCGCTACAGCGACCTGGCCAAGGTCACCCATCGGTTCCAGGGTGGCTATTCCGGGGCGCTGGCCGAGCGGGCCGTTTACCCGGTGTTCGAGCCCGACCTGGGCGGCTGGGCTGCCGTGGCGAGGGTCGCGGTGCCGGGTCAGCGGGTCGAGTACTACAACACCAAGAAGGTCCGCTGGTTCGGCGAGGTGGCGTTCGGTACTCCGGTGGAGGACCAGCCGTGGCTGGACCTGGTGGCCGCCTTCTGGTCGGAGCCGACGGCGTACCGGGCCGGTCGGCACTACCAGGAGACCTGGAACGCGGCACCCTACGGGCCCTCGTTCTCGACCCCGCGGTGGCCGGATGACGGCGTGACCCGCCAGGGTGACGTGATCGGGTTGGCGCTGGGGTTGCACAACGATGCGGCGGGTCACGTCGGTGGCACGCTGATCGATGCCGGGCACACCGCGCTGTATCGCAACGGCAAGCTGGTCGGGGAGAGCAAGGAGGCCGGCTGGGGGCAGTTCGAGGTGCCACCCGGTACGGCGAACTACCGGCTGGAGACCTCGGCCAAGCGCAGCTTCACCGACCTGAGCACCGAGGTCGGCGCCGTGTGGACCTTCCGGTCCGGACATGTCCGGGGTGACAAGTACGCGCGACTGCCGGTCAGTGTGGTCCGGTTCGCGCCCCCGCTGGACGCGCACAACTCCGCACCGGCCAACCGGGCCTTCGTCATCCCGGTCCAGGTGCAGCGTCAGGCGGATGCCCCGAAGGGGCGGACCACCTCGCTGACCGTCGAGGTCTCCTACAACGGTGGGAAGACCTGGCAGAAGGCGAAGGTGGTCAAGACCGGCAGTAGCTGGCAGGCCATGGTGAAGCACCCCCGGGGTGCCGACCACGTGTCCCTGCGGGCCACCGCCCAGGACAGCACCGGCAGCACGGTGACCCAGCGGATCATCCAGGCGTACCGCCTGCGGTGAACCGCGCGGTGGGCCCGGCGCCACAGCGCCGGGCCCACCGGATAGGCGTTCGTTAAGAGGGGCCCCTTCCTATACGCGAGGCGTTAGGAAGGGGCCCCTCCTTACACCTCAGTCGTTGGCGTGCAGGGCGGCGTTGAGTTCGATGCCCCGGCCGGAACGCGGGTGGGCCTCCAGGGCGCCGGTGACGGAGTTGCGCCAGAACCGCAACCCGTCGACCCCGGAGAGTTCGCGGGCCTTGACCACCCGGCCGTCCGGCAGGGCGATCTTCGAGGCGGCGGTGATGTAGCAGCCGGCCTCGACCACGCAGTCGTCACCCAGGGAGATGCCGACCCCGGCGTTCGCCCCGATCAGGCTGCGCTCGCCGATGCTCACCCGGTCGGTGCCACCACCGGAGAGGGTGCCCATGATGGAGGCCCCGCCGCCGATGTCCGAACCGTCGCCGACCACCACGCCCTGCACGATCCGGCCCTCGACCATCGAGGTGCCCAGCGTGCCGGCGTTGAAGTTGACGAAGCCCTCGTGCATGACGGTGGTGCCGGAGGCCAGGTGCGCGCCGAGGCGGACCCGGTCGGCGTCGGCGATGCGTACCCCGGCAGGCACCACGTAGTCCGTCATCCGGGGGAACTTGTCCACCCCGTACACGGCCAGGTGGCGGCCGGCGGACCGCTCGATCACCCGCAGCTCGTCGACCCGCTCCGGAGGGCAGGGCCCGGCGGAGGTCCAGGCCACGTTGGCCAGCTTGCCGAAGATGCCGTCGAGGTTGAGCTGGTTGGGCTGCACCAGGCGGTGGGAGAGCAGGTGCAGCCGCAGGTACGCGTCGGCGGTGTCCTTGATCGGGTCGGCCAGCGAGCCGATCACGGTGACCACCTGCACGGTACGCAGACCGGGCAGGGCTCGGTCACCGAGCGCACCCGGCGGCAGGTCCAGTACGTCGGACTCGTCCTCGCCGGGCACCAGCGGCAGCTCACCCAGGCCCAGCTTGCCGGTCGGGTACCAGGTGTCGAGCACCTGGTCATCGGCGGTAACGGTGGACAGGCCGATGCCCCACGCGGAATCTGTCGACGTCACGTACTCACCTCTCGTTGCCTGCTGTGCTGGCTGCTGTTCGCGACTGCGGACCGGCAAGCTCACTTTTCCGCGCTCGGTCGCAGGTCTGCCGGGCTCGCGTCTCCCGTCGCCAGTTGTGACGGTACCGTGCGGACCATGGAGAACCCGCTCACCCCCGAGGTCCTCGCCGATCCGGTGGCGCTGACCCGTGCCCTGGTCGACATCGAGTCCGTGTCCCTCAACGAGAAGGCCATCGCCGACTGTGTCGAGCAGGTGCTGCGGGGGGTGCCGCACCTGGCCACCTACCGGCACGGCAACACCGTGATGGCCCGTACCGACCTGGGGCGCAGCTCCCGGGTGGTGTTGGCCGGGCACCTGGACACCGTCCCGCTGAACAACAACTTCCCGTCGACCACGCGTGGGGACCTGATGTACGGCTGCGGTACCTCGGACATGAAGTCCGGGGTGGCCTTCGCCCTGCACCTGGCGGTGACCCTGGCCGAGCCCCGGTACGACGTGACCTACTTCTTCTACGAGGCGGAGGAGATCGAGTCCCGGTACAACGGGCTGCACCTGGTGGCCGAGGCGCACCCGGAGTGGCTGGCGGCCGATTTCGCCCTGCTGCTGGAGCCGACCCACGGGGTGGTGGAGGCCGGTTGCCAGGGCACCATGCGGGCCACCGTGGTCACCACCGGGGTCCGGGCCCACTCGGCCCGCTCCTGGCACGGGGTGAACGCGGTACACGGCGCCGGTGAGGTGCTCCGCCGGCTCGCCGAGTACCAGGCCCGGCGGGTGACCATCGACGGGTGCGAGTACCGCGAGGGGATGAACGCGGTGCGGATCCACGGTGGGGTGGCCGGCAATGTGGTGCCGGACCGGTGCGAGATCGAGGTGAACTACCGCTTCGCTCCGGACCGTACCCCGGCCGAGGCCGAGGCCCACCTGCGTGAGGTGCTGGCCGGGTACGAGCTTCAGGTGACCGACTGCGCCCAGGGTGCCCTGCCGGGGCTGGAGGCCCCGCCCGCGCGGGAGTTCCTGGCGGCGGTGGGTGCGGCTCCGATCGGCAAGCTGGGCTGGACCGACGTGGCCCGCTTCGCGGCGCTGGGCATCCCGGCCCTCAACTTCGGTCCCGGTGACCCGAATCTGGCCCACCACCCGGACGAGCACGTCGAGATCAGCAAGATCCGCGAGGGCGCGGTGACTCTGCGTCGCTGGCTGGCCACCACCTGAGCGCCCTGACGCAGACGGCGGGTGACCGTCTGCGTCAGGCGACGGTGAGTCGGGAATCGGCGGTGGGCTCGGCGACCGGCTCGGGAGCCTTTTCGAGCAGGCGGGCGCGGCGGCGCTCGGCCACCACGTCGCGGATGCGCCGCTGCATCTGTCGCCGGAGTCGCAGTCGTTCGTTGCTCATGATCACGCGTTGTCTCCTCTCCGGAAGCCGCGCGCCGGGGGCATACCCGGTATGTGAATAGTAAGACGTCTGGCAACGCGATTTGGTTGCACAAGATCACGAAGTGTTTGCCGGGTTCAGCGGCGCTGCTCCACTACGGTTGCTCCCATGGAGCAGAGCAACATGCGCGACCCGGGACGGGAGCGGCATCGCGGCGCCGTGACGATGCGCCGGCAGGCGATTCCCAACAGCACCGCCGACCAGGGGCTGCTGGATTCGCGGGCCCGGGCCGACTGGCGGACCAGGGACTCCTGGCGGGCGCTGCGCATCCTCTCCGAGTTCGTCGAGGGCTTCGACACGCTCGCCGACCTGCCGCCGGCGGTCAGCGTCTTCGGCTCGGCCCGCAGCAAGCAGGACAGCCCGGAGTGCCAGATGGCGGAGGCGCTCGGCGCCGCACTGGCCCGGGCCGGGTACGCGGTGATCACCGGTGGTGGTCCGGGAGTGATGGAGGCGGCAAACCGGGGGGCCAGCGAGGCCGGTGGACGCTCCGTGGGCCTCGGTATCGAGCTGCCCTTCGAGCAGGGCCTCAACGAGTGGGTAGACCTGGCGATCGACTTCCGCTACTTCTTCGCCCGCAAGACCATGTTCGTCAAGTACGCCCAGGCGTTTGTGGTGCTGCCCGGCGGCTTCGGCACCCTGGACGAACTGTTCGAGGCCCTCACCCTGGTGCAGACCGGCAAGGTCACCCGATTCCCGGTGGTGCTGATGGGCGCCGCGTACTGGCAGGGGCTGCTGGACTGGCTGCGCGACACCATGGCCGCAGAGGGCAAGATCGGCCCGGTCGACCTCGACCTGATCTGTGTCACCGACGATGTGGCCGCGGCGGTGCGGCACATCGTGGAGGCCGAGGCCGCGCTCAGCACGGAGCAGGAGGCCGTACGCGAGGAAGCGGTGGCGCGTGCCGCCGCCGACCAGCACGCGGCCGCCACCGGGTCGGAGCACTGAACGAGTGGCCGCCATCTGCGTTTTCTGTGCCTCCTCCCGTACCCTCGACCAACGCTGGCTGGACCTGGCCACCGCCACCGGGGCGGAGATCGCCCGACGTGGGCACACCCTGGTCAGCGGCGGCGGCTGCGTGGGGATGATGGGCGCCCTCGTCGACGGCGCCCGGTCGGCCGGTGGTCGGACGATCGGGGTGATCCCCCAGGCGCTGGTCGACCTGGAGGTCGCCGACCTGGACTCCGACGAGTTGGTGGTCACCGACTCGATGGCCAGCCGGAAGATCGTGATGATCGAGAAGTCGGACGCCTTCCTCACCCTGCCGGGCGGGCTGGGCACCCTCGACGAGCTCTTCGAGGTCTGGACCACGGCCACCCTGGCCCTGCACCAGAAGCCGATGGTGCTGGTCGACACGGACGGCTTCTACAGCCCACTGCTGGGGTGGCTGCGGGACCTGACCGCCCAGAGCTTCCTCAAACCCGGCGGCCTCAACCTGCTGCACTTCGTCGACACCATCCCCGCCGCCCTGGACGCCCTCGAATCCCGCCTGACCTGACCCACCCCTAGTGCTACCCCACCCGAGTGCTGCTGCTCGCCGAGAGTTGCGGAGCAAGATCGCGCTCGATCCGGGATCGAGTGGCTATGAGCCTGCTGATAAGCACTTGATCCAGGATCGAGCGCGATCTTGAGCGGACAGGGCGATCGACGAGCGCCCTGTGCGGTGGTGGGACGGGGGCGAGGTTGGGCGTGGGCGGGCGTCCCGAGGCGTCTGCGGTCCTGGGGGTGGCGGCCGCTGTCGGGGTTCGGCATCGGCAACTCTCGCGGGCGGCGTGGGCGAGGGCTCTCGGAGGGTGTGGCGCGGTTAGGGGTGTCGCAGGCCCGTGATGGGATGTCGGGATGCAGGCGTACCGGCTGGTGCGTCGGCCCGCCGGGCCGACCGAGGGAGACGGGCCGACGCACGGGCACTCCCCGGCGCAGGCCCCGGCGGTCGCCGACTCGAACCCGTCAGCGCCCGCCGACCCGGAAGGGCTGGCACCCGAAAGCCCAGGGCGAGGGGCACCTACCGAACAAGAGCGGGTGGTGGCTGCTGGGGCGGGGCGGGTGCGGGATGCCGGGCAGGCGGAGGTGGTGGCGCACACCGACGGGCCGCTGCTGGTGCTCGGGGGGCCGGGCACCGGGAAGACCAGCACCCTGGTCGAGGCGGTCGCCGGTCGGGTCGCCGAGGGGGTGGATCCGGAGCGGATCCTGGTGCTCACCTTCAGCCGGCGGGGTGCCGCCGATCTGCGGCACCGCATCGAGGCGCGGATCGCCGCCGACGGGCAGCGGGTGCTGCGCGAGCCGCTGGTGCGGACCTTTCCGGCGTACGCCTTCGGGTTGTTGCGCCGGGCGGCGGCCGAGCGGGGTGAGCCCTCGCCTCGGTTGCTGACCGGGCCGGAGCAGGATCTGATCATCCGGGAGTTGCTGGACGTGGTCGGGGAGGAGCCCGGCGACGATCCGGTCGGCTGGCCGGAGGATCTGCGTCCGGCTCTGCGTACCCGGGCCTTCGCGGCCCAACTGCGTGACCTGCTGATGCGCGCGGCCGAGCGGGGAGTGGGCCCGGTGGAGCTGGCCCGGCTCGGCGAGAAGCTGGGGCGGGCGGACTGGCCGGCCGCCGCCCGGTTCCTCCGCGAGTATGTCGCCGTGCTGGCCCTGCGGGACGTGGCCAACCGGGGCTCGGTCGCGTACGACCCGGCCGAGCTGGTCCGGGCGGCCACCGGAATGCTGCGGGACGACCCGGAGTTGCTGGCCGCCGAGCGGCGTCGCCTGGCGTACGTCTATGTCGATGAGTTGGCCGACACCGACCCCGCCCAGCTCGACCTGCTGGAGACGGTGGCCGGAGGCGGCCTGCCACTGGTCGCCTTCGCCGACCCGGACTCCTCCACGTACGCCTTCCGGGGTGCCGACCCGGCCGGGGTGACGAGGTTCGCGCACCGGTTCCGGACCGCCTCCGGTGCCCCGGCCGGGCAGGTGCTGCTGACCACCAACTACCGCAGCGGGCAGCGACTGCTGGCCGCCTCCGCCCGACTGGCCCGGCGGCTACGGGGTCCGGCGGCGCATCGCCGGATGCAGCCGGTGCCGGGTACCCCGCCGGGCCGGGTGGAGATCCGTACCTTCCGGTCGGCCACCAGTGAGGCGGCCTGGTTGGCGCATGCGCTGCGCGAGGCGCACCTGCTCGGCGGGCTGCCCTGGGCGCGGATGGCGGTTCTGGTGCGGTCCACCGGCCGACAGTTGCCCACCCTGCGCCGGGCCCTGCACGCGGCCGGGGTGCCGACCGTGGTGCACGGCGAGGACCTGCCCCTGCACCTGCAACCGGCGGTGGCCCCGTTGTTGCTGCTGCTGCGGTGCGCGTTGGAGCCGGAACGGCTCGACGAGGAGGCCGCGATCGCGCTGCTGCACTCGCCGTTGGGGGGTGCCGATCCGCTGGCGGAGCGGCGGTTGCGGCAGGGCCTGCGGGCCTTGGCCCTGGCCGCCGGTGACCGTCGACCCTCCGGGGAGTTGATCGTCGAGGCGTTGCGTGATCCGGCCGAGTTGGCCGGGGTCGAGCGGCGCTGGGCCGAGCCGGCGCAGACGGTGGCCGGGCTGCTGGCGGTGGCCCGGGAGACGGCCGCGCGGCCGGGGGCCACCGTCGAGGAGGTGCTCTGGGCGGTGTGGCGGGCCAGTGGACTGGCCGAGTTGTGGTCGGCGGCGTTGACCCGGGGGCCGGCGGTCAGCGGTGAAGGGGATCTGGCCCGGCGTCGTCGGGCCGAGGCGGCCGACCGGGACCTGGACGCGGTGATGGTCCTCTTCGACGCCGCGGCCCGGTTCACCGACCGGCTGCCCGGCGCGCGTACCGAGGTCTTCCTCGACCATGTACTCGGGCAGGAGCTACCCGCCGACACCCTGGCGCCGACCGCCGACCGGGGCGACGCGGTACGGCTGCTGACCGCGCACGCCGCCAAGGGGCTGGAGTGGGACCTGGTGGCCGTCGCCGGGGTGCAGGAAGGGGTCTGGCCGGACCTGCGGCTGCGCGGCAGCCTGCTCGGCTCGGAACGACTGGTGGACGTGTTGGCCGGCCGGGCTGACGGCGCGGGCACGGTGGCCACCCTGGTCGGGCAGACCTCCGCCCTGCTCGACGAGGAGCGGCGGCTGTTCCATGTCGCGGTGACCCGGGCCCGACGCCGCCTGCTGGTCAGCGCGGTCGCCTCGGCCTCGGTCGGCGGCGACGACCATGACGAACAACCCAGCCGCTTCCTCTACGAACTCGGCCCCGGCGATACCCCCACCGACGAGGCGTCCAACAGCGAGGCGGGCGACAACGGGACGTCCGACAGCGAGGCGGGCGGGCCGCGGACCTTGCCGGTCAGCCGGCCGCCCCGGGCGCTCACCCTGCCCGCCCTGGTGGCGGAGTTGCGTACCGCGCTGGTCGATCCGGTCGCGCCGCTGGCCCGGCGGCGGGCGGCGGCGGCCGAGTTGGCTCGGCTGGGTGCCGCCGGGGTGTCCGGGGCGCATCCCGACGACTGGTGGGGGCTGCGGTCCCTCTCCGACGACCGGCCGTTGGTCGAGGAGGGGGAGCCGGTCCGGGTCACGCCCTCGGGGATGGAGAGCGCGCTGCGGTGCAGCCTGCGGTGGCTGCTGGAGCGGCACGGCGGCAGCAGCCCGGCCAGTGCCGCGCAGGGGGTGGGCAACCTGGTGCACGCGGCGGCGATGCTCGCCGAGGATGCCCGGGCCGACCGCAGTGCCCTGCTGGACTATGTCGCCGCCCGGTTCGACGCGATCGAGTTGGCGGCCCGCTGGATGGTGGGGCCGGAGCGGGCCCGCGCCGAGGCGATGGTCGACAAGTTGCTGCGGTGGCTGGCCGCCAACCCGCGTCGGCTGCTCGCCATCGAGCACGAGTTCGCGGTCCGCCTGGACGATCCGCAGCGGCCGGTCGATCTGGTCGGCCGGGTAGATCGGCTGGAGGTGGACGAGGCCGGACGGCTGGTGGTGATCGACCTAAAGACCGGCAAGTCGACCACCGTCACCGAACGCGAGGTGAGCGAGCATCCGCAGCTCGGCGCGTACCAGGCGGCGGTGGAGGCCGGGGCCTTCGCCGAGTTCGGCGACGAGCCGGGCGGGGCGGCCCTGGTGCAACTGGGCACCGGTACCCGGGATGCCCGGGAGCAGGCCCAACCGCCGGCCACGGACGGCCCGGAGGCCGGTTGGGCCACCGCCCTGGTCCGCCGTACCGCCGATACGATGGCCGCGTCCACCTTCGCCGCGGTCGCCAACTCGAAGTGTCGGGTCTGCCCGGTGCGCACCAGTTGCCCGGTCTCCGGGCAGGGGCGGCAGGTGGTCGAGCCGCCGACCGTGCGTCGTCCCGAGGGCGAGGAGTGAGCGTGCCAGCCGGCGAAGCAGGCAGCCTGGTCCAGCCCGCCCTGTTCGGTCCCGGGGCACCGGCCCCCCGGGCGGCCGACTCCGGCCCCCGGTACACCCCGGTGGAGTTGGCCAAGCTGCTCCGGCTGCCGGCACCCACCCGGGAACAGGCGGCGATCGTCGCCGCGCCGGTGGAGCCGCTGCTGGTGGTGGCGGGCGCCGGCTCGGGCAAGACCGAGACCATGGCCGCCCGGGTGGTGTGGCTGGTGGCCAACTCGTACGTGCGGCCGGAGCAGGTGCTCGGCCTCACCTTCACCCGCAAGGCTGCCGGTGAGCTGGCCCACCGGGTGCGTACCCGGCTGGACCAGTTGGTCCGTCGACTAGGTCGGCGCGGACGGGACCCCCTCGACGATCCCCTGGCCGGGGAGCCGACCGTGGCCACCTACCACTCGTACGCCGGTCGGATAGTCACCGAGCACGGCCTGCGGGCCGGGTACGAGCCCTCCACCCGGCTGCTCACCGAGGCCTCGCGGTGGCAGTTGGTGGATCTCATCGTGCGCAACTACGACGGCGACATGTCCGAGGTGGACCGGATGCCGAGCACGGTGACCGACGCCGTGCTGGCCCTGGCCGGTGAGTTGGACGAGCACCTGGTCGAGCCGGAGGACCTGGCCGCCTGGACGGGCCGGTTCTTCGCCGAGGTGCAGTCGCGTCCCGGCCGGGTCTACGCCGACGTGCGCAAGGCGCTGACCCTGCAGCAGACCCGGTTGAAGCTGCTGCCGCTGGTGCGCGCCTACGCCCGGCGCAAGGCCGACTTCGAGGCGATGGACTTCGCCGACCAGTTGGCCCGGGCCGCCCGGGTGGCCCGGGACCATCCGGGTGTCGGCGAGATCGAACGGGATCGCTACCGGGTGGTGCTGCTCGACGAGTACCAGGACACCAGCCACGCCCAGGTGGTGCTGCTGCGGGCGTTGTTCGGCGGCGGGCATCCGGTGACCGCCGTGGGGGACCCCTGCCAGTCCATCTACGGCTGGCGGGGGGCCAGCGCCGGCACCCTGGACCGCTTCCCGGCCGACTTCGCGCTCGGCGACGGCAGCCCGGCCCGGGTGCTCGGGTTGACCACCAGTTGGCGTAACCGTCCGGAGATCCTGGCGGTGGCCAACGCCCTGGCCACTCCCTTGCGGGCCGCCGGTGCCCGGGTGCCCGAACTGCACGCCGCGCTCAGTGTCGACGACCCCATCGTCCACCGCAGCCCGCGCGGGGCCGCCGCCGGCACGGTGCACTGCGCGCTGCTGTCGACGTACGCCGAGGAGGCCGACTGGATCGCGGACAGTCTGCTGGCGGCGTGGCAGGGGGCCGCCCGGATGCCGCGGGCGTTGCCCGAGCAGATCCCGGTGACGGCCCGCCCGACCACTGCGGTGCTGGTCCGGTTGCGTAGCCAGATCCCGGCGATCGCCGCCGCCTTGCGCGAGCGCGGGCTGCCGGTCGAGGTGGTCGGGCTCGGCGGCCTGCTGGACACCCCCGAGGTTCGTGACGTGGTCTGCACGCTGCGCGTGCTGGCCGACCCGACCGACGGTGCCGCCCTGCTGCGCCTGTTGACCGGGGCCCGGTGGCGGATCGGGCCCCGGGATCTGGTCGCCCTGCACCGTCGGGCCAAGGCCATCGCCGCCGCCCGTCGGCAACTGGCCGACGACGGTGATCCCGAGATCGTTGTGGATCGCCTGGACGAGGCGACCCTGGTGGAGGCGCTGGCCGACCTGGGCCCGGCGCAGGCGTACTCGGCCGAGGGATATGCCCGGCTGCGCGCGTACGCCCGGGAGTTGGGGTTGCTCCGTTACCGGCTGGACCAGTCCCTGCCGGAGTTGATCGCGGACATCGAGCGGACCACCGGCCTGGACGTGGAGGTGGCGGTACGGGCCGGCGGGGAGGGCGCCGGTGACGCCGGGCTGGCCCGCGCCCACCTGGACGCCCTGGGCGATGTGGCCGCCCGGTTCAGCGGGGAGACCCCGGGGGCCACCCTGGCCGGTTTCCTGGCCTACCTGGCCGCCGCCGAGGACGAGGAGCGCGGGCTGGCTCCCGGTGAGGTGGAGGTGGTCGAGGGGGCGGTGCAGATCCTCACCGCCCACGCGGCCAAGGGGCTGGAGTGGGACGTCGTGGCGGTGGCCGGGCTGAGCAGGGGAGTGTGGCCGGGGCCGGTACGCAGCTCCGATCACTGGCTGGGTGGTCTGGGAGTGCTGCCCTTTCCGCTGCGGGGCGATGCGGAGGGGCTGCCCGCCCTGGCCCTGGCCGAGGCCGCCGACCAGCGCGCGGTGGCCCGCACGATGGCGGAGTTCACGGACGCCTGGCGGGCCCACGACGAGCGAGAGGAACGGCGACTGGCGTACGTGGCGGTGACCCGCCCCCGTCGACTGCTGCTCTGCTCGGGCCACTGGTGGGGGGAGGGCACCAAGCGCCCCCGCGGCCCCTCGGCCCTGCTGCGCGAGATTCACGACGCCTGCCTGGCGGGCGGGGCCGGTCACCTGGTCGACGAGTGGACCCCCGAGCCGACCCCGGACGCGGTCAACCCGACCACGGAGGTGGTGTTGCGCGCCGAGTGGCCGGCGGACCCCCTGGGAGTACGCCGCCCGGCGTTGACCGAGGCGGCCGCCCTGGTGCGTCGCTTCCTCACCGAGGGGGGGGACCCGGACGGGCCGGACGATCCCGCCGCCTCGGATCCGGAGGTGGCCCGGTGGCGGCGGGAGGCCGACCTGCTGCTGGCCGAGCGGGCGGAGCTGAGTCGACTGTCCGGCCCGATCGAGGTGGCGTTGCCCGCTCACCTGTCGGTGACCCAGCTGGTCGGTCTGCGCCGGGATCCGGCGGCCCTGGCCCGTACGCTGCGCCGCCCGTTGCCGGCCGAGCCCAACCCGTACGCCCGCCGGGGCACCGCCTTCCACGCCTGGTTGGAGCAGCGGTTCGGGGCGGACCGGCTGCTGGACACCGACGAGTTGCCCGGGGCGGCCGACGAGGACGCCGCGCCGGACGAGGCCCTGACGGAGCTTCAGCGTCGGTTCCTGGCCAGCGAGTGGGCCGACCGGACCCCGGTGGAGGTCGAGGTGCCCTTCGCCACGGTGATCGGCGGGGTGGTGGTGCGGGGCCGGATGGATGCGGTGTTCCGTCGGCCGGGGGACCGCTTCGACGTGGTCGACTGGAAGACCGGGGCCCGCCCGAGCGGCGTGGCCGCCGAGGTGGCCGCCGTGCAACTGGCGGTCTACCGACTGGCCTGGGCGGAGCTGGCCGGGATCGCCCTGGACCGGGTCGGTGCGGCCTTCCACTACGTGCGGGAGGGGGTCACCGTCCGGCCGACGGACCTGCTCGATCTCGACGGCCTCACCGAGTTGATCACCTCGGTGCCGCAGTCGCCCGGAGCCGACACTGGCGCTGAGCCGGATCAGTGAGTAGAGTGTCTGGCGTTGCAGCTTTGGTTACCAGCTCTGTGTGCGCCTGGCGGATATGTGACCCCAGGCGCACTTTGTTGTGTCCGGAGTTCTCCGGGCGGGGCGACCAGAAGCGACAGGTGTTCCGAGCAGGTCCGCTCGGGGCACTCCTCTCTCCGATCCCGCAACTGGTGTGGGGTCGACGTTCCGTCAAGGAGACGTAACAAGCATGGCTATTGGCACCGTCAAGTGGTTCAACGCTGACAAGGGCTTCGGTTTCATCACCCCGGACGGCGGCGGCGCTGACGTCTTCGCCCACTTCTCGGCGATCCAGTCCTCCGGCTACCGGAGCCTGGACGAGAACCAGCGGGTCGAGTTCGAGGTCGTCCAGGGCCAGAAGGGCCCGCAGGCGGAGAACATCCGTCCGCTCTGATCCAGGGCGACACTGCCTGACCGCAACGGTCGGGTCACTTCCGGTTGATGTCTGCCGGCGGTGACCCGACCGTTCGCACATTCAGCCCACCGCACCGTTTTCTGAGTCGGGAATCAGTCGTTGCGGGGTCGGGTGGATGACTGCCAGCATCAACGGGCCGGGTGACGCTGGCCGGGGGGCAGGCGTCACAGCGTCAGGCGGTATGGGGAGGCAGGACCATGGGGGGCTCGGCGACGGCGCGCGAGTTGCTGCTGGTGGTGGCGATGGCGGTGATCGGACTGCTGCTCGCCATGGCGGCGGCCTTCACCCCCTGGCCGGTCATGCCGGGCGGGTCCGCGCCCTCCAGCCTGGTGGACCTGCACGGGCCGCCGACGGTCACCGAGCCGGTCGGCAGCACGGCCGGCTGACCCACGGTCGCATCAGCGGCCCACGGATGTTCACGCATCGGGGCGTCGAGACGTTAGGGTCGGATCCGTGCCGACGCGCAAAGCTAAAATTCCAGCGACGAGGTATCCGGTCGAGCGCTTCACCCTCGACAACGGCCTGCGGGTGGTCCTGACCCCGGATCGCAGTGCCCCGGTCATCGGGGTGGCGGTCGTCTACGACGTGGGCATCCGGTCCGAGCCCGAGGGGCGCACCGGCTTCGCCCACCTCTTCGAACACCTGATGTTCCAGGGTTCGGAGAATCTGGAGAAGCTGGCGCACTTCCGGCATGTGCAGGGCGCCGGTGGCATGTTCAACGGCTCCACCCACCTGGACTACACCGACTACTACGAGACCCTGCCCAGCAACGCCCTGGAACGGGCCCTCTTCCTGGAGGCCGACCGGATGCGGGGCCCTCGGCTCACCGAGGAGAACCTGCGCAACCAGGTCGACGTGGTCAAGGAGGAGATCCGGGTCAACGTGCTCAACCGGCCCTACGGCGGGTTCCCCTGGTTGACCCTGCCGCCGGTCATGTTCGACACCTTCCCCAACGCGCACGACGGCTACGGCTCCTTCGTCGACCTGGAGTCGGCCACGGTCGACGACGCCGCCGACTTCTTCCGGCGCTACTACGCCAGCGGCAACGCGGTGCTGGCGGTCAGCGGTGACATCGACGTGGCCGAGGCGACCACCCTCATCGAGCGGCACTTCGGTGACGTGCCGGCCCGCCCGGCACCGGATCGCCCGGACTTCGCCGAGCCGGACCTGACCGCGGAGCGGCGCACCGCCCACACCGACCGGTTGGCGCCCCTGCCGGCGGTGGCCTCCGGGTGGCGGGTGCCCGACCCGATCGGTGACTTCGCCGCCTACCTGCCGTACGTGGTGCTGGCCGAGGTGCTCACCGACGGCGACGCCTCCCGGCTGGTCGAGCGGCTGGTCCAGCGCGACCGCACGGTGACCAGCGTCGGCGGCTACGTGGGTTTCATGGGAGACCCCTTCGACGTACGCGACCCCACCGCCCTGCTGTTGCAGGCGCACCTGCCGCCCGGCGGGGACGTGGACAAGGTGCTGCGTACGGTCGACGAGGAGCTGGACCGGCTGGCCACGGACGGGCTGACCGAGGGGGAGCTGACCCGTACCCAGGCCAGGATGGCCACCCACCTGCTGCGCGACACCGACGCCGTGCTCGGCCGCGCCCTGCGGATGGCGGTGCTGGAACAGCAACGCGGCGAGCCGGGACTGCTCAACGAGCTGCCCCGACTGGTCGGGGCGGTCACCGAGGAGCAGGTCCGTGCCGCCGCCGCCACCCTGCGGCCGGAGCGCCGCGCCTCCGTCGAGGTCATTCCCGGCGGTACCCAGACGAAGGAGACAACCCGTTGAGTGTGAGGGCCCTGCCGCCGCTCGGTCCGACCCGTCGGCTCAAGCTGCCGAGCCAGGCCGAGCGGACGCTCGACAACGGGCTGACCGTGATCGCCGTACGCCGGGCGGCCGTGCCGCTGGTCGAACTGCGGCTGTGGATGCCCTTCAGCCGGGCCCACCTGGCCCGGGGGCAGATGCTTGCCGCGACGCTGCTGTCCGGCACGGAGACGATGAGCAGCGTGCAGATCGCCGCCGAGCTGCAGAAGATCGGGGGCGGTCTCTCCGCCGGGCTGGACCCGGATCGGCTGATGCTCTCCGGCAACGGCCTGGCCACCGGCCTGGATCGGCTGTTGGAGATCCTGGCCGAGGTGCTCACCGGCGCCGACTACCCGGCCGAGTGGGTGGCCACCGAACGGGACCGTCTGGTCGACGGCATTCAGGTCGCCCGCAGTCAGCCGGGTCACCTGGTCCACACCGCCCTGCTCAAGCGGATCTACGGCCGGCATCCGTACGCCGTGCAGACGCCGGAGCCGGAGCAGGTCCGGGCGGTGCGGCCGGCGGCGCTGCGTACGCTGCACGCCCAGCGGGTGCGTCCAGCCGGTGCGGTACTCGTGCTGGTCGGCGACGTCCGGCCGGAACGGGCCCTGGACGCGGCCGAGAAGGCCCTCGGGGGCTGGTCCGGTGCGGGGCACTCCGCCGCGCCGCCACCTGCCCCACCGCTGGCGCCCGGTCCGCTGCTGCTGGTCGACCGGCCGGGCTCGGTGCAGTCCTCCCTGCGGATGGCCTTGCCGGCGGTGCCCCGTACCCACCCCGACCATGCCGCACTTCAGCTGGCCAACCTGATCTTCGGTGGCTACTTCTCCTCCCGCTGGGTGGAGAACATCCGGGAGGACAAGGGCTACACCTACGGGCCGCACTCGTCCGTGGAGCATTCCGTGGCCGGCTCGCTGCTGGTGGCCGCCGCCGAGGTGGCCACCGAGGTGACCGCCCCGGCGCTGCTGGAGACCCACTACGAGCTGGGCCGACTCGCCACCGTGCCGCCCGGCGCCGAGGAGCTGGAACAGGCCCGGCAGTACGCCCTGGGGACCCTGCAACTGGGGGTCTCCACCCAGGCGGGGCTGGCCTCCATGATCAGCGCCTACGCGGGCAGCGGGCTGCGGCTGGACTTCCTGGCCGAGCACGCGGCCCGACTGGCCAAGGCCAGCGCCGAGGACGTCGCTGCGGCGGCGGCCCGTTACCTGGCTCCGGCGCGGGCGGTGACCGTGGTGCTCGGCGACGCCGAGCGGATCGCGGATTCGCTGGGCACCCTGACCCCGGTCGAGACCGCACCGGTGCCGGTATGACCCTGCGGGAGTCCCGCGGCTCGGACGGCAGCGCCGGTTGGGGTGGCGCGGTGCTGGGTCTGATGGCGGACGGCACCCTGGCCCCGCCGTTGTCCCGTTCCACCCTGGATCGGGCCGCCCACCGGCGGGCCGACCCCGACTGGCTGGCCCAAGCCTGGTCCGGGGCCCGGGTGCTGAGGCTGGATGTCCAGGCCGGCGGCCGGGCCCTGGTACGCACCGACACCCCCCAGCCGACCCTGGTCCTGGCCGAGGCCGACGAGTTGGTCCCGGAACTGGCCGCCGAGGCGATGTTCCTAGGGGTGGAGCCGGACGGGGTGCCGGTGTTCTGCGTGCACACCGAGTTGCCGACCGTGCCGAACACCCGGTCGGCCAACCTGCGGCAGATCGGCCACCTGCTCGGCGACCGGGACGCCGGCCTGTTCACCACCGCCCTGGCGCTGACCAACTGGCATCTGCGCCACCTGTACCACCCGGTCACCGGCGAGCCCACCCGCACGGCCGAGGGGGGTTGGTCCCGGGTGGACAGCCGGGGCGAGCGGGTGTGGCCCCGTACCGACCCGGCGATGATCGTGCTGGTGCACGACGGGGTGCAGGGGACCGAGGGGCGGTGCCTGCTCGGCAACAATGTCAGCTGGCCGAGCACCCCGGGGCAGCGCCGCTTCTCCTGCCTGGCCGGTTATGTGGAGCCCGGTGAGTCCGCCGAGGCGACCGTGCTGCGGGAGGTCCACGAGGAGGTCGGGGTCCCGGTCACCGACGTCAAATACGTGACCAGTCAGGCGTGGCCGTTCCCGGGCTCGTTGATGCTCGGCTTCCTGGCGGCCGCAGACCCGGCGCACCCGGTACGGGTCGACCCCACCGAGATCGCCCAGGCCCGCTGGTTCTCTCGGCAGGAGATCGGTGCGGCCCTGGCCGGTCGGCCGGTCGATGTGGGCGGCGCCGAGCTGCGCCTGCCGCCCCCCTCCTCGATCGCCCTGTTCCTGATCCATCGCTGGTTCGACGGCCAGTGCTGAGGCGGCGGTACACCCCAGGGCGACCGGCGTAGGTGAGCTGGATGCGGCCGTGCGGCCCCGACCCGGGACCGTCGTTGCCGCGGCGGCCCACGGGTCGGGGGCACGGGCCGTCGTGGTCGGCTGGTGAGGAACACGGCGGGGGAGCCGGTCGACCACGACGGACGGGTGTGGGTGTCAGGTGGCGTGGCCCTGTGGCCGGGCTTGCTGAGGCCCCGGATCGTCCAGGGGCAGCACCTTGATCCGTTGTTTGCCGGCGCGTACCGCACCGACCGTGGCGAAGGCGCGGGCCAGGATGAAGGCGGCGTCCCGGTCTTCGGCGTGGACGACCTGACGGCGGGGCTCGGGTCGGATGGTCTCGTCCCGCAGCCGGCGTCCTCCGGCCCAGGCGGCCGTGATGTCGGCGTCGGCGGCGGCGCGAATGCTGGTGCGAACGATCAGGAACCGCATAGGGGTCTCCGGATGTGTCGCGACGGGTGGTGGAATTTCCACGTCACTACATCGGTCATCGTACGCCCGTGTGGTGTCTCAGCAAGTGAAACGCTCGAATTGACTGCGGCTTCATCCGATCATCCGATCCCTGCTCAGCGGGGGTGTCGGGCCCGGACGACGAACGGGACCACCGGCACCGTGCCGGTGGTCCCGCGTGAGCGGTGCCCGGTCAGTCCAGATCGAACTGCCCGTTCTTGGTGCCGGAGATGAAGCCCAGCCAGCCGGGCCGGTTGAACAACAGCACCGGGCCCTCGGGGTCCTTGCTGTCCCGCAGTGCCACCGCGGCGGGACCGTGGCCCAGCGGCGCGACCTCTACGCAGTTGGAGGTCTGGCTTCGGGTGCTGGTGCGCCAGGGGGCGTCGGCGAGTTGGGCGAGGACGGAGGTCTTGCGGATTTCGTTCATCGTTGTGCTCCTGAGCTGAATCGACACCGACGAGTGGCCTGGCGCCTGCCGGCGGTGTCCGGTGTCGGTCATCGTTCCGTCAGGCGCCCGGTGGAGCTGCGGCGCTGGGCCGGCGCCATTGCCGAACCACCCGCCGCGGTGGACGGGGCGGCCGCTCCGGACAGCCGTTCCGCCGACTCGGTCAGCCAGGAAAGAGTGTCCGGTGCGGAGAGCGCCGCCGCGCATAACCACTTGAACACCACTTTATAGCGATTTAGGGCGATTACCTCGGTCGACATGACATCGGTGAAGCCACCTTCGATGGCCAGGGTCTCCGGATCCTGCGGGTCGGCGAAGCGGTAGAGGGAGAAGGCCGTCGGCGGCAGGTACCACTGGCCGATCGGCGTGTCCCGCAGCAGCACGTGCAGGGTGACGTTCGGTCGGGCGGCCAACTCGCACAACTGCCCCAACTGCTCCCGCAGCACCTCGGGCGGGCCGGCCCGGTGGCCCAGCGCGGACTCCTCCAGCACGGCCGTGTAGCGGGGGGCATCGAACTCCCGGGTGAGCAGGGACTGGCGGGCCTGCCGTGCCTTGATCTCGGTGTCGATGTCCTCACCGGCCTCCGGATCGCCGGCCTCCTGGTCAACCTCCCAGGCCGAGGAGATGCGCATCCGGGCGTACCCGGTGGTCTGCAACAACCCCGGCACCAGGACCGGGTTGTACTCGGAGATCTCGGCGCAGCCCGCCTCCAACTCGGCGAAGCTGCGCTGTTGCTGCGTCATTGCCGGAAAATTCTTCAACCAGCCCCGGATGTCACCGGCTTCCTGGGTGATGCCGAGCAGTTCCGCCCGTAGCGTCTCATCGACGCGGTAGAGGTCGAGCAGGTCACGAACATCCTGCGGATCCGGCCGGCTGCGTCCGTTCTCCAGGCGGGACAACTTCGACGCGGAGGCCCAACCGACGTGCTCGATGACCTGGTCTCCGGTCAGGCCGGCGGCCTCGCGCAGTCGGCGCAGCTCAAGACCGAGCCGACGGCGGCGCAGGATCGGGCCAGGTGAGGCAGGAGGCACTGTGTCCTCTTTTCCGTCGACCGCCGCAGACGCGACGGTAACTGTATGAAATTCGCGCCCCACGGTCAGTATGGACGTCGCGGCCGGCGCCGGAGGTTCCGGCGGAGGGCGTGTCTCCAGAATTGCGCAGACCCGACACCGGAGGGGCCCACCGCGACCTGCGGGTGGTGCTTCGGTGGTGGGCCGCTGTCGCGCCCGTCACCTGACCTGCGGAGGGATCCATGCGTACCGTCCTGAGCCGACCGGACTTCCGCCTGCTCTTCGGCGGCCTGCTGGCCAGTCTGACCGCCGAGTCGATGCTGCTGCTGGCACTCGCCATCTGGGTCAAGGATCTGACCGGTTCGGACGCCCTGGCCGGCGCCACCCTCTTCGTGCTCATCGCCCCGCGGATTCTGGCGCCGCTGGTGGGCTGGCTCGTCGACAGATACCCCCGGCGGCGGGTCTTCGTGGTCACCAACCTGGTCACCGCCCTGCTGCTGACCCCACTGCTGGCGGTACGCGACGCGGGGGACATGTGGATTATCTACGGGGTGGCCGCGCTCTACGGCCTGTCCAACCTCACCGTCGGGGCGGTGCTCAGTCGACTGGTCTGCGAACTCGTCCCGGCCGACCTGCTCGGCGAGGCCAACGGGGTGCTCCAGACCGTACGCCAGGGCCTGCGGCTGATCGGCCCGTTGGCCGGTGCCGGGCTCTACGCCCTGCTGGGTGGTGGCGTGCTGGCCGCCATCGGCATGGCCGGGTTCCTGACCGCCGCCGTGGTGGTGGCCGGACTGCGCCCGGCCCAGTCGGCCACCCGGCCCACCGAGGAGGTTGCCCTTTCGCGGCGCTGGCGGGTGCAGCTCGTCGCCGGTCTGCGCCACCTGGTCGAGGAGCCGGCGATCCGGCGGGCCCTGCTCGGCTACGGGCTCGCCTCGCTGGTGATGGGCTTCACCGAGTCCCTCATCTTCGCGTACGTCGATCTGGGACTGGGCCGGGACGCGGCGTTCGTCGGGGTGCTGGTCACCGTGCAGGGCATCGGGGGTCTGGTCGGCGGCCTGGTCTCGGCCGCCGTGCTGCGTCGGGTCGGCGAGTTGGGCACCCTGGCCGCCGGTGTCGCCTTCTTCGGGCCGGCCGCGTTGGCGTTGGGGTACCCGAATCTCTGGCTCGGCTTCGCCGCCGTGCTGCTGGCCGGAGTGTCCCTGCCGCTGACCCTGGTCGGCCTGCACACCCTCGTCCAGCGACGCACCCCGGCCGAGGTCCTCGGCCGGGTGGCCGCCGCCGCGGAGGCGGTGGTCAGGGTCCCGCAGGCGCTCTCCATCGGCGCCGGGGCCCTGCTCGTCGGGGTGCTCGACTACCGGTTGGTGTTCGTCGCGGTCGGACTGGCCACCCTGCTGGCCGCCGGCTACCTCTGGGGTGGGCGCCGACTCAGTCCACCGGCCGGGCCGTCGACGCGACCCCGGATCCCGTCGCCCCGCCCCGCCCCGGACGGCACGGCTTCCCTTCCGGCGGTACGGCGCTGACCACGACCATCGGACCCCGTCATTGCGCCGCAACCCCGACCCAAGCCGGTGATCTGATCATTTCTCCGTCTTCCAGCGGGTCTACCGGGAAGCCTGTCCGCCAGTCGCCGAACTTCCGTGGAGTGCTCCCCGTCACAATCTGCACATTCGACGGAACTTTACATCGGCTCTTGACCTGCGAAAACGCCCCCCGTTCAATGATCACACCGCACCGCCTTCCGGTGAGGAAGGTCGCAGCGAGGCCAGCACGGAGCGCGTACGGCGCACGGGGGCCGCAACGATGTCTGGCTGGCGCTGCCGCATCACATCTCAGAAGGGATGTCACAACTGTGACAAGACCACGCCGTCGCCATGTGGCCCTGATCGCCGCGCTCCTCCTCGCCCCCATGGTGGCGCCCGGGGTGGCCAACGCGAACGGGCCGTTCGTCCCGCCGGGTCAGGAGACCGTCAACCGCTCCTCGATGCTCAGCGCCGCCGAGGTCTCCGCCGAGATGCACGCCCTGGCCGCCCGCAGCAAGGGTGCCCTCCGGATCGAGGAGATCGGCCGCAGCGGTCGGGACCGCCCGTTGGAGATCGCCTTCATCGGCACCGGTGAGACCCGGGTCTGGATCCAGGGCCGGATCCACGGCAACGAGCCCTACGGCGCCGAAGCCTCGCTGGACTTCCTGAAGACCCTGGTCAACGGTGGGAAGCACGCCCGCGAGGTGCTGGAGAACATCAGCTTCGCGATCATCCCGATCTACAACCCGGATGGTTTCGAGGAGTACCGCCGCCAGGACAGCGTCCACCGCATCGACCTCAACCGTGACTGGGGCGTCGACCGGCAGATCTTCGACCAGATCAACAGCGTCCGGGCCAGCCGTGGCGAGGCCCCGCTGCCCGAGCGGAACTTCACCAACTACACCCAGTACCGCGCCGTCGAGTCGCAGCAGTTCTGGTACGCCTGGGCCGACTTCAAGCCGCACCACATGATCGACCTGCACCACCAGGGCACCTACTACGTCGGCGACAGCACCGACGAGATGACCACCTTCTCGGTGGGCATCTCGCTCGACCCCGGCATGCTCAGCCAGAGCCAGTGGGACACCGTCCGCCGGATGGGTGTCGCGGCTGCGGACGCCGCCGACAAGAGCGGCGTGGTCACCACGACCCTCTACCCGTACATCAACATCCCGGAGGGCGTCGTCTCGGCCGCCATGCTCAACGGCCCCGGCCCGCGTGGTGAGTACGCCAACTGGCGCAGCAACGCGATGTTCTTCGAGTCGCGTGGCGGCATCGGCCACAAGAGCAGCGGCTACATCATCAAGCAGAACGTCAACGCCCTCTGGGGCATCATCGACAAGATGAGCGACGGCACGCTGGAGAACGTGGACGCCGACCGGTACGGCCAGATCCCGAACCGTGGCGCCACCATCACCACCTGCATCGCCTTCCCGAACCAGTGTGACTTCTGATCCTTTGCACTGACCGCAGTGGCGGTCCACCCCAGCGGGGTGGACCGCCACTCTCGTGTTTTGACCGTTGTGTGGGCAGGGTGGTCTGGCGGTGTGGTGTGGGTGTGTTGGTGGTGGTGTGGTGAGGGTTGTTACTTGCCCTTGTG
>NZ_JBEYUI010000043.1:0-24370 GCF_040643455.1 Micromonospora sp. NPDC047134
AGGCGCTGAACGCCGGTGGCACCACCCCGCCGCCGACCACCCCGCCGCCCACGACGCCGCCGCCCACCACCCCGCCGCCGACCACCCCGCCGCCCGCCGGCTCCGCCAGCGAGATCGTCGGCAGCCAGTCGGGCCGGTGTATCGACGTGCCGAACGCGTCACAGAACAACGGCACCCGGGTCCAGCTCTACGACTGCAACAAGCAGACCAACCAGTCCTGGACCCACACCGCCAGCAGGCAACTCCAGGTGTACGGCAACATGTGTCTGGACGCCGCCGGCACCGGCAACGGCGCTGCCGTGCAGATCTACGCCTGCCACAGCGGCACCAACCAGCAGTGGAACGTCAACTCCAACGGCACCATCAGCGGGGTCCAGTCCGGGCGCTGCCTGGACGTGTGGAGCACCGCCAACGGCGCCCAGGTGCAGCTCTACGACTGCCACACCGGTGCCAACCAGCAGTTCCGGCTCGTTTCTCTGGGCGGCACCAACCCGCCGCCGACCACCCCGCCGCCGACCAGTCCCCCGCCGGGCACCAGCTGTGACCTGCCGTCGACGTACCGGTGGTCCTCGACGGGTGCCTTGGCGCAGCCGAGGGCGGGTTGGGTGTCGTTGAAGGACTTCACCCACGCCCCGTACAACGGTCAGCACCTGGTCTACGCCACCACCCATGACACGGGTACGACCTGGGGTTCGATGAACTTCGGCCTGTTCTCGAACTGGAACCAGATGGGTTCGGCCAGCCAGAACCAGATGCCCTTCGCGGCGGTCGCGCCCTCGTTGTTCTACTTCGCCCCGCGCAACATCTGGGTCCTCGCCTACCAGTGGGGTGGACCGGCCTTCTCGTACCGGACCTCGACCGACCCCACCAACGTCAACAGCTGGTCGGCCGCCCAGACCCTGTTCACCGGGTCGATCTCCAACTCCAGCACCGGCCCGATCGACCAGGCGCTCATCGGTGACGACCAGAACATGTACCTGTTCTTCGCCGGGGACAACGGCCGCATCTACCGGGCCAGCATGCCGATCGGGAACTTCCCGGGCAGCTTCGGATCGAACTACACCACGATCATGACCGACACCACGAACAACCTGTTCGAGGGCGTGCAGGTCTACAAGCTCCAGGGCCAGAACCGGTACCTCATGATCGTCGAGGCCATCGGCTCGCAGGGCCGCTACTTCCGGTCCTTCACCGCCACCAGCCTCGGTGGCACCTGGACCCCCCAGGCCACCAGCGAGAGCAACCCCTTCGCGGGCAAGGCCAACAGCAACGCCACCTGGACCAACGACATCAGCCACGGTGAGTTGATCCGCTCCAACGCCGACCAGACCATGACGATCGACCCCTGCAACCTGCAACTGCTCTACCAGGGCCGAGCCCCCAACTCCGGCGGCGACTACGGCCTGCTGCCCTACCGTCCGGGCGTACTGACCCTGCAACGCTGACGGCGTGCAGATCCGGCTCGGGCACAGCCGGAGCGGGCGGGCTCGGCACCAGCCGAGCCCGCCCCACCCTTCACCACTCCACCACCAGGAGGTACCCACTGTGCAAGGACACGAACACCATCCCCCACCCGGGGCGACCACCGACGCAGACCGCGTGCCCGGCCGTCGGGGACGGCTGGTCAAGCTGGCCGCGGCCGGGATCGCCGCCGCCGTCGGGCTGCTCACCGTGACGGTGGCGGCCGGGTCGGCCTCGGCCGCCGACAACCCGTACCAGCGGGGCCCGGACCCCACCCGGACCAGCGTGGCCACCGAACGCGGCCCCTTCGCCAACACCTCGGTCAGCGTCCCCAGCGGGTACGGCTTCAACGGCGGCCGGATCTACTACCCGACCGACACCAGCCAGGGCACCTTCGGGGCCATCGCCATCTCGCCGGGTTACACCGCGTTGTTCTCCGCCGAGCTGGCCTGGATGGGACCTTGGCTGGCCTCCCACGGCTTCGTCGTGATCGGCATCGAGACCAACAGCCGTAACGACTTCGACACCGCCCGAGGCACCCAGTTGCTCGCCGCGTTGGACTACCTGACGCAGCAGAGCCCGGTACGCGACCGGGTCGACGCGAGCCGACTGGCCGTCGCCGGCCACTCCATGGGTGGCGGTGGGGCGCTGAGCGCCGCCATGCGGCGTCCGTCGTTGAAGGCGGCGGTCGGCATCACCCCGTTCTCGCCGTCGTCGAACCTGGCCAACGACCGGGTGCCCACGATGGTCATCTCCGGGCAGGCCGACACGGTGGTCACCCCGTCCTACGCCCTCGACCTGTACAACAGCCTTCCGTCCACCACGGAGAGCGTGTACGTCGAGGTCGCCGGCGGGGATCACGGGTTCATGGTCGGGCGGTCCAACCCGGTGATGATCCGGACCATGCTGCCCTTCCTGAAGATCTTCGTCGACAACGACGCCCGGTACAGCCAGTTCCTGTGCCCGCTGATGGACAACAGCGGTGTGGTCACCTACCGCAGCACCTGCCCGCTGATCGACACCCCGACCACCCCGCCGCCGACCTCTCCCCCGCCGACGGATCCGCCACCCACCACCCCGCCGCCGACCACCCCGCCGCCCAGCTCGGCCACCCAGATCGTCGGGGTCCAGTCCAACCGGTGCATCGACGTGCCGAATTCCTCCCGCAACAACGGCACCCGGGTCCAGCTCTACGACTGCCACGGACAGGCCAACCAGTCCTGGACCTACACCGCCAGCAGGCAACTCCAGGTGTACGGCAACATGTGCCTGGACGCCGCCGGCACCGGCAACGGCGCAGCCGTGCAGATCTACAACTGCCACAGCGGCGCCAACCAGCAATGGAACGTCAACTCCAACGGCACCATCAGCAATGTCCAGTCCGGGCGCTGCCTGGACGTCTGGAGCACCGCCAACGGCGCCCAGGTCCAGCTCTACGACTGCCACGGCGGCAACAACCAGCGATTCAACCTCGTGGCTCGCTGATCGCGACAAACAAGCTGTTCGAGTGCAGGCCGGTCGGCAGGGTGCAGGGCCAGATCCGACCCTGAACAGGCCAGACCGGAAACGGGCGGGCTCGACCTCACGTCGGGCCCGCCCGGATCAGCTGTTGAGGTACGCCAGGACGGCGAGGACCCGTCGGTTGGCGTCATCTGAGGGCGGCATGTCAAGTTTGGTGAAGATGTTGTTGATGTGTTTGCTGACGGCCTTCTCGGTGATCCGGAGCTTGACCCCGATCGCGGCGTTGGAGCGGCCTTCGGCCATCTCACCGAGCACCTCCCGTTCTCTGGGGGTGAGCACCGCCAGCGGCTCTCGGCGGGCGAGGAGTTGCGAGATCACCTCAGGGTCCATGGCCGTACCGCCGGCGGCGACCCGGCCGACGGCGTCGACGAATTCACCGACGTGGGACACCCGGTCCTTGAGCAGGTAGCCCACGCCGCCGTGCGGCGTGCTGAGCAGCTCGCGGGCATACAAGGGCTCGACGTGCTGGGAGAGCACGAGGATGGGCAAGCCGGGAATCTGGGTACGAGCCGCTATCGCGGCCTGCAGACCTTCGTCGGTGAACGTCGGCGGGAGGCGGACGTCGACGACCGCCACCTGAGGCCGGTGGGTGATCAGGGTGGGCAGCAGGGCCGGGCCGTTGTCGACGGCGGCGACGACGTCGAAGTCGAAGGCCCGCAGGATGCGGGTCAGCCCGTCCCGGAGGAGCGCGTGGTCCTCGGCGATGACAACGCGCACGGCAACTCCATGGTGATGACGGTGGGCCCGCCGAGCGGGCTCGACAGGGCCATCGTGCCATCGAAGGCGGCGAGGCGGCGTTCGATGCCCCGCAGACCGGTACCGGCCACCGGGTCGCCGCCCCCCACGCCGTCGTCGGCGACCACCATCGTCAGCGTTCCGTCCCCGTGCCGCAGGGACACCGATCCGGTGTGGGCACGGCTGTGGCGGACCATGTTGGTCAGCGTCTCCGCGACGGCGAAGTACGCGGCCGACTCGACGGGTGTGTCGAGTCGGCCGGGCAGGTCGACATCGACCGCGATCGGCATGGGCAGGCTGTGCGCCAACGCCCGCACCGCCCCGTCCAGTCCGCGTTCGGCCAACACGGGTGGATGGATACCACGGACCAGGTGCCGCAGCTCGACCAGTGCGGTGCCGCTGGCCTCACGCGCTTCAGCCAGCATCTCGTGGGCTGCGGCCGGGTTCCGGTCGATCAGTTCGTCGGCGAGACCGATCGTCATGCCCAGTGAGACGAGCCGAGCCTGGATGCCGTCGTGCAGGTCGCGCTCGATGCGGCGCAGCTCGGCCGCCTGGGCGTCCACCGTGTCGGCGCGTGTCACGGTCAGCTGGGTGACCCGCAGGCGGAGTTCGGCGGCCTTGGTCGGTGCCAGCAGGAGTCGGGCGAAGTACGCGTCGACCCGCCGTAGCCACGGCGCCAGCCACAGACCGCCGGCCAGGATGGCGGCGCCTTGCGGCAGGCAGATCAGCCCTTCACCGAATGTGTCGATGGACCAGACGGCACCGTAGCCGTACCAGTCGGTGCCGAGCCAGATCCACAGCGGTGTCAGCGTCAGACCCATGATCCCGTACAGCGGCACGGCCAGTGAGATCACGCCGAGGACAGCCCCGACGATCCCGCCGGGCAGGAGCCAGGCGAGATC
This sequence comes from Micromonospora sp. NPDC047134, assembly GCF_040643455.1. Taxonomy (NCBI): domain Bacteria; kingdom Bacillati; phylum Actinomycetota; class Actinomycetes; order Micromonosporales; family Micromonosporaceae; genus Micromonospora; species Micromonospora sp. NPDC047134. The sequence continues at coordinate 4,620 of NZ_JBEYUI010000043.1, forward strand.
GCGCCAGGTGGCTGGGTCCGTGACGATCCACCGGAAGCGCCGCCAGCCGCCGGCGATGCCCCGCTGCGGGGGCGGATGGTAGGGACGTGGCACTGGAACCCCGACCCGTGCGGCACGCCTACGTTCGAGGTCGGTCCGCTTCCGGACCAGCGTCGTCGTCAAGCACACCAACGCCATGCCGAGCAGCGGCACCGGGACCAGGACCAGCGCCAGCAGCGATACGCCGAGCAGCACGACGTTGGCCAGGGCCAGGCCGATAGCGGCCAGACCGGCGAGGACCGCCCGAACACCCCGCCGCGCCCACTCGTACGTCCGCTCGTCCGGCCCGGCCATGTCCACGGTTGTCATTGTGCCCACGCGATCGCCGTTTCTCGGTGGTGCTGGCACCCCCTTCGACGGGGAGACAGCGCTCCTGACAGCGCCCGTCCGAGGCGGTCTGCTGGGATCATGATGACTTCCACGAACCCGTCGCAGTCGACGACCGGCAGTGATTTCGCCGTCCTGTCCCGCCGGATCGTCGACGCGGGGTTGATGCGCCGCCGGCCCGCCTACTACGTCGCCCGGCTGAGCATCGTCACGCTGATGTTCGTCGGCGGCTGGACGGCCTTCTTAGCCATCGGCTCCTCCTGGTGGCAGATGATCACCGCCGTGTTCCTCGCCGTCACGTTCGCCCAGGTCGCACTCGTGGCGCACGACCTGGCGCACCGCCAGGTGCTCCGCACCAGACGTCCGAGCGCGGTCGCCGGACTGCTGGCCGGCAATCTCGGCATCGGGATGAGCTACGGCTGGTGGATGGACAAGCACACCCGTCACCACAACAACCCCAACCACGACGACCTAGACCCGGACGTCGCCCCCGAGGTGCTCGTCTGGACCACCGAGTCGGCCCTCGGCCGGCGCGGACTGAAGGGCTTCATCACCCGGCACCAGGCCGCACTGTTCTTCCCGCTGCTCACGCTGCTCGCTGTCAGCCTGAAGGTGTCCAGTGTCAAGGCGTTGCGTGACGGCACGGTGAAACAGCGGGGTGTGGAGGGCGCACTGCTGATCCTGCACGCCGCCGGCTACCTCGGCGCGCTGGTGCTCGTGCTCTCGCCGCTGCAGGCCGTCGCCTTCCTGCTGCTGCACCAGGCGCTGTTCGGCGTCTACCTCGGCATGACCTTCGCCCCCAACCACAAGGGCATGCCGCACCCGACCGGCACCGAGGACTATCTCCGCAAGCAGGTGTTGACCGCCCGTAACGTTCGGGGAAACCGGCTGGTCGACGCGGCGCTCGGCGGTCTGAACTACCAGATCGAACACCACCTGTTCCCCGGTATGCCGACGCCCAACCTGCGTAAGGCACAACCGATCGTGCAGGCGTACTGCGCCGAGATCGGCGTCGCCTACGTACAGACCAGTCTCGTCACCTCCTACCGCCAGGCCTTGCGACACCTGCACGACGTGGGCGCACCCGCACGCGCGGAACACGCGCGGCGCTGATCCAGCCGCCGGTGTCAGCCCTGTCACGCCGAGATCCGGCTCTATCTCCGGCCGTCGTCGCGCCACGCGATCCTCCCCATGGTGATCGGGCCTCCGGCGATGGCGTCTCGACAGAGCGGGCATTCGGCGTCAGGACAGTGGGTGATGTCCGGCTGGGCGACGATGGCGGCTGTGGCGGCGGCAAGGATCTGCCGGGCTGTGAAGGCGCGCCAGCGCGAGGCACCGACCATGATGTCCTGGGCAAGAGGGCTGAGGATCGGCTCCAGCTTCGGGAACCCTGCGGAGCAGGAGCCGACCTCGACCATGCGGACGGCGCCGTCGATGTCCCGCGCCCATCTGCGGAACATGCGGCGGCCGGACCGCTGCTCGGCCAGATGCAGGGCGGTCATGCGGTCGAGACCCACACCGACGAGCAGGATCACCCCATCGCGGTCGGCCAGCTCACGAATCGGCCCGTACACGTCTTCGGGGCTCTGGGCGCCGATGATCTCGGCGGCCTCCGGGCCGATCGCGGCGAAGGAGTTGAGGGGATGCCGTCCGCGTACGGCGTCGGGGCGCCCGACGAGCACGGCGGGTAGCAGGCCGAGCGCCGGATTGATCAGTCCGCAGTCGACCCGGTAGGGACCGGCCTCCAGCACGGCGCCGTCGACCGGCACGGCAGCGTAGTCGACTCCGTTGCGGGCCGGACGCATGTCGGTGGGGGCAGCCACTGCGAACTGGGGTTCCGTGAAGGCGGGCACCATCACGGTGCAACCCCGGTCGAGCAGTGTGTCGAGGATGGCGTCGGCACCGCCGTCGAGGACCGTCCCGAAGGACCGCAGTGAGGTGTGCAGCATGACGGTGCGCCTGCTCAGGTGCAGACCTGCGAGGGCAGCGGCTAGGTGTTCCTCGGTGATCATGTGGACCTCCGAACGGTCAGGCCGGGTGTTCGGCGTCGATGATTTCCCCGCGTAGGAGCTCGTCCAGCGCGTACCGGGTGGCCTTGGTCTCGGGATGGTCGGTGCCCAGGGTGCGGTCGCGGCGCTCCAGGACCTGTCGGTAGAGGGTTTCCGCCTCGCTCCAGCGGCCCTGACACGCGATCGTCCAGGCGAGTTCGTGCAGGGTGAGCAGGACATGGGGGTGGTCGGCCTCGAGCACCTGACGCAGGTCGAGGAGCCGACGGTAGAGGGCCTCAGCCTCGGCCCATCTGTCCTGTTTGGCGGTGATCCAGGCGAGCGCGTGCTGGGTCTGGAGGGTTTGTGGCGCAAGATCGGAAAGGACACGTCGCCGGTCGCGCAGCACCTCCTCGAAAATCGGTTGGGCTTCGTCGAGGCGGCCCTGCCGGGCGATCGCGTACGCCAACTCGTGACGCGTGGTCAGGGTGTCCCGCGAGTCCGGCCCGAGGTGGAGCACGCAGTCGCGAAGGGTGTCCCGATAGCGTTGCTCGGCCTCGGCCAAATCGCCCAGCAGGCTGGCGATCCACCCGGACTCGTGGCGGCTGCGGAGGGTGTCGGGGTGGGAGTCGCCGAGGACCCGCCGTCGGATGTCGAGCACCTCCTGGTAGATGGTCTCCGCTTGGGTCAGATCGCCCCTGTTGGCGACGGTCCAGGCGAGTTGATGCCGAACCCGCAGCACCGCCGGATGTTCCTCACCCAGCGCCACACAGCGGTCGAGGGCGATCCGGCACAGCATGCCGGCGGCCCGGAACGCGCCGCTGTGGTTGAAGGCCCTGGCCACACCGGCGGTGGCGTCGGCCAGCCGGGCGAGGTGTTCGTGGTCCCCGTGTTCGGCCGCAGTGTCGAGCAGGGCCAGCAGGTGTTGGCTGAGCAGCCGATACTCCGGCCAGCATTCCGGCTGGCTGTGGCTGAGCTCCCCCAGCGCGCCGACCAGATGCGCGACTGCGGTCCGCCACACCTCCGGACCCTCAAGGCGGTCACGGTGGGTGGCGGTGACGACGGGATGCAGGGTGATCGCGGCGGAGTCGCTGCGGATCAGACCCACACCTGTCAACCCGTCGAGCGCCTCCTTCAGGCCGCTCATGGACAGCATGCGCGTCGGGATCTGCTCGGGCGCATAGCAGCTGGCCAGCCGCAGTAGCGTCCGAGCCTGGGGGATGCCCTGCCGGGCCAGCCCGTCCAGAGAGATCTCCGCGGTACGGGCCACCATGGTTCCCTGACGGCTGCCGAGGGCCCGATGGTAGGCGGCGAAGGTGTGCGACTGCGCTAGCCCGGAGCCCAGGTAGGTCCCGGCCAGGTGCAGGGCGAGCGGCAGACCACCGATTCGACGCGCCAGGGCCAGGGCCTCGGACTCGTTCCCGGCCTGCGGCGCGAGATCGCGGAGGACCTGCGCGGCATCGACCTCATCCAGCTGACCGACCGCGAAGAGTCGGGCGCCCACCCACATGCGTGGGTCGGTTTCCCGGCTCGTCACCACGACCAGGCCGCGCTGCGACGCCCGCACCCAGCTTCGGCCGTCCTGGACACCCGCCGGCGAGTCCGCTGCGGCAAGGATCCAGGGATCGTCGGCGTTGTCGATGACGAGCAGCCAGCTTCTGGGCGAACGTTCCAGCAGACGCCAGAGCCGGTCGGGGCCGTCAGCCGCCCCGTTGGCGATCGACTCCAGGTCCGTGGTGGAGCCGCCGAGGTCGCTCATCACCGTGGTCAAACCCTCGAAGAAGCCCGCCGGATCGGCGGCGGAGACCCACCACACCTGGCGGTCCCAGCTTCGCGCCCGCTGGGTCAGGGCGGCAGCCAGCGTGGACTTTCCCGAACCGCCCGCCCCGACGAGCACGGCGGGACCGCCCTCTGCGGGTCGGCGCGCCAGGGTCACCAACTCTGCCAGCAGATCGTGGCGCCCCCGCAGCTCCGGCTGCGAGCGTCGCACCGCGGCAGAGGGGAGGTCTTCCACGACGTCGACCTCCCGGTCGATCCAGGTCCTCAGGTCGTTCAGGCCACGTCTGAGGTCAAAGGGTGGGAACCCCTCTCCCCCGGCGGCGCGGGCGCGTCGGTAGACCTCGGCGAAGGTGAGCGGCATCCGCTCCTCGTTGTCGGTCATCACGCAGGCCCCCAGTCTTCCTCGTCTTCGATGAACGGCACCAGGTGTCCGACGCTGGCTCTCAGCTGTAGACGTGCCTCTCGCAGATGGACGCGAACCGTGCTCGTCGCCAGCCCGAGGTGGTCGGCGGCGCGTTTAACCTCCCATGCCTCACCCCAGACCAGGAACGCGATCATCCGCCGACGTGGTGGCATCTGTTCGATCGACTTCCAGCAACTGGTCAGGGCGATCATCAGCTCCACGTGCTCGGCCGTCTCGTTGTCGGACGGCGGGGGCAGGTCGGGGACATCGACGGCCAGATCGACCCGCTTCTGCTACTCTCCAGAGGTCGACGGCCTTGTTCCGGAGCACCTGACGCAGCCATCGTCTGCGCTCGTCGGAACCGAGGGGCTCGACCTTCTCCCAGGCGCCGACGGCTTCGTGGAACGTGATCTGCACCAGATCCTGCGCATCGCAGGCCCGGACCCACGAACGCGAGTGGGCGTACCGGTGCAGGTCCTCGGCCTCGAGCAGGTAGAGCTGCTCGATCTGCTCGACCTGGGTTCTGGTGAGCTTCGGCCGGGACTCGACGGACCCCACATCACGTCCCTGGCTGCTGTCGGTGCCGATCTGCCTCGGCAGTCCAGGTCAGCCGCAGGGTCTGCCCGCCCGTCGCGTTCCCGCAGACGATCCGGACCGTGAGAGCGACGTGGGTCGGGGTGACCAGGTTGCCTCGCGCCTGCCACTCGGCGAGCAGGCTCATCGCGGTGCAGACGGCCAGCATGCCCGCCATCAGGGTGGTCGACTGCCAGGGCAGGGCGCCCGCAGTCAGGGCGGCCAACGCCGCCCATGCTCCGTGCTTGGGCAATGTCATCATCACACCCCACTGTCGTGCGGAGTGCCGCTCGCGTTTAGTCGTCTGCGTGAATCACTCTCGCCCGGACGGCTTGTACGCGGTGACGAGTTCCCAGGTGCCCGGCAGCACGGCCACCTCCTGGAAGCCGACCTCCGTGAGCAGCTTGGTGTAGTGGTCCGCCTCGCGGAGCCGGCTGACGCTGCTGTCGACGCCGATCAGGAAGTAGCTCCAGAAGAACTGCATGGCCAGCCGGTCCGGGGTGCGGAACTCCTCGCAGATCAGGAGCAGCCCACCCGGCTCCAACGCCGCGTACGCCTGCTGCACCAGTTCGCGGGCCACCGCGTTCGGCCAGTCGTGCAGGACCCGGACGAAGGACAGCGCGTCGTAACCGCCCGGTAGGGGTTCGAGGAAGAAGTCGCCGCCGACGAAACCGAGTCGATCCGCGTGGCCGCGGGCGTCCCGGGTGGCGGCCACCAGCGGTGCCACCGCCGGCAGGTTGTACACGTCGGCCCGCAGGTCCGGCGCGGTGTCGAGGATGTGTGCGGCGAGGGTTCCGTCACCGCCGCCGACGTCCAGCAGCCGATGCCGGTCTGACCAGAGCCGATCTGAGTGCCGGCGTACCGTCTCGATCGCCGGTCCCAGCCCGAGGGCCATGCTGCGCTCGAACTCGGCGGTCTGCTCGGCCGTCTTCGGTGGCCAGGCGAACCCGTCGTCGATGCTGACCTCACCACGCAGGCTCTCGGCCAGCCGGCCGTGCAACTGCCGCCACGGGTAGCGATCTCTGTCCCGTTCGGTGGCGTCGGGACCGACCACCGCGTTGACCGCGTCCCGCAGCCCCGGCACGGCGTGATAGCTGGTCGCGCCGATGTCGTCGTCGGGCTCGTCGCGGGTCAGCAGCCCGAGGCTCTCGATGCAGTCGAGAAACTTGTACAGCCGCAGCGGAAGCACCCCGAACCGGGTGGCCAACGCGTCGAGGCGGACCGGTCCGGCCTCCAGCGCGTCGAGCAGTCCCAGGTCGAGTGCCGTGTGCAGCACGTCCATGGCCTTGGGGCCGTTGACGAGCAGACTCATCAACGCCCGGGGCGAGAGGGAGACGGTCACCGGCGCAACTCCTCTTCCAGCGCATCCATGAACAGGTCGATCTCGTCGAGGGTGTTGTAGACATGCGGGCCGACCCGCAGGTAGCCGCGCCAACTGCAGATCACGTCCCGAGCGGCCAGCCGCTGCTTGACGGCCTCGCCGTCGGGGATGTCCAGGCACACCACGCCGCCTCGCCGAACGCTGTCGGTGGGGCTGACCACCGTGATGCCGGTGGCCTCGGCCCGATCCAGCAGCCGTTGGGTGAGCGCCAGCGAATGCCGCCGGATGGCGTCGGCTCCGACGTCGAGCAGCAGGTCCAGGCCGACCTGGGAGATCAGGGAGGTCAGCGGGTACGGTGTGCCGCCGGCGAAGCGACGGATGCCGGGCGCCCAGCCGGGCGACGGTCGGAAGGTCAGTGCCCGGTCGCCGGCCTGCCACCCGGTGGCTGCCGGAGTCAGCAGTGGCACCAGGTCCGGCCGGACATAGAGGAAGGCGGTGCCGGCGCCGCAGAGCCACTTGTGGGAACCGCCCAGGACGACGTCGACGCCGAGTGCGGTGACCTCCAACGGCACCACCCCGACGGTCTGGAAGGCGTCCACCACCACCAGCGCACCCACCTGGTGGGCTCGGGTCACCAGCCGGGACAGGTCGACGGTGGCCCCGGAGGTGAAGCTGGCGTGCGGCACGCACACCAGCAGCGTCCGCTCGTCGATCCGGGCTTCCAGCGCGTCCTGGTCGAGGTGGGGGCCACCGGTGCCGACCACGTCGAGCTGCGCGCCATATCGGGCGTACGCCCGGAAGATGAACGGCACCGTCGGATAGTCGAGATCCGTGATGACCACCCGGTTGCGGGGCGGGCGGTAGTCGAAACAGGAGGCCAGTCGGGCCAGGAAGGTGCTCAGGTTCGCGTCGGTGAGCACGCTGCCCGGCGGCGCGCCGAGCAGGGCGGCCACCGAGTCGGCGTACCGGTCGAGGCCGACGTGCCAGTCCTGCCAGACGTCGTCGCGCCAGGTGCGTAGCGTCTGCCAGTAGTCGTGCAGCACCCGCTCGACACCCCTCGGCGCGGCGCCGGTGGAGTTGCTGTTCAGGTAGACGCAGCTTTCCAGCAGGGGGAACTCCGCGCGCAGGGCGGCGTGTGCGGCGGCGTCGAGGCACCGGGGATTCTGCTCGGGCCGGTTCACGCGCAACGCCTCTCGTCCTGGTCGGGTGTGGCGGCGGCGGTGGTCACGGCGGCGAAGACCGGGGCGGTGCTGACCGCTGCCAGGTAGGGCGTACCCTCGGTGTAGCCCGTGCCGGACCGCGCACCGAGCATCCGCACCGCGACCCGCAGATGGGTACGACGCCACTGCGTCAGGGCACCGGCGAACGCGGCCATCCGCCGTGCCACCAGGACGGCGTCCGCTCCGGTGAGCCGGCCGTCGGCAACCGCCCGCCGGTACGTCTGGTCCACTGTCGGCTGGCCGTCGCGTACCCGGGCCTGCACCTCCGGCACCGACTGGTAGGCGACCGAGTCCAGTCGGCCCACCTCCGGGGTACGGCACAGCGACTCGACCAGCTTGTAGGAGCGGGACTGGATCGCGCTGGCCCCCTCGGTGTACTGCCGGAAGGTACGGAACGACGCCGGCTGCATGGTGGCCAGCAGGGAGAAGAGGGGAGCTGCGGTCCGCAGCAGGTCACCCGCATACCCGAGCCGGTCGGCGGCGGCGGCCGGCGTGTCCCCCGCCAGGGCGGTCACTGCCGCGCGAAGTTCGTCGGCGACGCCGGCGAAGATGCACTCGTAGGCCTGGAGCACCCGGATGAACAGGTACTCGTCGTGCGTCACGTGGACCGGCAGCATGCTCAGCCGCAGCGACGGGTCCCCCGGGGAGAGCAGCTCACGGGCGACGGCGAGCAGGCCGGTTGCGGCAGTGGCCGGGGGGCCCGCTCCGACCGCCTCGGCCACACCGAGACGAGCCAGCGCAGGAGCGACGGCTCGCACACCCAGCCGGCACCGTTTGGTCACCAGCACCGGTCCAGGCCGCTCCTGTGGAAGTAGCCCGGTGGTGTGCGCGGCGGCGGCCAACTCGAACGCCAGCGTGTCGGCGACCAGGCTCACGAGGAGCCGGTCCCGGACCCGCCGCTCGTCAGCGGCCTCCACTGTGGGCGGATCGCCGGTGGAATCCGGCAGTCGGAGCAACCGCAGGGCAAGGTAACTGCGATAGTCGTAACGGCCGTCCCACTTGTCGAGTGCGACGTCCAGGAAGTCGGTCAGCTGCCGGGTCGCGGCGTCGCCGCCGGCGGTGGCCCGGCGGGCCACCACCTGCCGAGCGCTGTCGAGCAGGGCGAGGAAATCCTTTTCGACAAAGTGTTTGCCGAGCCGGTGAAATTCGGCCAGCACCGGCGAGTAGGGAAAGCTGTGCGGTTCACTCGGGCCGGACAACCAGGAAGTCAACGCACGCACATGCCACCCCTCGAACTTGACGAGACCGAACCACGCTGACGGTCGAGGGATATGCCGTCGACCACAGAGCCCGGGGTTGAGCAGGGCTATCCGTTGGTGGTGAGGCTCATCCGCGCCTGCCACAGTGCGGGAAAGAATCGGTGTCCGGCGAGCTTTGCCAGCATGTTCGCCGCGCTACCGGGGCTGCCCGCCGGCCGATGCCCGCCGATTCGCAGTGCCACCTGGTAATGGCGGACCCGCCACACCGACACCCGTTCGTCCCACTCCACCATCGCCTCGGCTAGCCGGTGCAGCGGATCTGACGGGTCGGTCGGGCACATCTCCGTCGCGGCGACGCCGTGCGTGGCGAGCTGCTCGTCGAAGGCACGGCCGAGCTTTCGGCTGGCTGACTGGACCTCGCGCCACCCAGGCGATTCTGCACCGGAACCGTTGCCCAGAGCAGGCTGCATCGCCTGGAAATCCACTGGTGAGAGATATCGCAACATCTCCAACTGGTCGGTGATCAAACGGACGGCGAGCGTCGCCCGGACCAGCAGCGCCTCCGCCGCCGCCAACTGCCCCGCAACGACCTGTGCGGTCGCCTCCGCCAACTCCGCTGCCGCCAGTTTGAGCCACAACTCAGTCGACTGGTGCACCACCTGGAAAAGCAGTTCGTCGCGATGTATGACCTCGTCCGGCGATCGTTGCAAATCGAGCAACGCATCGATCCGCATGTAGCGTGCATAGTCCGTAGCGCCGTGGCCTGGCAAGACAGGCGAATGGTCGTGCTTCACGGAACAGCCCTCCGTCTGGGCGCTGGCGCCGAGATCAACGATGTTGCCGGCGGTCATCATCCAACGACGGACAGCAATGCGCCAGCCCCTGGTCGCCATGAGTTTCGGATCAGTCCACTCACCGTGACGTGCACCACCCGCTCCGTCGGCGCACGCCTCAAGCCACCGACGCGCATCGATGCGGAGGCTGGCGTCGCCTACGGTTCGATCGTTAGCCGGGTGATCGAGGTGCCGTCCAGGGTGAACCGGTAGTGCAGGTCCGCCGAGCCGCCCGGGAAGTTCCCCTCCAGATGCTGGAGCACATCGAACTGGGCTGCACCGATCCGATGAGCGCCGACGAAATCCGTGCTGTACGTGTACCGGCTGCCACTGTTGGTCAGCCAGGCCCGGATTTCATCCCGCCCCCGGTAGGTGTGGCCCTCGTCCGTCACCACAGCGTCTACGGCGAACGCACGCACCGCGGTCTCGGTGTCCCGGGCTTCGTGCGCGGAAAGGTACGCCGTGATCACGGCCGGCAACTCGGCCCAGGTGAGGGCAGCTTCGGGGTCTGGTGTCATGTGCATACCCGTTACCTCTCAGTGCGTTTTGGTGAGCACATGATTGGTAGTCCCGCCTTGCGGTGGGACGGTCCCGGTCTGACCGACTGGTGTCGTGCCGGGTTCACGTTTCACGGCCACCTGCCCGTGTGTGTGGGTCTTCTGGTCGGCTCCACGTGCTGGCACCGGGCCACTCCCGGCGGAGTTCGGCGCGCTGCTGCGGATCGCCGGTCGTGATGATCGACCTGACGTCGACCAGGGGCACGTCGAGCTCTCGGAGCCGATGGATGACCTGCGCGGTCGCGATCTGGTCGGGCAGGTAGTACCGATAGTTCGTGTGCGGATCCACCGTCGCCGGCACCAGCAGCCCGGACTCGTGATAGCGCCGCAGGGTCCGTACGCTGAGGTGCGTCACGGTGGCGAACTCGCCGATGGTCAGGCCCTTGCGCAACGTCACGGTGTCATCCTCGCGCCTCCCCTGGGGAGAGGGTCGACATTCCCGGTCGACGCCTCGACGGTCTCCCCCGCGCCACCGGGCCGCACTGATGACGGCCTGGCGTCCAGGTACTCGGCGAGCCGGGCCGCCCCGACGAGCAGGGCACGGCCGCGCGCGGTGAGTTGGTCCCGCCACTGGCGCAGGGAGGCGGCCAGCGGTTCGGCCCCACTGGCCTCGCGTACCCGACGCAGCACCTCCGCGATGTGGTCCAGCCGGTACCCGCCACGGCGCAGCAGGTGCGCGAGTTCGGCGTCGCGGACGTCGTGCGGCGAGTAGGTGCGGTAGCCGGTAGCCGGGTCCCGTGCCGGCCGCAGAACCCCGGCCCGCTCCCATTTGCGCAGGGTGGCCGGGCGCACCCCGAGTCGGTGGGCCAGCACGCTTATCGGTACGGCGGCGCGGCGCAGCGGCTGCGGCGGCGCCCCGGTGAGGGTGGCCACGGCCGCCTCGACCGCGTCCAGGGTCTCCCGGTCGCGTTGCAGCAGCGCATGGCTGTGGTCGATCGTGCGCAACGCCCCGTCGATGTCACCACGGTTGACCGCCCGCATGATGTCACCGCCGGCCGCGTAGCCGTGGCCCACGATCAACGCCAGATAGGCGCTCAGCGCGTTGGCGTGCACCTCGGTGAACTGCCGGTAGCCGGTCGAGCTGCGCACGGCCGGTGGCAGGACCCCGTCGCGTTCATAGTTGCGTACGGCTTGGGCGGAGAGGCCGTGGCGACGCGCCAGGTCGATCGGTCGGCGTACCCCTGGGGTGGAGGGTTTTGTGGGTGTCACCGTGCTCCGTTGCTCAAGAAGTCTCAACTGGTGGTTCAACGATACGGTCGATGCAATGACCTCCCTTCTGGACCTGTTCGCCGTACCGCCGTCCCTGCTCGCCCTCGGTGAGCCGACGCACGGGGAATCCGCCTTCCTCCAGATCCGCAACGACACCTTCCTGGCCCTGGCTGAGCAGGGCTACCGATCGATCGCGTTGGAGAGTGACCGGGCGGCGGGGTTGCTCGCCGACGAGTTCGTCCAGGGGTCTGAGGCCGTCACCCTGGACCGGGCGCTCGCCGAGGGGTTCAGCCACGGGTTCGGTGCCGCCCCGGCCAACCGCGACCTGCTGCTGCGGATGCGCGAGTACAACGCCGGCCGGCCGGCTGCCGAACGCCTCACCTTCCACGGCTTCGACGCTCCCCTGGAGATGGCGGGTGCCCCCAGCCCGCGCCACCACCTCATGCGGGTCTGCGACTTCCTGGACCTGGAGCGAGCGGCGGAGATCGACGACCTGGTCGGGGAGGAGTCGCGGTGGAGCGACCCGGCCGCGATCTGGGAGCCCGGCAGGTCGATCGGGGGTTCGGCCGAGGCCCAGCGACTGCGGGTGATCGCGGACGACCTGCTGACCGAGTTGTATCTGCAGGCTCCCCACCGGGCTGAGGGCTGGCAGGCGGCGTTCGTCCACGCCATGTCCGCGGTCGCGGTGCTGCGCTACCACGCCGCAGCCGCCGCCCCACTGCCACAGGAGGAACGCTTCGCCCGCCTGGCCGGGGTCCGGGACGCGCTGATGGCCGAGAACCTGCTGGCCATCCGGTCGGTCGAGGCGCACCGGGGACCCACCCTGGTCTTCGCGCACAACACCCACCTCCAGCGCCACACCAGCGCGATGACGATGGCCGGAACGGAGCTGTCGTGGGCCGGTGCCGGCGCGATCGTCGCCACCCTGCTGGGCGACCGGTACGCCGTGATCGTCGGAAGCCTCGGCGCCAGCCCCGCCCTCGGCATCGAGGCCCCCGACCCCTCGACCTACGAGGGCAGACTCCAGCAGGAGGGCACTCTTCCCCGCTTCGTTCGGGCCTCCGAGATCACAGCGGCCGAGCGGCGAACCCACGACTACCGCTACTTCCCCCTGGATCAGCCTCTCATCGACCACGCCGACGCGGTGCTGCACATCCCCACCGGTCTCGACCCGGCCGTACTCGCCGATCGGATCCTCGCGCTGCCCGGGGTGGAACAGGTCGTGGCCGGCGAGGAGATCGGGTCACCCGAGGGTGCCTGGGGGGACCGGTTCTTCCACATCGGTCCGGACCGCCGCCGACCCTTCGCCACAATCGTCGAACACGACGTACCCGGCTTCGACGAGGTCTCCCAGCTCGACCGTACCGGCGTCTTCCGGCTCAACCTGGACCTGGGCCGGGCCGAGTTCGCACGCCTGTTCGGCTTCCCACCGAAGGACTTCGAGACCCACCGGCACACCTTCGACTTCGCCCGGCTGGACACTGTCCTGCCGCACCCCGGCTACGCCCTGTACGGCTTCGCCAGCATCGTCATGCCCGGCCCGCAGCTGCTGCCCGAGATCGACCGGCTGCTGGCGATCGCGTACGCCCGAGCGGTCGACCGCCGCGAACGCGCCGTCCGCCGGGCAGCCGACCGGCAGGACTAATTCCACCACGGTGCAGACCCGGGCAGTTGCTCGATGAGACGAATGCCGGGTCGGGGTGCAGGGTCTGCAGCGCGCGTCGTCGTCACCGACCAGTCGCGGGGACCCTCCTGTCTCCGTGGCCTCGGACTCGATCCGACCGGATCTAGGATGGTCTCGATGATCACTCCCGAAACGCCACCCGAGGACGTCCCGACCTGCGAAGCCCGAGTCGAAGAGGCCCTGCGGCTGCTCGCCGGTGTGCCGGTCGGTCTCGATGTCGCCGTCAAGCGGCTCAGCCGTGGCAGCGGTGTCTACGCCTGGTGGGCTGCTCCCTCGGTCCTTCCCGACCTTCCCGGCCCGCCGAATGACAGCGACCCGTCGCTACGGCTGCTGTATCTGGGACGAGCGACCAGCCTGCGGGGCCGTGTCCTGCGCAACCATCTGAGGCGTTCGGGCAGTTCGACTCTGCGCCGTACCTTGGCCGGGCTTCTAGTGTCCGAGGGATACCGGACGACCTGGACCGATCGCGTCGTCCTGGTCCCTGAGGATGAGGCGCGGCTGACCGGGTGGATGTACGAGCATCTGCGCTTGACCTGGGCGCAGGATGCGGAGCCGGCGGCCATCGAGGCCGAACTGGTCCGGTGCCTGCACCCGCCGCTCAACGTCCACGGCGTCGCCCCCGAGCACCTCCAGGCCGCCGTGATCGCCGCCAAGAAATCGTACGACTCCAGCAGTGGACCGACCGGGCCCTCACAAACGCCGTAGCCAGTTGTCCGACACCGTGCGGTCACCGGTGTGGGGTGGCCGGCCGAGCTGCCGGTAGCTACCCGCCGAACTGCGGCTCCGCGTGCGGCCGGCCCTTCAGCTCGTGGAAACCGGACACCCCGGCGACCAGGACGGCGCCGTCGAAGAGGCGGCCCGCCTCCTCCCCACGGGGGATCCTGGAGATCACCGGGCCGAAGAAGGCGACCCGGTTGCCGGTCGCATCCTCGACGGCGACCACCGGGGTGCCGACATGGTCGCCGACCAGGGCGATGCCCTCGGCGTGCGAGGCCCGGACCACCTCGTCGAACTCGTGCGTCCCGGCGACCTCGGCCAGGTCCCTGGCGAACCCCGCGTCTGACAGGACGTCGCCGAACTCGGCCCACTCCCCTCCCTCGTGCACACGGGTCCCGTAAGCGGTGTGGAAGCGGGCCAGCCCGTCCTGACCGTACCGCTGTTCCACGGCCGCACAGACGCGCACCGGACCCCACAGGTATCCCTCTGTGTCACCCTCGGGATCGACCTCCCGGTGCTCGTTGAGAACCGAGAGGCTCATGACATGCCAGCGGATGTCGAGTGGCCGAACCGTCGCCGCCTCGATGATCCATCGCGATGTGATCCAGGTGTACGGGCAGCTCGGGTCGAACCAGAAGTCCACCGTCGTTGTCATCGCCGAGCATCCTCCTGCACGCCGTTGCGAGGGTCGTCCCGCCACCGTACGTGCCAGACGCTGGGTACGCCTCGACGAATCCGGGACCGGCGGACCGATGAGTCCGCGGGTGCGCGCTCGTATCTCCATGAGGCCGCCACCGTCCGCGTCGGCCTCACCCTGTGAAACTTTTGTTGACAACAAAATAATCATGAAGCAGGGTGATATCGACGTAGGTCACTCAGCCCCGGCTGAGCCACCGTCGGCCCCAAGGTCACCACCCCGCACACCGGGCCAGCCGACCGACGTCTCCGGTGGTCGTTCGCGGACGAGCACCGGGCACCCCACGCGGCCGGTTCTGGGCGCGTGGCCTTCGTCAGGGGAGGTACACATGACACCGGCAGGATTACGCAGGCGCGCCCTGCTCCGCTCCGCCATCGCCGCAGCGACCGTACTGACCTTCGCCGCCACCACCCTGCCCGCCAGCGCCGCCCCGGCCGAGGGGAAGATCCTCGCCGCCGGCGGCCCGACCGCCGTGGCCGGCTCCTACCTCGTCGTGTTGCGAGACTCCGCCGTAGGTGCCTCCGCAGTGGACAGCACCGCCCGTACCCTCGCCGAACGGCAGGGCGGCGACGTCAACCGGGTCTACCGGCACGCCCTGCGCGGTTTCGAGGCCCGACTCTCCGAACGCAGTGCCCGGCGGCTCGCCGCCAATCCGGCGGTGGCCTCGGTGACGCAGAACCACACGGTGTCCGTGGCGGACGTGCAGAGCCCCACCCCGTCCTGGGGCCTGGACCGGATCGACCAGCGCGCGTTGCCGCTGGACAACTCGTACACCTACCCCCGGGTCCCACCGGCCGTGCGGGCGTACGTCATCGACTCCGGCATCAACATGGCGCACGCCGACTTCGGCGGGCGGGCCGTGTCCGGCTGGGACTTCATGGAGGGGGACGCCGACGCCAACGACTGCCACGGCCACGGCACCCACGTGGCCGGCACAGTCGGCGGTACCTCCTACGGGGTGGCCAAGGACGTGCAACTGGTGGGCGTACGCGTGTTCAACTGCAGCGGCCGGGGCACCACCGCGCAGGTGCTCGCCGGAGTCGACTGGGTGACCGGCGACCACGACCCCGGCGAACTGGCCGTGGCGAACATGAGCCTCGGCGGCCCGGCGTACCAACCCATGGTCGACGCCGTGCAACGGTCGATCGCCGACGGAGTCACCTACGTGGTGTCGGCGGGCAACGAGAACGGCACCGACGCGTGCACGACCACCCCGGCCTCCGTCCCCGAGGCGATCACCGTGGCGGCCACCGGTCCCGACGACGCCCGCGCACCCTTCTCCAACATCGGTCCGTGTGTGGACCTGTTCGCGCCGGGCGTCGACATCACCTCGGCCTTCATCGACGGCAACACCTCTACCCGGACCGCCTCCGGAACCTCGATGGCCGCCCCGCACGTCGCCGGGGCCGCCGCGCTCATCCTCGCCAACAACCCCACCTACACCCCGGCGCAGGTGACCCAGGCACTCCTGGACGACGCCACCCCCGGGGTAGTGACCGACGCGGGCATCGGCTCACCGAACCGACTGCTCCACGTCAACTCCACCGTGCCGGCCAACGACTTCACCCTGACCGCCGCTCCGGCCAGCGGCACCGTCACGCCCGGTGGCACCGTCTCGACCACGATCACCGGCACCGTCACCCGGGGTGCCGCCCAGCCGGTCTCACTGACCGTCAGCGGTCTGCCCGAGGGTGTGACGGCCACCTTCCAGCCGTCGACCATCTCCTCGAACGGAAGCACCACCCTCACGGTCAGCACCGCGGCGACCATGCTGGCCGGCGACTACACCATCTCGGTGCTCGGCACCGGAACCGACGCGATCCGACCGGTGTCGTACCAGCTGCGGGTCGACAACCCGCCCGGCTGCGTCGCCTCGGACGGCACCGACCGGGTGATCAGTGAGGGCCAGAACCTGTACGCCCCCATCACCATCACCGGCTGTCCCGGCCTCGCCGCCGGCAACAGCACGATCGAGCTGCACATCTCCCACGCCAACATCAGCGAACTCGACGTACGGCTGATCTCGCCCGCCGGCAACTGGTACTACCTGTTGGACCACACCGGCGGAGGCGCCAAGCGCGTCGACTACACCTTCACCTACGACCTGTCGTCGGAGACGGCGAACGGCACCTGGCAGCTCTACGTCAGTGACAACATGTACCAGGGCACCGGGTTCCTCGACTCGTGGACGCTCAACCTGGCCGGTGTCGACCTCCCGCCGCCGGCCTGCGGTGGTATCGCCACCGCCGACGTACGGATCCCGGAGAACGGCACGATCGAATCACCGATCAGCGTGACCGACTGCGGCCGGGCGCCGTCGACGACCAGCTACGTCGAAACCAACATCAGCCACCAGTACAACCGAGACCTCCGGCTCTCCCTCATCGCACCGGACGGACAGGCCTTCCTGCTCAAGGAGAGTCTTGTCGGATCGTATCGGGCCAACTCCCGCGAAGCCTTCATCCTCGATCTGTCGAGCAAGCCGACACCCGGCACCTGGAAGCTACGGGTCGAGAATGTCGCCCCGTACGCAGGCATGCTTGAAGGCTGGAAGCTGACGCTCGACGGCGGTCCGCCGGCCACCACCCCTCCCCCAACCACCCCGCCGCCCACTACCCCACCTCCCACTACCCCGCCGCCCACCACGCCACCGCCTACCACCCCGCCCCCGACCACCCCGCCGCCCACGACGCCTCCCCCCACCACCCCGCCCCCGCCCACCACCCCGCCGCCCGGTGGGAACCGATCCTGCACTGCGGTCTACACCGTTCAGGACCAGTGGAACGGCGGATTCGTCGCCCAGGTCACCGTCACCGCAGGGACCACCGCGCTCAACGGCTGGCGGGTCACCCTCAACCTGCCGAGCGGCGCATCGGTGGTCAACGTCTGGAACGGCGTCGCCAGCGGCACCGGTGGCACCGTCACCATCAGGAATGAGCAGTACAACGGAGGACTGGCCGCCGGTCAGACCACCACTTTCGGATTCCAGGGCGCCGGTAACGGCAGCGGAACCACCGCCACCTGCACCGCAAGCTGAATCCGGCAGACGCTGAGCCATCCTCGTCCTGCGCCCGGTGCACAGGACGAGGATGGCTCCGGCCGCACCGGCCCGGATTCCGCCGAGTCTTCAGTAAGGCCTCTCGGCGAAGGGCGTCACCGGCGTACCGTCCCCATCAGCAGCGCGCGACGGGCGGCGAAAGGTCGTCGCCGCTGATCACGGAGCACCCGAACATGCCGCCGAGGACAGCTCGTTGGTGTTTCGTCAGCGGGTTAACGAAGACCGCAACGCCGACCCCTGCGGCCCGGCACGCTTGCGCTATTTCGCGCGCTTTGCCGGGGCTGAGCAATGTCCGCCGCGAGAACGGCACGGCCATCTTGGCCGCACCGCCGCGCGAGACACCCCGCCGCTGGACGTACCGGCTCACGACCCGCCCACCATGTGCCCCCACCGACGTCGCCAGCAGATCGAGCTTTGCGTCGATCTGCTGGTCCTTCGCCGAAAACAGGCCCACGAGCACCACGTCGGCACCCGCCAGAACGGAGATCGGTGGCATGGTCGAATCTCCCCGCACGAGGCCATCGTGCCAGGCGCCTCAGAGCATTCGCTCGTCGGCAGGTTCGACCATCGGCCCTTGCGAGCCGGAGCCGTCGGCAGCGATCAGGTGCCTGATCAGAAGGGGGGTGCGTCCTCGCACATCAACGCCAGCACGACGCCGCCCTTCCCACGCTTGAGGCCCTGGACCACGACCTTGCCGGTGCTGCCGTCGGGCAACTCCAACGTGAAGGTCTTCCCGACCGCATTCTTGGGGCCGTTGCCGGCGCTGTTGGCCGGTCGGAAGTCACCTGCCCACGGCGGGGTCCCACCCTTGCGGGCGGGCTCGGCGAAGAGGGCGGCGGTGCCAGGGGTCCTGG
This sequence comes from Micromonospora sp. NPDC047134, assembly GCF_040643455.1. Lineage (NCBI taxonomy): Bacteria > Bacillati > Actinomycetota > Actinomycetes > Micromonosporales > Micromonosporaceae > Micromonospora > Micromonospora sp. NPDC047134. The sequence goes on from NZ_JBEYUI010000043.1 coordinate 23,075, forward strand.
TGCCGTCCGAGGAGAGAAGCACTGAGGCGCTGCGATAGGTAGCCATATACGGCAAGACTATCCCCTGCGCTCGTTTGCGCCACCGCAACTGCGCCGTGACGCGGATACTGGCCAGCGGTACGAGCTCAACCCCTGGTCGCCGAATCTGCGGCATCGGCGGCCAACAACCCCGGCCGCTCAATCCTGGGTGGCGACCGGTCCGGGAAGTGGCGCCACCTGGGTCGGCGGTACGGCGGACGATTCCCGGCGGACACCGGTCATCCCGGCAACCTGTTCGTGGGCTCGGTTCAGGATCGCCTCGGCCTCCTGTCGGGCGGCGGCCACGATCGCCTCGCCCTCGCGCCGTGCCTCGGCGCGGTGGTCGTTGGCCTGTTCCTCGGCGAGTTTGAGGATCTGCTCGACCCGGGTGCCCAGGCCGCCGAGGCCGGACCGTTGGCGGTTTCGCCGTCGTGGTGCAGGGCCTGGGGTCGTCACCTCACCGGCCACCCCGGCGTCCCCGTCGTACTCCACCTGGCCGTCCCCGACGAGATCGGATTCCCTCGAACCGACCATGCCGAGCACGAGACCCAGCCCAGCGATCACGACGCCGGACCAGACGGCGACCGGGCCGAGGGCGGGACCGATCGCGACGCCGACGCCGAGCCCGACGAGAACGGCGGCAGTCGTGGCCGGCTTGCGCACAGCTTCTCCTCGCATGATCCGGACATGGGTGTGCGGATTCAGCATGGCGAGGATGTCAACCGATTCACCCCCGACAGCCTCTCGTTTGGTCGGAATGTCATGATCTGCGGATGGCCAGCGATCGTGAGTCCGGTCCCGGTCTGGAATCGGTACGCCGGCACCACCTGGCGCAGGTGAACCGTGTGCTTCGACGGCCCGGGATGTACGGCGGGAGCGAGATAGCCGAGCGGCTCTTGCTGGAGGCGATGGCCGCCGTGGACGCCCGCCTGCCGCAGTGGTGGGCCGCTTGTGAGGAACTACGCGAGCGCGAGGCATTCGCCTCGACAGGCGTTGTGGGTGCCTACGGCGGCATCCTGCCGGTGGGTTCCCTGCGCGATGCCACGGCCTCTGTCTATGCCGAGATCGCTCACCGGTTCGGTTGGCTTGAGCTCGACCGGGCGTTGTCCGAGGTGGAGTTTCACAAGATGAGCACCGACATCGGTGGGTGGGTGACGCAGGACCGCACCATGGCTGAGGTCATTGTCCCGCACCGGGTTTGATGGAGACATCGAAATCTGGGAGGAACATCAGCGATGCCCGCACCGAAGAAGTACAACGATGAGCTGCGTGAGCGTG
>NZ_JBEYUI010000044.1:0-22954 GCF_040643455.1 Micromonospora sp. NPDC047134
ACGCTCACGCAGCTCATCGTTGTACTTCTTCGGTGCGGGCATCGCTGATGTTCCTCCCAGATTTCGATGTCTCCATCAAACCCGGTGCGGGACAAACACCGGCGGTATCGCTGTAGTGATCGACAAGCCTGCCGTGGTTTTGCCAGCGATCCAGCCGATGTCGCGGGCCGTACCGATCCGCCAGCTTCGCCCGTCCTTGGTGACGTCCATGGACCCATCATGATGGGATCGACCTTGGTCTTGCAGGGTCTCGCGTCCTCGGGCGCGAGGCCCGGTTCCGGTTCGGTCGACATGCCTGCTCCACTCCTCGGCACCCGCCGGGCGCGCCAAGGTCGGTATTCACGAGGCCGGTCTGTAGGCCACCACTTCGACTACGCGCACATGGGTCGAGGGAAGCACTTGTCGAGGCTGGCGCGCAGCATTGCCTGCAACGCCTGGGCGATGGCCTGATCCGCTTCCGAGGTGGCGTGCTGGTAGATCAGCGCGGCGCGGGTCGAGTCGTGACCCATCCGGGCCATGAGATCACGGGTGCTCGCGCCGGTCTGGGCGGCGAGGGTGGTCCCGGTATGCCGCAGGTCATGGAAGTGCAGATCGGGTTGCCCGATGCGCGCAACCGCCGCCTTCCACCCGATGAGCTTGTTGAAGTTGCCCCGCCAGATCGGCTGGCCGGTCTCCGTCGTGAACACGAACGCTTCCGGGTTGTCGTCCACCTCAGCCGCCATGTGCTTCCGAAGCGCATCGACCACGATCGGCGGGAGGCTTACCGTGCGGCGGCCGGCGCGGGACTTCGGCGGAGATCCGCCAAGCCCCTGAACGCTCTACTCCTGCTGCCGTCGGCAGAGCAGGTAAGTCCGAGGCAGGTCAAGTTCTCTGTTGTCACGTGACTCAGTGCCTGGTCGAAGCCAACGGCCAGTGCCCTCGTGGACCGGTCGAACGACGCCTACCATGAGCCGATGATCGAGCAAAGTCAGCGACGCGTTCCTGTGCCGGTCGCCGCCGTCTCCGTGATTCTGCTCGTGGCGACCGCGCTCTCGGCGTCGATGATTATTGCGAGTGGGGCATCCATCGCCATCGGGTTGATAGGGGTGCTTATTCTCCTGGCGTTGGCTAACGGCCTGTGGCGTGGTAGCGGGCGGGCCCGATTTTGGACAACCGTTATCTCGACCGCCAGCGTTGTGTACGGCGTCGTCGCGATCACCACGGCTGATGCTCTAGGGCTGCTGCAGATCGTTGGTGGATCAGCCATCGTTGGCCTGTTGCTGGTGCCCGCACCGTCTCGGAGGTGGTTTCACGACTTGCCGGCGGAGGAGTAGTGCCGACCTTCAGTGGAGCGTGCTACGTGCCCGACCCCTGCCGTCAGGCCGGCTGCGTGGTAGGACAACGGGATGCTTTCGGACTACCAACATCAGTTGCGGGCGAAGTTTCTGTCCGCCCCGGTCGTGGCGCCACCCGAGCCGTGGCGGTACCTCGACCAGACGCGGCGCTGTATACCGGTGGGCGGGCTGCAAGGGGTCGGCTTCGGTGTTCATCCGGAGACCGGCGTCGACCTGCTGATGGTCGTCTCGATGGACGGCCTCGGCCTGATCGACGCGACAACGGGTGCGAGGGTCGCGCGGGATCGTCACCCTGACCCCGATGACGCGTCACCGTCCGGGCCGGACCTGGCCTGTACGGGCATCGGCGTGCTGGCGGGCACCCGAGTACGCATCGCCGGGTTGTTCGGCGGCGGTCTGCACGCCACGACCGACGATGGCTGGACCATCGACGTGGTGGCGCCCGAGTGGCCGAACCATCGCGTCCTGCTGTCCGGCGATGGTGGTGTCTGTAACGGCCCGCCGGGCATCACCTGGTGGCACATCTTCCATGCCGACTACTCAGAACTGCGCGCCGCCGGCTTCTCCCCGTCCGGCCGTACCCTGGTGATCGCGACCAGCAGCGACGTGACACTCATCGTCCGCCCCGAGTCCGCCTGACCGCAGATCCGTCGATGAGCAGCTACCGAGGGCGGCTCTTCCGATGAACGCATAGGCAGGGGCTGCTCCGGCAGCGTGGCCCCGAGCGCCACCGCCCGTTCCTCCGTTACGCATACACCCTCATCGCGGCAACTGTCAGGGGGATGGGCGAAGGCTGGCGGCCGCCGCCCCGCGAACTGCTTGTTCGTACTGGTTCCGACGGAACACGAATGGGCCGAAGCCCCCGTAGTCGCGCTGGGGCCGGTAGGGCTGGGAGAAGCCGCGCCAGATCACCGATTCCTCAGTAACGATCACCTGAGCTTCCAGGGGCCAGCAGCCGACCTCGCCGCAGTCGCAACCGAGTAGGGCGATCACGTCTTTTCCGCGGTAGGCGGAGTCCGATCGTCCGGTGAGGTAGGCATCCAGGTCGCCGAAGTTGAAGTGATCGAGAACGATCCCGGCATATGCTCCGGGCACATCGTGACCGGCCGCGTGCTCGAAGTCCGAGACCAGGTCCACCAGGCTCACATTGTCGACGTACGGCAATAACTCGCGTGCCGGGTCGGGAGCCTGGCCCCACGGACCGATCTCGAAGCGAACCGTGCGAATCAGCGGCTGAATTGGCACAAGGCCCAAGTCTGCCGTACAGCCGCACTGTGGCCGGGTGTTGCGGGGCGCCAGGACGGTGCTACCGGAGTACGCTGATCGGTATGACCACGGTGAAAAAGCTGTCGATCTCCGTACCTCAGGATGTGGCTGAGACGTTGGAGCAGCAGGGCCCGGGCAAGGCGAGCGCCTACGTGACCGGGGCCGTGCGTGCCCAGAGGGCGTGGGAGCAGTTCCGTGACGAGCAGGCTCGCCGTGGAGTGACGGTGACCTCGGAGGGCATGGCCGCCGCCCGCGCCCGCCGGTACACGGTGCAGGCCGAGTGGCCTGCGGAGCGATTCGCGGCGGTCCGCGAGCGGGCCCGCCAGCACATGGAGCAGGAGCAGGCCGGCGGGGACCAGTCGGCGTCGGCCGCGTGACCCCCGAGGACGAACTGCCCCCGGTCACTCTCGTGCTGGACCGCTCGGCGCTGCTGGGGTACGTAGCGGGGTCGATCCACGCCGTAGAGCCAGTAGGCGAGGTCATCACCGACCGGCAGCGCTTCGGCGTCACCGCCGTCACCGTGGCCGAGGCCTTGAAGCTGGTGGCCGATTCGAAGGACCGGAAGGACCTCCACACACTGCTGGCGATGGATGCCTGCGCGGTGCTGCCCACCTGGGGCGAGGACTGGTTGGAGCTGTCGTACTGGCTGGGAATGACCAGTCGGGTCGACCTGGCCACGACGGTGCTGGCGTCGCTGGAGCACGGGGCGCAGATTCTGACCGGGGAGGGTCACCGCTACGGCGAGGGCCTGCCGATCAGCAACATGCCGAATCAGTGACCGGGTAGCTGGCTCGCGGCTGATCCGTGAGGGGGCGGAAGAGGCTTGGGGCTGGGTGTGTGGGCGCTGTCGAGCTGAATCGGTGGTGCTATCAGGCGGCAGCGCCATCGCGGCGGCCATGACCGGCGAACCAGGCGGACGCCGAGCCCGTACCCGCCACATCAGCGGCAGGTGACCCGTTTGAGCCCTCAGCTCGACAGCGCTCTGTGCACCCACTCCACCCGGCCTCGGTCATCTGGTGCCGATCGCCGAGGAGGAATCGCCGATGAGGAGTTGCCCTCAGTCGAGCCACCACGCATGCAAGTCGGCACCAGCCGGAACGAAACGGAGCACGGTAACCACCACCCCGCCCACGATCCCGACCAGCAGGAGGACCCGAGACCACCGTGGCAGTTCGTGCCGCTTCCACGCCAGCAGCGCCGCCGAGTAGAGCGCCAGCAGCGGGCTGGCCAAGCCGCCGAGATAGAGCAGCGAGGTGATTCCGTACAGCCACAGGAAAGGGTTCCACCCGTGCATTCCGAACGGGATCAGGTCCTTCGGGTCGTACGCCCCGGTCTGCATCTCTGCTGGGCCCACCTCGGCGGCGGCCATCCGGCCGAGCCAGAGGGCTGCGACGATGGCGAAGGCGACGATCAGCGCCAGCTGGGCGGCGGCGACGGTGCGCAGAAGCGGCGGGCGGCCCGTAGCAGCATCGGCCATGCTCGACATGTCGCCAGCGTAGATCGTCGAACCGTGCACGGGCGATAAGCAAGTGTTATCGGGGCCACGTGAAGTCGCCAACTAACGAGACGATCAGATGGACGGCCGGATCGAGCTGTACTTGCCAGCGCCGGTCGCTCCGGACTGCACCGCGCCGTGAATCGGCGCCGAGCGCTTCAGGCTGCGTCGCGGTATGGCCGGAAGGCGATGTCGAGTTCCGCGTCGAGTGCCGCCGCGAGTCTGGCCAGCAGCGGTACGGTGGGTGTGGCGCCGCCTGATTCCAGGCGTGACAGCTGGGGTTGCGTCATCCCGGCGCGCTCGGCGAGTTCGCCCTGTGTAAGCCCCAGTTCGGTGCGACGGTCGTGGACCATCTGTCCGAGCAGGAGCGCTGCCCGTGCCTCCTCGTAGGCGGAGTTGTGCTGCTCGGCACCGGTGCGTTCCCAGCGAGAGTGACGTTTCATCATGTCCTTCCGCCTTTCGGTTGTGCTTTATTGCCATTTCCGCTCGAAGACTTCGGTTGCTGGTGCGTGTTCCTCGTGCCCCAGCTCGCATGTCTGCTGGGCGGTGATGGCCCTCATGACCTCGGCGCGTTCAACCTGGCGGGACTTGCGGAACACGGTCAGCAGTACCACCCGGGTCTGGGGCGCGAGCCAGTAGCTGATGCGGACGGCTGACCTGTCCAGGTGAAACCGCAGCTCGCGTGTTTTGCCGCCGAGATGGCGTGAGTAGGGCTCGCCGAGCGTCTCGGCGCGCTCAGCGAGGATGTCCGCCATCGCTTCGACCTTGGCGTACTCCGTGAGTCGCAAGGTTTCGAGCCAGTCCCGCACCTCTGGTTCCAACTCGATGACGTAGCGCCTCATTCTCCAGACAGTATACCTTTCTCGGTATGTCCCAAAGCGGTGTCTCAGCGAGTGCATGAACCCAACCGAGGGCGGGCCGATGCTGACGTCGGAGGTGTTCAGGGCCAGCGCGGGGATAAGCGTCCAGCCGTACGAGCGAGGGAGTAGGCAGCCGCTGGCGTGTGAGGGCTTCGGGGTGGCTTGCGGGTCGGTAGCGTTGGTGTGATTGCGGCCGATGGGTCGGTGGTCTTCGCCGCGTTACGCGAGGAGGTTCCGGGTGGATTCCTTGCCGGAGTTGACGTTCGGGCAGCGGCTGAAGGTCTACCGGGAGCGGTCCGGGAAGACTCGTGCGGTGCTCGGTGGCCTGGTGGGGCGTAGCGCCGAGTGGGTCAAGGCGGTGGAGACCGATCGGATTCTGCCGCCGCGCATTCACATGCTGGATCGGATCGCGCGTGCCCTGAAGATCGACGTGTCGGTGTTGGCCGTGGAACTGGGTGACCGGTCTGCGACGGTCAACGGGCCGGAGCATCCGGCGCTGGCGTCGGTTCGGGACGCCGTGAACCGCATCCCGCTTACCGGTGACACTCCGGCGGAGTCGTTGGCTGGTCTGAGGGAGCGGCTTGCGGTGGCGTGGCGGGCGCGGCATCAGGCGTCGGATCACCGTACGGTGCTGGGCGGGTTGTTGCCGGGGTTGCTGCGCGACGGGCAGCGGGCCGTGTTGGCGTACGAGGGTGAGCAGCGGCGGCAGGCGCAGGCCCTGCTGGCGGAGACGCTCGGGCTGGCGCAGATGTACATCGCGTACCAGCCCGCTGCCGAACTGCTCTGGCGGGTGGCGGATCGGGCGATGGTGGCGGCGCAGGAGTCCGGTGATCCGGAGGCGATCGCCCGTGCGGGGTGGTTCCTGTGTCAGGTGCATCGGGACGCCGGAGACTGGGACACCGCGATGGCGGTGACCCTGGACGTGCTGTCGGCGCTGGAGTCGCGGGCGACCGACGGGAGCACGAACCTGCTGGCCTTGTGGGGTGCGCTGAACTTCGAAGCCGCGTACACCGCTGCTCGTGCCGGTGAGGAAGGGCGGGCCTGGCGGTACTGGGACCGTGCGGACCAGGTGGCACAGCGCCTGCCGAAAACCTTCTACCAGCCGCAGACGTCGTTCTCCCAGGTCATCATGGGCGCTCATGCGGTGACCGTGGCGGTGGAGCTGCAGCAGCCGGGCGAGGCGGTGCGGCAGGCCCGCCGTCATGATGCGGCGGCGATTCCGTCGAGGCCGCGTCGGGCACGCCATCTCATCGAGGTCGCGCGGGCGCACTACGGCAAGGACGACAAGGAGGCGACCGTGGCGACGCTGCGAAAGGCGTACGAGTCGGCTCCGGAGACGATCCGGTTCAACGGGTACGCCCGCCAGATCACCCTGGACCTGCTCGACGGGCCGCGTTCCATCCGAGACGACGCCCGCGACCTCGCGGTCAAGGTCGGGCTCGTGCCGTGATCCAGGGGTAGGAACCTTACCCATTCCGCCTCGCCACCGGCCGTAGCTTTCCGCTCACGGGATGCGGCGGGCGGTGCGATCAACGCCTGGCCGCCGCGTCCCCCGCAATCAGAGGGTGGCGGTAACAGCGCCCTCGTGATCGGCGAGGGAGGTTACGTGCGGCGCGTCTCGTACGACGAGTATCTCTCCGCTACGGCGTTGACGTTCGCGCGGCGGCATCGGCCGGTGTGGTCCTGGCAGCACTGGCGGCGGATTTGCCGCTGCGGAGCCGAGCTGCCATGCCGTGCCCGGCACCGGATTCCGATCAACCGTGGTCACTGGCCGCAGGAGGGTGAGCAGTGACCGGCGGACCGGAGCGGGCGATTCTCGCCGTACACGTTCGTGGGCTCGATGGCATGTGTGCGGGTTGCCGGGTGTGGTGGGCGCGGCTGGTGCCGTACCCGTGCTGGCAGGTGGACTGGGCGACCAGTCGGCAGGCCCGCGCGAGCGTGGCCCGGTTCCTGGAGGGTGTGCGGTGAGCACCCACGGCCCGGTGTTGCCGATCTGGAGCTGTGGTGGCTGTGACCTGCCGTGGCCGTGCCCGACGCGGCGGCGTGAGCTACGGGCGGAGTATGCCGGTGCGCCGGTGTCGCTGGCCCTCTACCTCGGTGTCTGTCTTGTCCAGGCCGCCGAGGACCTGCCCTGGGCACCTGCTGGCGCACTGCACCGACGGTTCATCGGCTGGGCCAGGCAACCGCCAGAAGGGCAGCAACCGGGCCGACAGGCCGGAACGAGATGAGCATTGGCTCCGTTGATCACCGGACCCCGTAGGTGGCCGATGGTCGATACGCTGCGGCCGTGGGTGCGATCAAGCCGTGGCAACTGTTCATTCTCAGCCTGTGCTGCCTGGTGCCGCTCGCCGCGGTGGCGGTAGCCGGCTTCTGGGTTTCGCGACGGGACCGCAAGTAGGGGTCGCCCCTCGCCGTACTCTGGTGATCATGCGGATTGGCATCGTGATTCTGCCCGACCAACGCTGGTCGGTGGCCCGGCACCGCTGGCAGCAGGCCGACGAGTGGGGTTTCGACCACGCCTGGACGTACGACCATCTGGGCTGGCGGGATCTGGTGGACGGGCCCTGGTTCGACTCGATGGCCACGCTGACCGCCGCCGCGACGGTGACCTCCCGGATCCGGCTCGGGACCCTGGTGGCCTCGCCCAACTTTCGGCATCCGGCCGCCTTCGCCCGGCAGGTGACGGCGCTCGACGACGTCTCCGAGGGGCGGGTGCTGCTCGGGATCGGTGCGGGCGGCATCGGCTTCGACTCGGCGGTGCTCGGTGGCGAGACCCTGCCGCCACGGCAGCGGGTGGACCGGTTCGGGGAGTTCACCGAGCTGCTCGACGGGATCCTGCGCAACGACGGTACGACCTGGCGCGGCGACTGGTTCGCGGCGGTCGACGCCCGCAACAACCCCGGGTGCGTGCAGCAGCCTCGGGTGCCGTTCGTGGTCGCTGCGAACGGGCCGCGTTCGATGCGGCTGGCCGCCCGGTATGGCCAGGGTTGGGTGACCATCGGTGTCGGCGGCGACGACCTCGACGCCTGGTGGGCGGGGGTGGCCGAGACGGTGGCCCGGTTCGACTCGGTGCTGGCGGCGCAGGGGCGTGACCCGGCCGATCTGGACCGCTACCTCTCCTTGGACGCAGCCCCGGTCTTCTCGTTGAGCAGCGCCCAGTTCTTCGCCGACCAGGTCGGGCGGGCGGCCGAGTTGGGCTTCACCGATGTGATCACCCACTGGCCCCGGGAGAGCAGCTGGTACGCCGGTGACGAGGCGGTCCTGGCGGAGGTCGCCACCGGCCTGCTGCCGCAGTTGCGCGGCTGAGGACGCCGGGGGTCAGGTGCTCAGGTCGCCGGTGGCGATGCCGCCCTCCCCGGCGCTGACCAGACGGAAACGGATGCAGACGATCTGGGTGTCGTCGGTGACCGGGGTGCCGACGCGGGCCCAGTAGGCGGCGTGACCGGCCCGCCACTCCTCGATCGAACGGTCGCCCTCGCCCTCGGCGCGGGCGAAGTCCCAGGGCACCTCGGCGAAGCGGCACATCTGCACATCGGTCACCTGGACGACGCCCACCAGCGCGTCGTGGTCGTCGACCAGGACCAGCCGCTCGCCGACCTGTTCCAGTTCCTCGCCGTCCGTGGCGTACTCGTCGAGCAGGCCGGCGGTCGCGGTCTTCACCCCGTTCAACACCAGGGTGTTGAGGCTGGTTCGCAGCTCACCGGGGGTGCCGAGAGCTAGGGTGCGCAGTCCGCCGATCCGTGGCCACATCCTGCCGAGGTTACCGCCCGACCGGCCGGTCGGGCGGGGGTGTCGCTTCGGCCGTGCCGATGCGGCTGCTTCGACGGTACGGTCGACATCCGATACGAAGGAGATGGCCATGGCGGACCGACGTGCGGTGCTCATTCCGGGCCGTGGCTACGACACCCGGTACCCACTCTTTCTCTACCTGGGTGAGGCGCTTCGGCGGGCCGGTTTCGGGCTGCACGGGATCTCCTGGCAGGTGCCGGAGGACTTCGACGTGGACACCATCGGCAGGTGGGTGTGCGACCAGGTGTCCCCGGCCCTGAACGAACGCACGGACCTGCTGGTCGGGAAGTCGCTCGGCACCCTGGCCGCGCCGTTGGCGGCGGCGCGGGGGTTGCCCGCCGTCTGGCTCACCCCGCTGCTGCACCGGGGCGAGCTGATCGACGCGCTGCGCCGGGCCACCGCCCCGTTCATCCTGGTCGGGGGTACGGCCGACCCCTCCTGGGACGGCGCGACCGCCCGGCGGCTGACTCCGCACGTGTTGGAGATCCCGGCGGCCGATCACGCGTTGATGGTGCCGGGGCCGCTGGCCCACTCCGCCGAGGCCCTGGGCCGGGTCTGCACGGTCGTCGAGGGCTTCGTCCGCTGAGCAGAGCCGCTTCACCCCGGCAGGGTGGTGAGGGTGTGGATGCGCAGGGCGATGGCTACGGACGGGGGGCAGTCGGCCACCACGGCGGAGGTGCCCAGGGGTTCCGCGCCCAGGGTGGTGCAGATGTCGTAGAGGGCCTGCACCTGGGCCCCGGTTGCCACCCAGTCGTCCACCACCAGCACCCGGTCGCCTCCGCTCAGGTGCCGGCTCGGCACCGCCAGGTCGACCCGTCGGCCACGGAAGTCGGGTGGGCTCTGCGCCCAGGTCAGCGGCCCGGCCGGTAGCCGTCCGTCGCCCGGCTTGTGGGCCGGTACGAAACCGACACCCAGGGCGGTGGCGGCCAGCGGGCCGAGCAGGAACCCGGTGACCGCCGGGGCGAGGACCACGGTGGGGCGGGCGGCCCGGAAGGGTGCTACCAGGGCGGGGCCCAGTTCGGCGAGGACCTGGGGGTCTCGCCACCAGCCGGAGACGTCGCTGACCAGGTGACTTGCCTCCGGGCCCGGATCGACCCAGCGGAACAACTCGACGAGACGCTGGCTGAGCTCGGCGGACATCCTTCTATCCTGCGCCGTGGTCGCCTGGGGCGGCGGGCCGCCCGGCCGATCGCGGGTCGGATGATCGGCTTCAGGTATCGCCGCAATTCCGGCCATACCACCATGATCACGTTGACTTCCGAAGTGCTTCTCTCGTTATGGTCCGACCCGATTTGCTCTGCTGAGGAAAGGACCGGGCCGGTGACAGCCAAGCACCCCCGTACCCGCAGGATCACCGCGCCGGCCGGTATCGCGGCCAGCGCGGTGGTGGCCGTCGCCCTCGCTGTCGGCGGCACTGTCGGCGCCGTCCGGTTGACCGCCGGCTCCGAGCCGGTCGCGATCGACCTCCCGCCGACACCGGCCGCCTCGGCGGTGGCGAGCGGCTCGCCGAGTCCCAGCGCCAGCGCCAGCGCCTCGCCGACGGTGACCGCCAGCCCGACCCCGAGCCGTACCGCGCAGGCACCCTCGCGGAGCAAGCCGCGTACCCCCAAGGCGACCCCCACCGCGAAGCCGACCCCCACCGCGAAGCCGACCCCCACGGCGAAGAAGACCACCGCCCAGCCGGTGGTGGAGACGGGATCGTGCGGCGCGTCGTTCTACTGGCAGGGGCAGATGACGGCCAACGGCGAGACCTTCAACCCGGCGGAACTGACCGCCGCGCACAAGACCCTGCCGTTCAACTCCAAGGTCCGGGTGACCAATCCGGCCAACGGCAAGTCGGTCACCGTCCGGATCAACGACCGTGGTCCCTTCATCGCCGGTCGATGCCTGGACCTGTCCCGGGCGGCCTTCGGCCAGATAGCATCGCTCGATCTGGGACACATCGAAGTCCGGTACGAGGTGCTCGGCTGAGCCGGTGCCGGGCGGCGATCGGCTCTGAGCCGCGATCCTGGTGGCCAGATCCTGCTCGTACGAGGGGCCAGGTTCGTGCTTTCGGTCATATCCATCAGGCATGCTGTCGGACGTACGCACTCGACTCCTCCAGCCGGGCACTAGCCCGCTGAGCCCCGGATCCCGCGCCGGCCTCGGCGCGGCCCTCGTTCTGCTCGCGATCGTCTCCACCTTGGAGCTGGCCGACGGCCGCGCAGCGAACTATGTCGCCCTGATGGTGGCCGCACCCTTCCTGGCCGCCGCGTTGGCCTCCTGGCGGGTGGTGCTCGGGGTGGGTGCGGTGGCCGCCCTGCTCGGGGCAGGCTTCGCCCTGGCCGAGCGGATGATGTCGCTGTCGGCCGCAGTGGGGGTGGCCGGCATCGTGGTGGGCACCGGCATCGCCGCCGCGGTGGCCTCCGTGCGGGAGCGGCAGGACAAGCAGATCGCGGAGTTGTCCAAGCTGGCGATGGTCGCCCAGCAGGCGGTGCTGCGTCCCCTGGGCCCCCGGGTGGGCACCCTGTCGGTCGCGGGGCGCTACATCTCCTCCACCGCCCGGGCGGAAATCGGCGGGGACCTGTACGAGGCGATCGACACCCCGTACGGCGTACGCATGATCATCGGAGACGTACGCGGTAAGGGGCTGGAGGCGGTCCGGCTGGCCAGCATCGTGCTGGGCTCGTACCGCCATGTGGCCTACGAGCGGGCCGACCTGCGGGCCGTGGTGGCGGACCTGGACCGCGCGGTGGCCCGCAATGTCGGCGACGAGGATTTCGTCACCGCCGCCCTGGTGGAGGAGCGTGGCGGCACCCTGACCATCGTCAACTGCGGGCACCCCGCTCCGCTGTTGTTGCGCGGTGGTGCGGTGATCCCGCTGGAGCCTCCCGCCCCCGCCCCGCCGTTGGGGTTCATGCCGGTGGTCCGTCCCCGGGTGGAGCGGCTGGAGCCGGGCGACCGGCTGCTGCTGTTCACCGACGGCCTGGGCGAGGCCCGCCGGGACGGCGAGTTCTTCCCGACTGCGGACCGAGCCTGGCGGCTGCTCGGGCACGGGACGGTCGCCGACGGCCTGGCGTCCCTGGAGACCGCACTCAAGGAGTGGGTGCACGGTCGCCTCGACGACGACATCGCGCTGGTGTTGATGGAGTACACGGGCACTTCCAGCGGGGTGACCGCGGTCGTGCCGAGCTGGGAGGTCGGTGCGGCCGAGAGCTGACCGAACGGGTGTGTAATTGCCGTCACTTCGGCGAGCGACTTGTCGCTGTCTACCCGCGAGTAATACAGTCGGGGTTACTGATCGGTAACACCTGTCCGGAAGCGGGGCCAGCGGCATGACCCACTACAAGAGCAACCTTCGGGACCTCGAGTTCAACCTGTTCGAGGTGTTCGGGGCGGACCGGGCGTTCGGCCAGGAGCCGTACACCGAACTCGACGTCGACACGGCGCGCACCTTCCTCGCCGAGATGGACCGCCTGGCCCGTGAGGATCTGGCCGCCAGCTACACCGACAGCGACCGCAACCCACCGGTCTTCGACCCGGCCACCCACACCGTGCCGCTGCCGGAGTCGTTCAAGAAGTCGTACCAGGCGTTCATGGACTCCGAGTTCTGGCGGCTGGACCTCCCCGCGGAGCTGGACGGCAGCAACGCCCCCCGGATGCTGTGGTGGGCCCTCGCCGAGCTGGTGCTCGGCTCGAACGCCCCGATCTGGATGTACGCCTCCGGCCCGTCCTTCGCGCACGTACTGCGCGTCGAGGGCACCGAGCGGCAGAAGAAGTGGGCCAAGCTCTTCGTCGACAAGCAGTGGGGCTCGACGATGGTGCTCACCGAGCCGGACGCCGGCTCGGACGTGGGCGCCGGTCGGGCCCGGGCCATCCCGCAGCCGGACGGCTCGTGGCACATCGAGGGCGTGAAGCGCTTCATCACCTCCGGTGAGCACGACCTGAGCGACAACATCGTCCACTACGTGCTGGCCCGCCCGGTCGGCGTGGAGGGGGTGGGTGGCCCCGGCACCAAGGGCCTGTCGCTGTTCGTCGTGCCGAAGTACCACTTCGACGAGGAGACCGGCGAGCTGGGCGAGCGCAACGGCGTCTACGCCACCAACGTCGAGCACAAGATGGGCCTGAAGGTCTCCAACACCTGCGAGCTGACCTTCGGCGAGCACGGCGTGCCGGCCAAGGGTTGGCTGATGGGCGACAAGCACGACGGCATCCGGCAGATGTTCATGATCATCGAGTACGCCCGGATGCTGGTCGGCACCAAGGCGATCGCCACCCTCTCCACCGGCTACCTGAACGCCCTGGAGTACGCCAAGAACCGGGTGCAGGGCGCCGACCTGCTCCAGTCGACGGACAAGACCGCCCCCCGGGTGACCATCACCCACCACCCCGACGTACGCCGCTCGCTGCTGCTGCAGAAGTCGTACGCCGAGGGTCTGCGGGCCCTGGTCTGCTACACCGCCTCCTGGCAGGACAAGGTCGCCATCGCCGAGGCGGCCGGTGACGAGAAGGCCACCAAGCTGGCCAAGCGGGTCAACGACCTGCTGCTGCCCCTGGTCAAGGGGGTCGGCTCGGAGCGGGCGTACGAGCTGCTCGGGCACGAGTCCCTGCAGACCTTCGGTGGCTCCGGCTTCCTCCAGGACTACCCTCTGGAGCAGTACGTCCGGGACGCCAAGATCGACACCCTGTACGAGGGCACCACGGCGATCCAGAGCCTCGACCTGATCTTCCGGAAGATCGTCCGGGACAACGGCAAGGCTCTGATGGCGGTGGCCGCCGAGATCCAGGAGTTCATCACCACCGAGGGCGGCAACGGCCAGCTCAAGCAGGAGCGCCAGGCGCTCGGCAAGGCACTCGCCGAGATCCAGACCATCCTCGGCGTGATGACCGGCTGGCTGGGCGAGGCGCAGGGTGGGGACACCCGCGCCCTCTACAAGGTCGGGCTGGCCAGCCGGCGGTTCCTGCTGGCGATCGGCGACCTGGTGGTCGGCTGGCTGCTCCAGAAGCAGGCGGACGTGGCGCTGAAGGCGCTGGCCGGGGAGGTCTCGGCGGCGGACAAGGCGTTCTACACCGGCAAGGTGGCCGCGGCCCGGTTCTTCTCCCGGGAGGTGCTGCCGCGCATCGGCGCCGACCGGCGGATCATCGAGGGCACCGACCTGGACATCATGGACCTCCCGGAGGAGGTCTTCTGACCTGCGGGTAACGGCTCCAGACGGCCGGTGGGCGTACTGCCCGCCGGCCGTCGGCGTTCCCGTACCGGTCCGTTCGCCCCTTCGGCACCGGACCCGGTCACCCCATACCGTTCGTCTGATTCGCCCCCCCCCCCGGTGGGCGGGGGTGTTCGCCCGGCGCGTCGCGGGTAACCCCGGTCCGGACGGGTAACCGTCGCGAGCCAGTCAACGTACGCCCAGAGCAACCGCACGGGGGAGTGCCGCGCACATGGGCATTGGTAGTGGGATCTTCCTGATCGCCATCGGTGCGATCCTTACCTTCGCCATCCGGGCAAATGTCTGGTGGATCGACCTGCGCGCGGTCGGTTGGGTGTTCATCCTGGCCGGCCTGGGCGTCCTGCTCACCACACTCTGGTTCTGGCAGGACCGCCGCAAGCGGGCCAGGACGCTGATCGTGGAGGAGAACCGGCTGTCTCATCCGACCGCGATGATGCCGCCACCTCCCGATCCGCCGCCACCCACCGCGCCACCGAGCTGAGGTGACCGAGGCGCTGAGTCAGCGGAGCCGACCATCCGGCCCGCTGACTCAGCGCCTTCGTGTGCTCAGCCTCGGGCGGTGTGCCGGGCGCCGATCGCGGTCGTACCCGGTGCCAGGTCCGCCCAGGGCAGGGCGGTCCGGTGCACCACCAGGTCGCTGGTGCGCAACCCGTCCGGATCGGTGCCGTACGGGTCCAGCAACCCCGACAGCAGGGAGATGCCCGGGTTGTGGGCGATCAGCAGCACCGTGCCGGCCCCTGGATCGACTCCGCGTACCAGCCTCAGCAGGTCCAGCGGGTGTGCCTCGTACGCCTCCGGTTCGTAACGGACCGCCGGCACCGGACCGGTCGGGCCGCCCTCCGCGGGCGACCCGGTCAGGCCGGTCTGCACCCCGTGCCAGGTCTGCCGGGTCCGCAGCGCCGCCGAGCAGAGCACCACCTCCGGCAGCAGCCCGTGCCGGGCCAGCCAGGCCCCGGCCGCAGCGGCGTCGGCCCGTCCCCGGGCGGACAGCGGGCGTTGCGCGTCCCGTCCGTCCTCGGTGGGTGGTTCCGCCTTGGCATGTCGTAGCAGCACCAGAGTGCGATCCTGCGCCGGGGCGTCCCTCATGCCCCCAGCTTGCCCGATTGGCGATCTCCGTGCCGGGGTAAGTCAGGCATGCCGCAACCTCATCGATGGCCGCGGCGAAGTGGAATGCCAGCTTCGATAGCCGAGGAGACGAGAGATGGGCATCGGTGGCAGTATCTTCCTGATCGCGCTCGGCGCGATCTTCGCGTTCGCCGTGGAGGCGGATCTCGGCTGGCTCAACCTCAGCGTCGTCGGCTGGGTGCTGATGCTCACCGGGGTTGCCGGCCTGCTCGTGACCCTCTACTTCTGGAACTCGCGCCGCCGGACCGTGGTCGCCCCGGTCCGTCAGGAGCGGGTGGTCGCCGACCGGGCCGTCCCGGTCCAGGAGGACCGGGTGGTGCAGGAGTACCGCGAGGTGCGTCGACCCGGTCCCACGGTCTGATCCAGGTACCCGAGGGGTTGGTGGGCTCGCCCGCCAACCCCCTCGGCGTACCCGGTCAGGCGAAGAGGGCGAAGTAGATGGCGATGTGGTGGCAGATCGCCGCCACCAGGGTGCAGGCGTGGAAGAACTCGTGATGCCCGAAGACCGTGGGCCACGGGTTCGGCCTGCGCAGGGCGTAGAAGACGGCCCCCACGGTGTAGATCAGCCCGCCGACGCTGAGCAGCACCAGCGCGGTGACCCCGCCCTGGTGCAGGATGTCCGGCAGGATCGCCACCGCCGCCCAGCCCAGGGCCAGGTAGAGCGGAGCGGAGACCCACCGCGAGACGTGCGGCCAGACCATCTTGAGGGCCACTCCGGCCAGCGCGCCGCCCCAGACCACCGCCAGCATGGTCACGGTGGCGCGGTTGTCGAGCAGCAGCAGACAGAACGGTGTGTAGGTGCCGGCGATGAACAGGAAGATCATCGAGTGGTCCATCCGGCGCATCACCGCAAAGCCGCGCTTGGACCACACCCGACGGTGGTAGAGCGCGCTGGTGCCGAAGAGGCCGCAGACGGTGAGGCTGTAGACGGCGCAGCTGATCAGGGGTGTCCAGCCGGGTCTGGCGGCGGCGATCGAGCAGAGCACGATGCCACAGACCACGGCGACGAAGAACGCGTACGTGTGCAGCCAGCCGCGCATCCGGGGTTTCCCGATGTCGACCGGCCGGAGCCGGGACGGTGCTGAGGTGGTCACGACAATCAGGTTACGGCACCGTAGGTTACCTTCGGGTAGTGCGACCGGTCACGCCTCCTGCTGACAGGTCGAGACCGTCGGCGGGCCTGGGGTCGGCGAAGATGGCGGAATGCGGATCAGACCGGTGGGCAGGCACGCCCTGCTCCTCGACTTCACCGCACCCCCCGCCGGGAGCGACTCCACCGGCTCGGTGGATCCCGCCCTGGTGCAGCGGTGGCTAGCCGAACTGTGGCGCCGCCGGGAACAGGGTGAACTGGTGGCCACCGAGGTCGTCCCGGCGGCCACCACCGTGCTGCTCGACGGGGTGCCGGACCCGGCCGCCACGGCCGCTGACATCAGCACCTGGACCCCGGCACCGGAGGTAGCCACGGCAGCCGAGGCCGAACTGGTCGAGATACCGGTGACCTACGACGGGCCGGACCTGCCCCGGGTCGCCGCACACTGGCACACCGAGGTGCCCTCCGTGGTACGCCGCCTGAGCCGGACCGAGTTCCGGGTGGCGTTCTGCGGCTTCGCACCCGGATTCGGCTACCTGACCGGGCTTCCCCCCGAACTGGCCGTGCCCCGGCTGGCCACGCCCCGACCCCGGGTGCCGGCCGGTTCGGTGGCCCTGGCCGGCCCGTACGCCGGGATCTATCCCACCGCCTCGCCCGGCGGATGGCTGCTGGTGGGGCGTACCACGGTGTCCCTGTTCGATGTGCGCGCCGACCCGCCCGCCCGGCTCACTCCCGGGGCCCGGGTGCGCCTGGTGCCGACATGATCGAGGTGCTAGCCGCCGGTGCCCTGACCACCGTGCAGGACCTGGGCCGGCCCGGCTGGGCGCACCTGGGGGTCCCCCGGTCCGGCGCCCTGGACCCCCAGGCGTTGCGGCTGGCCAACCGGCTGGTCGGCAACCCGGAGGCGGCGGCCGGGCTGGAGATCACCATGACCGGCTGCGCGCTGCGCCCCACCCGGGCCACCACGGTCGCCGTCGTGGGGGCCGAGGTCGAGGTGCGGGTGGGCGAGCGGCCCGGCGACACCGGTCGCCCCCTGGCCGTACCCGCCGGGGCGGTACTGCGGATCGGCCCGGCCCGACGTGGCCTGCGCTGCTGGCTGGCGGTGGCCGGGGGCATCGCCGTGGACCCGGTGCTGGGCAGCCGGTCCACCGACACCCTGGCCGGACTCGGACCGGCACCCCTGCGCGACGGAGACCGGCTGCCGTTGGGTGACCCGATCGGTCCACCCGCCCCGGTAGACCTGACCCTGCCGGTGCCACTTCCCACGGAACTGCACCTCACCGCCCGACCCGGCCCGCGACACGACTGGTTCGACCCGGTGGCCCTGGACCGGCTGTACGGCTGCGCGTACACGGTGAGTCCGGTGAGCAACCGGGTGGGGGTCCGACTGACCGGCGCACCGCTGACCCGGGCGGTGTCCGGGGAACTGCCCAGCGAGGGAATCGTCCTCGGTGCGGTCCAGGTGCCGGCGGACGGCCAACCGTTGATCTTCCTCGCTGACCATCCCACCACGGGTGGATATCCCGTCATCGCCGTGGTGGACGAGGTGACCCCCCTCGCCCAGGCCCGACCAGGGACTACGGTCAGATTCCATGGACCTCAACGCTGATCTCGGTGAAGGCTTCGGTGTCTGGCAGCTCGGCGACGACGAGGCACTGCTGGACCTGGTCACCTCGGCGAATGTCGCCTGCGGTTTCCACGCCGGGGATCCGATGACAATGCGTCGGGTCTGCGCCGCCGCAGCCCAGCGCCAGGTCGCCATCGGTGCCCAGGTCGGCTACCGCGACCTGGCCGGATTCGGCCGCCGGCACATCGCCTACGAGTTCGCGGAACTGCGTGACGAGATCCTCTACCAACTAGGGGCCCTGGACGCCTTCTGCCGCCCGTACCGCACCCGGGTCCGCTACCTCAAGCCGCACGGCGCGCTCTACCACGCGGCGGCCCGGGACGAGACCCAGGCGGCGGCCGTGGTCGCCGCAGTCAACGACTACGAACCCGAACTGCCCGTGCTCTGCCTGCCGGGTTCGGTGCTGGCCCAACTGGCCCAGGGGGCGGGACTGCGGGTGGTGGCCGAGGGGTTCGCCGACCGCAACTACCTGCCCACCGGTCAACTGGTGCCGCGTACCTCGCCGGAGGCGCTGGTCACCGACCCGCACGAGGTGGCCCGCCGGGCCGTCCGGATGGCCACCGAAGGCACCGTGGTCGCCACCGACGGCAGCGTGGTCCCCTGCGTCGTCGACTCGATCTGCCTGCACGGCGACAGCCCCGGCGCGGTGACCGCCGCGAAACTCGTCCGCGCCGCCCTCGTCGACGCCGAGACCACCCCCACCGCCTTCAGCTGATGTGTAAGGAAGGGCACCTTATTAACGCCTGCGGTAGATAAGGGGTCCCTTCCTAACCACTCGTCGCGGCGTCCAGGCCACGGAGCACCAGGGGGAGACGGGTGGCGGCCTCGGCGGCCACCCGTACCGGTATGCCCCAGTCCTGCCGGGTCAGGTGGCAGGCGGCGTGCTCCACATCGGCGTCGCAGGTGGCCGCCTGGGCGGTCACCTGCAACACCCCCTCGGTCACCGAGTCGGAGAGCACCAGACGCCGGGACAGTTCGGTGTCGGTGCCGGCCCCCTCGACCAGCAGCTCCGGCGGGGAGGCGGAAACCACCAGCCGGGTGGAGGGGCCGTACGTCTCGTCCAGCTTCTGACCCGGCGCCGGAGTGAAGATCACGTCCAGCGTCACCTCGCCGGCCGCCAGGACAGTGGGCTTCCGTTCGGTGCGGAGCTGAGGACCCTCGACCGTGCTGGCACCCACCGCGGAGAGCGCACCCGGGGCCAGCCGGGTGATCCGGTGCCCGGCGGACTCCACGACAAGCACCGCACCTTCCGGGGTGAGCACCAGGTCGCTCGGCTCGGCCAGGTCGGTGGCGACGGTCGACACCTGCTCCGTGGCCGGGTCGTAGCGTCGTACCGCCCCGTTGTAGGTGTCGGCGATCAGCACCGAGCCGTCCGGCAGCGCGCAGACCCCCAGCGGATGCTGGAGCAGCGCCTGCTCGGCCGGCCCGTCCAGATGACCGAAGTCGAACAGGCCCTGGCCGACCGCCGTACCCATGACGCCGTCCTCGACGTACCGGAGGGCACTGGTTTCGCTGTCGGCCACCCAGAGCCGGGCGCCGTCGGCGGAGACGGCCAACCCGGAGGGCTGAGCCAGCCACGCCTGCTCCAGCGGCCCGTCGCGCAGCGCCTCCACGGTCGTGCCGGCGTACATCCCGGCGGTCCGCTTGATCGGATCGAACCACCACAACTGGTGAATGCCGGCCATGGCGATGATGACCTTGCCGTCGTACCAGGCCAGGTCCCAGGGGGAGGAGAGGTCGATGGAGAGGGCGTCGTGGGCGTGGTCGTCGACCGTGGAACGCCACTGGCGCCCGGTGCCGGCCACGGTGGTCACCTCACCGCTGCTCAGGCGCACCCCGCGCAGCAGGTGGTTGACCGTGTCGGCGACCACCAGGTCGTATCCGGCGACCTCGGCCGCGTGTTCCGGGAGCAGGCACAGCCCCTGGGGCTCGGAGAAGGTGGCGACCTCGGCCGTACCGTCGCCCCGACCCCGGCTGCCGGTGCCGATCGTGCGCAGCAGAGTCTCTCCGTCCGGGGCCAGCTCGACCAGCCGGTGCCGGGCCGAGTCCGACACCAGCAGGTTGCCCTCCGGGCTCACCACCATCTTGCCGGGGAAACGCAGGGTGCTCTGTGATGGCGCCGGGGGGACGTACGGGCCGTCGCCCCGGTGCAGGGTGCCCTTGGCCTCGTGGGTGGCGATCAGGTCGTCGATCAGCCGGGCCAACCCTTCGGCGTGACCCTCGCCGGCCATCGTGGCCACCACATAACCCTCCGGATCGATCACCGCGAGGGTCGGCCAGGCGCGGGCCGCGTACTGCTGCCACATGTCCAGGTCAGGATCATCGAGTACGGGATGGTGCACGCCGTACCGCTCGACGGCGGCGGCCAGGGCCTCCGGGTCCTTCTCGTGCTCGAACTTCGGCGAGTGCACCCCGATCACGACGAGGACGTCCGCGTACTTCTCCTCGAGCGGGCGCAGTTCGTCCAGTACGTGCAGGCAGTTGATGCAGCAGAAGGTCCAGAAGTCGGCAATGGTGATCTTGCCGCGGAGGTCGGCGAGGGTCAGTTCCCGCCCACCGGTGTTCAGCCAGCCCCGACCCCGCAACTCCGGCGCCCGTACGCGTGCACTCATGACCCCATCGTGCCGTACCGCCGGCCGGGGCCGGCCCGCTGGGCGTGATCCCGGGGTGATCGACTCCGTTACGCCGAAGTTGCGGTGTCCAAGCCGCCGGGATACCGCAATTCCGGCGTAACGGAGCCGATCATCAAGCTAGGCCACCGCACTCACGGCGGTGGCGGTGTCGCGTACGGAGTTGATGATCGTGACCAGGCGATCCACGTCAGCGGACGGGAAGAGCGCTTCCGGGTCCGGCGCGATTCGGTCGACCCTGCTCTTCAGCTCACCGGTTTTCCCCGCGCCTCGTCCCCATGACGCCGCTCAGGCTTGGCTTCACGGGGTATGCCTCCATCATGATCAACCTGCTTGGGCTTGCCGACCCGTTCCGCCCGGGGAGTGATCACGGTCAACCGACCGGGATCCTCGCAGGTCCACTGCCCGGTGCCGAACTCCGGTCGCAGCACCCAGATCGTCTTGTTGATGACGTCGGTGACGATGCCCGGCTTGGCGGCGTCCTCGTCGTGGACCAAGTCGCCGATCCAGGCTCGGGGCGCGTCGCCGGGAGGGGCGGGAAGCCGTCGGGTCGACTCCCGGTCGATGGGGCTCGCCTGCCTGGGCGGCTCCGGCATGATGATTACCTCCGGTCAGGATGTGGGGATGACTGGCAC
Source organism: Micromonospora sp. NPDC047134 (assembly GCF_040643455.1). NCBI lineage: Bacteria > Bacillati > Actinomycetota > Actinomycetes > Micromonosporales > Micromonosporaceae > Micromonospora > Micromonospora sp. NPDC047134. Next base: position 21,059 of record NZ_JBEYUI010000044.1, read on the forward strand.
CTGTCGGGTGAGGTGAAGCAGGTCGTCGGCTTGAGGTCGGCTACCGCTGCCGGTATCGATGCCATGCGGCGAGCCGAGTCCGGGCGAGTTGAACCTCCGGACACCAGGCGCTTGCCGTGCAGTTTGGGCAGCGGTGATGCCGGTGGTATTCGAGGACGTACCAGGAGTGCTTGATCACCTGGGGTGATCGCCGCACGGTCATGACCAGTACCCGGCCCGGTACTCGCCCGCGAGGGTCAGCAACGGCCGCTCCGGCAGGTAGGTCACCCGTGCCACGCCTACGACGCGATATGCGCCTGCCCGCTCTGGATAGATGGTCGCCGGGCCTAAGCGGTCGAGCGGACTCGCGCGACGGCGCCTGAACGGCCAGAGCTTCCGCAGCAGGCCGAGGTGCGCCGGGTTCTTCACGTGCTTGGCCATCCGAACCTCCAGACGTAGTGGCTTCCATGCACAGAGTGACAAAGAGAATCCGACAGGTCTAGAGTTCCATGGAAATTTTCCATGGAACCAGAAGATTCGCCTGGCGATCCTTGATCTCGCAGATGGAGAGGAGAACACTGGCCGTGTTCACGACGCTGGAGGTAGACGTGGCGAGGGCAAGCGGCCCGACGATCGCGCGATGGCAGCTCGGCCGGGAGCTACACAGGCTCCGCGAGGCGGCTGGCGTGTCACATAAGGAGATCGCGGCAGAGCTCGGCTGCTCGGAATCCAAGGTCTACAAGATCGAATCCGGCGATGTCGGCGTCAGTCGGGCCGACGTGATCGTGATGCTGACGCGGTACGGGGTCGACGACGACCGCATCCGGCAGACGACGCTGGACCTCCAGCGCCAAGGCAAGGAGCGCGGCTGGTGGGCAAAGTTCGGCCAACTTCCGAACCCGTACAGCGTCTACATCGGACTGGAGTCCGCCGCTACGGCGGTGCGGAACTTCGAGCTGGCCGCCGTGCCGGGCCTACTTCAGACGGAGCGGTACGCCCGAGCCATCTTTGATCAACAGCGGATGACTGAGGCGACAGCCGAGCGAGAGAAGCGACTCCAGGTGCGGATGGCGCGACAGGCGTGCCTCACCGAGGAGCCACTGCTCAATCTCTGGACGATCATTGATGAAAGTGCACTCCACCGTGAGGTAGGCGGGCGTGAGGTGCTGCGGGAGCAACTCCTTCACCTGGTCGAGATGAGCAAGCGCGACAACATCGACATCCAGGTCCTGCCCTACAGCGAAGGAGCCCACCCGGGGATGCTCGGCTCGGTCGCCATCCTGGAGTTTCCGGAGGACGTGCACACCCCGGTCGCGTACGTCGAGAGCTTTGCTGGCGACGTGTATCTGGAGCGTGCCGAGGACATGCGCAGGGTTACCCTGGCGTATACACACCTGCACAGCTCGGCCCTCAGCTCAACGAAGTCCCGTCAGCTGATCGCCGAGGTGGCCAGGAGGCTGGCATAGCAGAAGGAGGGACGGCCGTGGAGCCGAAGTGGCGCAAGAGCAGCAAGAGCCAGAGCAACGGCCAGTGCGTCGAAGTGGCGGACCTCCGCAACGGAGTTGCCGTTCGGGACAGCAAGGACAAGGCCGGTCCCGCGTTGGCCTTCGACGCCCAGGGCTGGCGCACGTTCATCGACTCCCTCAAGAACGACCGGTAACAGGAATCGCAGCAGGCGGCATCCAGCCCAGCGCCGCTGCCCCGACTCGTTGTGGCAGTCCTGCTGTTCGACACGCCGGGCCGGGAGCAGCTGCACTGCCACGATCGGGCCGCCTCTGGACCACCGGAGTATGCGAAAGCGCCCGCCCCCTTGGGGCGGGCGCTTCTCGTGTTTTGACCGTTGTGTGGGCAGGGTGGTCTGGCGGTGTGGTGTGGGTGTGTTGGTGGTGGTGTGGTGAGGGTTGTTACTTGCCCTTG
>NZ_JBEYUI010000045.1:0-18126 GCF_040643455.1 Micromonospora sp. NPDC047134
TGGCACTGGCTTATCAAACACCCTGTTGAGTTCTCAAAGAACAACCACACACCATCAGACAACCCACCAGGGCCACCATCCGGGGCTACCGTTCCACTCCCGCACCCGCCGCTCTCGCGCCGGGCACTTTTACTACGTTACCCGGTGGTTTTCGCCGTGTCAAATCGACTTGCGCCGCTTTGTCACGCTTCCACCCGTTCTCCGGGCACCCCAAGCTGATCGGCTTGCGCCGTTCGTATCGGGGTTTTCGGCAGGCCAGCCGCTGCGGTCTCCCGCTAGCGCGCCTGGGGCCCTGCCGGCGGCCAACCTTACCCGGTCGGTTCCGCCTCGCCAAATCCGCCTCGCGACGGGTTCGGGGCACCACCCGGCCCGGTCTCGAGGCGGTGGTGCCGCTCGTTCCCGGGGGTCGACCTGCGCTCCGGCCTTCGGGTCTTTCGACCCGTTTCGTCCGTTCCGCGCTGGCAGAGAGAAAGTTACGCGTCCGACGGATTGAACGTCAAATCCGCCGGACGCGTCGCGCGTCACACCCCCTGGCCGGGCCTCACCGGACCTCGCCGGGAACCTCCAGCTCCACCCCGGCGAAGGACCGCTTGCCCCGACGCAACACCAGGTACCGGCCGTGCAGCAGGTCCTCCGGCCCGACCACGGCGTCGACCTCGGTCACCCGGTTGTTGTTGACGTAGGCGCCACCCTCGGTGATCACCCGGCGGGCCTCCTTCATGCTGGGCACCAGGCCGGACTCCTTGAGCAGGACGGCCACCTCCGGCAACTCGTCCAGGCGTACCAGGCCGGCCTCGGTGAGGGCGGCGCGCAGGGTCGCCGGTGACAGTTCGGCCAGGGAACCACGACCGAACAGGGCCTGACTGGCGGCGACCACCTGGGCCATCTCCCGCTCGCCGTGCACCAGGGTGGTGAGTTCCTCGGCGAGAGCACGCTGGGCGGCACGGGAGGCTGGACGTTCCGCGGTCTCCTTCTCCAGCGCTTCGAGTTCCTCTCGGGAGCGGAAGCTGAAGTAGCGCAGGTAGCGCCCCACGTCGCGATCGTCGACGTTGATCCAGAACTGGTAGAACGCGTACGGGCTGGTCATCTCGGGGTCTAGCCAGATCGCGCCGCCCTCGGTCTTGCCGAACTTCGAGCCGTCGGACTTGGTGACCAGGGGGGTGGTGAAGCCCTGCACCGGACCAGCGCCGCGCCGCCGGACGTAGTCGACCCCGGCGGTGATGTTGCCCCACTGGTCGGAGCCGCCGAACTGGAGTTGGCAGCCGTACCGGCGGTGCAGTTCGAAGAAGTCGTTGGCCTGGAGCAGTTGGTAGCTGAACTCGGTGAAGCTGATGCCGCTCTCCAGCCGGGCCCGGACGACCTCGCGGGCCAACATCTTGTTGACCGGGAAGTGCTTGCCCACGTCCCGGAGGAACTCCACCACCGACATCTCGCCGGTCCACTCCAGGTTGTTGACCAGTTGGGCCGCGTTGTCGCCGGTGTACGACACGAAGGGTGCCAACTGGTCGCGGATGCGCTGCACCCAGCCGGCGACCACCTCGGGCGGGTTCAGGGTGCGCTCGGCGCTCTCCTTCGGGTCCCCGATCTGCCCGGTCGCGCCGCCGACCAGCAGCAACGGGCGATGTCCGGCCAGTTGCAGACGACGTGCCGTGGTCACCTGCATCAGGTGGCCGACATGCAGGCTGGGCGCGGTCGGGTCGAACCCCACATAGAAGACGGCCGCCGGGCCGTCGAGCAGTGCGCGCAGCTCGTCGGGGTCGGTGGAGTCCTGGATCAGGCCGCGCCACCGCAGGTCGTCTAGGAAGGAGTCCCGCCCGGCCGGCGGGAGGTTGCTGTCGGTCACGGTCACCGATTCTCCCCCATCAGCGCCTCCGGGCCCTACCGGGTTGTCAGGCCTGCGACCTCGGTAGGGTGACCCTGCCAAGATCGAGGAGGCCGCCATGGAGATGTCCCAGCTCTCTACCGGGTTCTTCGCCCTGCTCGGCTTGGAGTACGGCGAGGTCAGCGGGGACCGGGTGACGGTCCGTTGGCGGGTCCGCCCGGAGCTGCTCCAGCCGTACGGCATCCAGCATGGCGGGGTCTACTGCTCGGTGGTGGAGACGGCGGCCAGTGTGGGTGCCGGTCTCTGGTTGGGCGAGCGCGGCCGGGTGGTCGGGGTGTCCAACCAGACGGACTTCCTGCGGTCCGTCGGCGGCGGGGAGTTGACCGCGGTCGCCACTCCGGTGCACCGGGGGCGTACCCAGCAGTTGTGGCAGGTGGAGATCACCGACGCCAAGGATCGGCTGGTCGCCCGGGGACAGGTCCGCCTGCAGAACCTCTACCCCGACAGCTGAGCAGGTAGCTCCACACCGATGCCGTGACCGGGCGACAATGCCCGGTTTGCGGTAGTTAGCGGCAGTCTCGGCGATATCGTCGCCTCGATGACCGCGTCCGGGCCACCGCCGAGGTGAAGAAGCTGCTCGCGGCCACCCTCGGCATCCTCTCCGCGGTCGGTGGCTTCGTCGACATCGGTGACCTGGTGGCCGCCGGTCAGGCCGGGGCACGCTTCGGCATGTCGCACGCCTGGGTGCTGCTGCTCGGGGTGATCGCCATCTGCGCGTACGCCGAGATGGCCGGACGGATCGCGGCGGTGACCGGCCGGGCGGTGTTCGACCTGGTCCGGGAGCGGCTCGGGGCCCGGATGGCCCTGGTCAACCTGGTGGCCTCCTACCTGGTCACCGTGATCACCCTGGCCGCCGAGCTGGGCGGGGTGGCGTTGGCGTTGCAACTGGCCAGCGGGGTGCCGTACCTGCTCTGGGTGCCGGTCGCCGGGGCGGCGGTGTGGCTGGTGCTGTGGCGGGTGCGGTTCCCGGTGATGGAGCGGCTGTTCGGGCTGGCCGGGCTGACCCTGGTGGTCTTCGCGGTGGCGCTGTTCTGGTTGCCGACCGACTGGGCGGCCCTCGGGCGGGGGGCGGTGAGCATCGACGACGGCGGCCAGGGCTGGGGGGCGTACTGGTTCGTCGCGGTGGCGTTGTTCGCCTCCACGGTCAGCCCGTACGAGGTGTTCTTCTTCTCCTCCGGCGGGGTGGAGGAGCGGTGGAGTTCGGCGGACCTGGCCGATGCCCGGTTCAGTGTGCTCGTCGGTTTCCCGATCGGCGGGTTCCTCGCCCTGTCGTTGATCGCCACCGCCACGGTGGTGCTACGGCCCGCCGGACTGACGGTCTCCGACCTCGGCGAGGTGGCCCACCCGGTGGTGCTGGCCTTCGGCGGGGTGGGGCTGGCGATCGCGGCCCTGGCCTTCTTCGCGGTCACCTTCGGGGCCGCCCTGGAGACCGGGCTGTCGGCCGCGTACGCCGCCGCGCAGTACTTCGGCTGGCAGTGGGGTAAGCGGGTGAACCCGCGCGAGGCGGCCCGGTTCCACACCGTGCTGCTGGTCAGTGTGCTGCTGGGGGTGTTGCTGCTGCTCACCCGGATCGATCCGGTGACCCTGACCGAGTACATGTTGATCATCAGTGCGGTGGCCCTGCCGCTGACCTACCTGCCGATCCTGGTGGTGGCCAATGACCGCACCTACCTGGGCGACCGGGTCAACGGGCGGTGGCTCAACGCCCTGGGCGCGGTCCTGCTGCTGATCATCGTGGCTGCGGCGATCGCCGCCATCCCGGTGGCCGTCGGGACCAGAATGGGGCAGTGAGGATCCAGATCAGCCATGATCTGCTCGACCGCCAACTCGTCGACCTGGACGGCCGGCTGATCGGCAAGGTCGACGATGTGGAGTTCGCCCTGGATGCGCAGGGGACGCCGTACCTGCGGACCCTGCTGACCGGGCCGGGGGCACTCGGGTTGCGGGTCGGCGGCCGGATCGGCCGGATGCTGGTGCTGACCGCGGAACGGTTCGTCGCCGAGCCGCCGATGGTGCCGCTGCGCATCCCGTACGGGCTGGTGGCGGGTATCGACAGTGCGGTGCGGCTGCGGGTACGGGCCGAGGACCTGCCCACCTCCCCGGTGGAGCTGTGGCTGCGGCGCCACCTGATCGGCAAGATCCCCGGAGCCGGCCGTGCGGGCGGGTGAGCTGCTGGGCCGCACCGCGTACGACGAGCAGGGCCGACGGTTGGGTCGGGTGGTGGACCTGGTGGTGCGGGGTACCCCGGGCGGGCCGCTGCGGTTGACCGACCTGGTGGTGACCCGCCACTGGTACGGCCGGCTCAGCGGTCGGTTGATCGGCCCGCAACGGCACCCCTCCGGGCCCTGGGCGATCCGGGCGGCCGCCCGGCTGCTGAACCGCAGCACCGTGCAGGTGCCGGTGCACCGGCTCAGGTTCGATCCGCCGGTGCCAGGTCTTCCTGTGGATCCCGCGCCCCGCTGACCGCCTGCTGGTCAGCCTCCTCCTGTTCAAGCGCCTCCTGGTCAGCCGCCTGCTGGTCGGCTTCCTGCTGGTCGGTCGGCTCGGCGTCCGCTGCGGGTTCGGCGGGGCGGCACAGCCGTACCCCGGTGATGGCCCGGTCGTCGACCTGGGTGACCTCCAGGTGCCACCCGTCGACCGTGAGGTGTTCGCCGACGGTGGGGATCCGGCCCAGGCCGGCGAGGACCAGGCCGGCGACCGTGGTGTAGTCGCCCTCCGGTCGGGCGGGCAGTTCCACCCCGATGTCCGGCAGGTCGTGGATCGGGAAGGTGCCGGACAGCAGCAGGGCGCCGTCGTCGTCGGTGCGTACCTCGCGGATGTCCCGGTCGGTCTCGTCGTAGATCTCCCCGACGATCTCCTCCAGGACGTCCTCCAGGGTGACGATGCCCTCGACGGCACCCCGTTCGTCCACCACCAGCGCCATGTGCTGGCGTTCCGCCTTGAACTGACGCAGGGCGTCGACCACCGAGACGGAGTCCGGCAGCAGCATCGGTGGGCGTACGCACTCGTCGACCGGCTGGTCGTCGCGGACCCCGACCAGGTCCCGCAGGTGGATGACCCCGACGGTCTCGTCCAGGCCGCCGTGGCGGACCACCGGGGCCCGGGAGTGCCCGGAGGCGGCCAGCACCAGCCGGGCCGCCTCGGCGGTGGTGCCGCTGTCCAGGCAGAAGACCCGCAGCCGGGGCACCAGTACGGCGCGCAGCTTCCGGTCGGCGATCTCCACCGCCCCGGCGATGATGGTCTGCTGCTCCTTGGTGAAGCCGTGGTTGCCGGCGACGATGTCGCGTAGTTCGTCCGGGCTGATCTCGTCCCGCTCGGGTTTCGGGTTCAGCCCGACCAGCCGGACCACCAGGTCGCTGGTGGCGCCCAGCAGCCACACCGCCGGGCGGGTGAGGGCGGCGAGCAGGTCCAGGGGGCGGGCGACGAGCAGGGCCCAGCGCTCCGGGATCTGCATCGCGATCCGTTTCGGGGCGAGTTCCCCGAAGACCAGGGTGACGAAGGTCAGGGCCAGGGTGACCAGCACGATGGCCATCGGTTCGGCGGCTCGGCCGAACACCTGCAACAACGGCGTCAGGGGCCGGGCCAGCGACACCGCCGCCGCCGCCGAGGCCAGGAAGCCGGCCAGGGTGATGCCGATCTGGATGGTGGCCAGGAATCGGTTGGGGTCGCGGGCCAGCCGGGCCAGTACCTCTCCGGCGCGGCCGGTGCGGGCCAGCCGCTGGATCTGGCTGTCGCGCAGCGACACCAGAGCCAGCTCACTCCCGGCGAAGATCGCGTTGATGATGATCAGGACCGCGACCAGGGCCAGCTGACTCCAGTAGCTGTGCACGCCCGGTTCTCCCTCGTCGGACCGCGCCCGGTGGCGCCGCCGGTGGAAGTCCCACCGACGTAGCGGTGCCTATGCCCACTCGCCGCGATGGTGAATCATCCTCCGCGCCGGGTCACCCTTGCGGGAGATCCAGGGCGTACGACCGGCCGTGGGGGCGGAACCCGATGCGCTGGTAGTAGGGGGCCCGCATGCCCGGTGGGCTGAGCACCCGGCGGAATCCCCGGTCGGTGAAGAGGCTGCTGCGTCGGTAGACGAACTCCCCCGGGGTGAAGTCCCGGAAGGCCGGGGTGACGTAGTCCAGGTCCACCTGGGCCACCCCGTCTCCGGCGTCGTGGGCCAGCACCACCCCGACGACCTCGTCGGCGCGGACCACCAGGAAGGCCGACCGGCCGGGCATCGGCTCGGGGCGGAAGCCGGGGTTGAACCGGGCGATGTCGGCGGCGTGCACCCGCAGGGTGTGGGCCAGGAAGGCGTCGTCGGCGCCCACCTCGACCACCTGGTAGGTCTGCTCGTCGTGCCGGGTGGCCAGCAGCTTCCGCAGATACCAGATGTTGATCACCGACAGGACGACGTTGAGCCCCACCATGGGCCACACCTGCACGGCGGCGTTGTAGCCGATGAGCACCAGGCTGCCGATCAGGTTGACCGCCCGTAGCCGCAGGATGCGGGTCTGCACCAGGGACCAGACCAGCAGGGCGGAGCCGGTCCAGCCGACGAGTTCCAGCCAGTTCACCCCGCGAGGGTAGTGGCCGCCCAGGTCGACGCACCCTCCGGGCGGTGGCCCGGGACCGGGGTCAGGCCGGCAACTCCAGCAGGTACTCGTCGATCTCCTCGCCCCGGCCGGGGGCGTACGCCCGCTCGGTGGCCCGGACGACGAACCCGCAGCGACGCAGCACGGTCAGCGAGGCGATGTTGTCCGTCGCGGTCCGCGCGTACAGAGGGCGGCGGGTCACCTCGCGCAGCAGCGCGGCCAGGGCCCGGGTGGCGTACCCCCGGCCCCACCGGGTGGGGTCGATCCAGTAGCTGACCTCGGTGCGTCCCTCGGCGGGGAAGGCCAGCACATGCCCGACCACCGCGTCGTCGACCGTCACCGTCCAGGCCAGGTTCCGATGGTCGGTCAGGATGTGGACCCAGTGTGCGGCGAAGGCCCGGGGGTCGGCCGGGTCGGCGGCGCCGAAGGCGGCCATCCGGGCGGCCTCGGGGTCCAGTTGGTGGGCGTAGAACTCCGGCAGGTCGTCCTCGGCGACGGCACGCAGCCGTAAGTCGTCGCTCATCGCCGTTGACGATACGCCCTGAGCCCGGCAGGGCCTTTGGTCCCGAGCCGGGCGGGCCCTAGCCCCTGCCGGACAACAACAGTCACACGGGACGCTTGGACCACAAGGGCAGCCGTCGGGGCAGCGCGGTGACGAGAGGTACGTGGGCAGGGGTGCGACCGTGAGCACTGACACCGTCACCCGACCGGTGACCCCCGGCGGGCTCAGTTCCGCCGAGGCCGCGCAGCGGTTGCGCCGGGACGGGCCGAACAGCACCGAGGCGCCACCCCGCCGGCACCTGACCGTACGGGTCCTGCGGCAGTTGACCGACCCCCTGGTCGCCCTGCTGCTGGCCGCCGCCGTGGTCACCACCGTCCTGCGGGACTACCCGGACACCGCGGTGATCCTGCTCGTGGTCGCGGTCAACACGATCATCGGGGTGGTGCAGGAGGTACGCGCCGACCGGGCCATCGCCGCCCTGGACCAACTGGCCGCGCCGACCGCCCGGGTGCTGCGCGACGGCCGGGACCTGGTGCTGCCCGCCGCCGACCTGGTCCGGGGTGACCTGGTCCGGATCGAGGCCGGTGACGTGGTCCCGGCCGACCTGCTGCTGGAGGAGACCAGCCGGCTGCGGCTGGACGAGTCCGCCCTCACCGGCGAGTCGATGCCGGTGGCCCGGGACATCGGCGAGGAGGCCAGCGCCGGCACGGTGGTCACCGTGGGACGGGCCACCGGCACGGTGGTCCGCACCGGAGCGGCCAGCGCCCTGGGCCGGATCGCCAGTCTGGCGGCCACCACCCGACCGGGCCCCACTCCCCTGCAACGGCGGCTGTCGGCCCTGGGGCGGGTCCTGGGTCTGGTCGCCGTCCTGCTGTCCGGGCTGGTCTTCGCCCTCGGGGTACTCGGTGGGCGGCCGGTGGTGGAGATGGCCGTCACCGCGGTGAGCCTGGTGGTGGCGGCCGTCCCGGAGTCACTGCCTGCGGTGGTCACCCTGGCCCTGGCGCTCGGTGCCCGGCGGATGGCCACCGCCCGGGCCATCCCCCGTCGGCTGCACGCCGTGGAGAGCCTCGGTTCGGTCACCGTGATCGCCTCGGACAAGACCGGCACCCTCACCGAGGGGCGGATGGCCGTGCAGCAGGCCCGTACCGCCGATGGAGGCCGCTTCGAGGTCACCGGCACCGGCTACGCCCCGCACGGGGTGATCCAGCGGGACGGGGAGCGGGTGGCGGTCACCGACGAGTTGCGCCGGCTGGCCCGGGCCGGGCTGCTGTGCAACGACGCGACGCTGGCCGCACCGGATGAGCAGCGACCGGACTGGGGTGCGGTCGGTGACCCGTTGGAGGCGGCCCTGGTGACCTTCGCGGCCCGCTGCGGCCTGGAACCGCAGACCACCCGCCGGGCCTGGCCCCGGGTCGCCGAGCACCCCTTCGACCAGGAGCTGCGCCGGATGACCACGGTGCACCGGTCCTGCGACAACCGGTACCTGGTGGTGTGCAAGGGGGCGCCGGAGAGTGTGCTGGCCGCGCCGCTGGTCGACGCCGACGCCGAGGAACTGGCCGAGCTGGCCGCCGCAGCGGCCGAGTTGGCGGGGGCGGGGCTGCGGGTGCTCGCCCTGGCGGCGGCGCTGGTGGACACCCCGCCGACCGATCCCGCCCACCCGGTCGGGCTTCAGGTGGTCGGACTGGTCGGGGTCGGTGACCCGCTGCGGGCCGGGGCGCCGGAGATCGCGGGCAGCTTCACCGAGGCCGGGGTGCGGCTGGTGCTGATCACCGGGGACCATCCGGCGACCGCGGCGGCCATCGCCGGGCAGCTCGGCGTCTGGGACCCCGGGGACCCGGTGGTACGCGGGGACGACGGTGATCCGGCCGAGGCGGACCCGGCGGCGCGGGTGTTCGCCCGTACCCGCCCGGAGCAGAAGCTCGACATCGTCGCCGCGATGCAGGCCCGAGGGCATGTGGTGGCGATGACCGGCGACGGGGTCAACGACGCACCCGCCCTGCGCCGCGCCGACATCGGGGTGGCCATGGGCGGCGGCACCGAGGTGGCTCGGCAGGCCGCCGACCTGGTGCTGGTCGACGACGACCTGTCGACCGTGGCGACCGCGATCGGCGAGGGACGGCGGATCTACGACAACATCCGGCGGTTCCTGCGCTACGCCCTCTCCGGTGGGGTGGCCGAGATCGTGGTGATGCTGCTGGGTCCGCTGTTCGGGTTGGCCGTACCGCTGCTGCCGGCGCAGATCCTCTGGATCAACCTGCTCACCCACGGGCTGCCGGGGGTGGCCCTGGGCGCCGAGCCGGCGGAACCGGGCACCCTGGGTCGGGCACCCCGCTCACCGCAGGAATCGGTGCTCGGGGCGGGGCTGGGCCGACACATCCTGGTCGCTGGAGCGTTGATCTCGGCAGTGACCCTCGGGGCGGGCGTACTCGCCGCACACTGGGAACGGCCCTGGCAGTCGGTCGTCTTCGTGGTACTGGGTCTGGCCCAGCTCGGGGTCGCCCTGGCGGTCCGCGCGCCACGGCCACCCGGCGCACGGCGGGGCAACCCGGCCCTGCCGCTGGCCGTGGCGGTCTCCGCGCTGCTGCAGGTCGCCGGGGTGCTGGTGGCACCGCTGCGGGACCTGCTGGGCACCCGACCGCTGGGGGCCGTGGACCTGCTCGCCTGCGCGGTGGTGAGCGTGCTGCCCGGTCTGCTGCTCCGGCTGACGATGATGACTCGTCGGGGTCGGGGTCGGGGTCGGTGACGGTGACCTGGCGCGATGGGTCAGGCTGATAGTGATCCGAAGGAGGACTCGATGAACAGCAAGACCGCCCCCGTCGTGGTGGGTGTGGACGGTTCCGAGATGGCCCTGCACGCGGTACGCGCCGCCGCCCGGGAGGCCGCGTACCGGCAGCTGCCGCTGCGGGTCGTACACGCCTTCATCTGGCCGTTGATGCGGGTGCCGTTGGGTCCCGCGCCGGGAGCGCCGGCCGACGCCGGCCTGCGTAACCAGGCCGAGCAGTTCGTGACCGAGGCGGTGGCCGAGGCTACGAAGATCGCCCCGGAGGTCTCCGTCACCGGCGCGGTGGTGCACGGGGCGGCACCGGCGGTCATGCTGGCCGAGTCCGAGGACGCCGCCCTGCTGGTGCTCGGCAGCCGGGGCCTGGGTGGTTTCGCCGGGCTGCTGCTCGGCTCGGTGGCCGTGCAGCTCAGTGCCCGGGCCACCTGCCCGGTGCTGGTGGTCCGGGGTGAGCAGCGCGCCGACGGGCCGGTGGTCGTCGGGGTCGACGGCTCCCCCGCCTCCGACGAGGCGGTCGGGTTCGCGTTCGAGGAGGCCGCCCGACGCGACACCGAACTGGTGGCCGTGCACTCCTGGCTCTACCCGACGCCGGCCGGTCCGGGCGACATCCTGCCGCTGGTCTACGACCTGGACGCCTTCCAGAAGCAGGAGGAGCAGGTCCTGGCCGAGGCCGTGGCGCGCTGGTCGCCGCGGTTCCCGAAGGTGCCGGTGCGGCAGTCGCTGGTGCGTGGCTCCCCCGCCCGGGCGCTGGTGGAGCAGTCCCGTGGGGCCCAACTGGTGGTCGTCGGGGCGCGGGGACGCGGGGCCCTGGCCGGGTTGCTGCTGGGCTCGGTCAGTCACGCGGTGCTGCACCACGCGGACGCACCCGTGGTGGTCATCCGCGAGCCGCGTACCGTCGAAGGATCCTGATGAGGCGACGACCTCTGGAGGCATCATGAACCGACCTGTCGTAGTGGGGGTGGACGGCTCCCCACCGAGCCTGGTCGCCGCCGAGCACGCGGCCCAGGAGGCGGTGTGGCGGTCCCGTCCGCTGCACCTGGTGCACGGCTACCTGCACCCACTCGGCTACGGGGTGCCGATCAACCCCTACGAGGTGGGTCTGCCGGCGCCCTCGGAGGACGGGCGGAAGATGCTCGAACAGACCGCCACCGAACTGGTCGACCGGTGGCCCTCGCTGACCGTAGAGGTGCGGCAGGTCGCCGGTGGGCCCGGTGCCACCCTGGTCGAGGAGTCCCGTCGGGCCGAACTGGTAGTGGTGGGCAGTCGGGGTCTGGGCGGCTTCGCCGGCCTGCTGCTCGGCTCGGTCGGCACCCAGGTGGCCGCGCACGGGCACTGCCCGGTGCTGGTGGTCCGGCCACCGGACCGGCCGCTGCCGACCGACGGGCCGGTGGTCGTCGGGATCGACGGCTCCGAGTCGGCCGAACTCGCCGTCGGGCACGGCGCCGAGGAGGCGGTCCGACGCGGGGGCACCCTGGTGTTGATGCACATCAGCGGGGAGCGGGACATCGACGGGGAACACCTGCTGGCCACCGCCGCGGCGGCCACCCGAGGCAGTCACCCCGGGCTGACCGTAGAGGAACGGATGATCACCGGCCGGAAGCCCGACGAGGCGCTCATCGAGGCCTCCGAGCAGGCCGCGCTGGTGGTGGTCGGGTCCCGAGGTCGGGGCGGCTTCGCCGGCCTGCTGCTCGGCTCGGTCAGCCAGGCGTTGGTGCACCACGCCCGCTGCCCGGTGCTCGTCGCCCACCCGCACGCCGCCGACCACGTGGTCTGACCCGCCCGGACCAGACCGTTGATCATGAGTTTGGCGGCACCCTCGAGATCGACTACTGCCGTCAACCTCATGATCAACGGGCCCGGGTTGCCCGGCCGGTGTGCGGGGGGGGGGGGTGGGGGGCGCCGGTCAGGGGTGGTCGGGTCGGAGCAGTTGCGCGAAGTCGGTCGTCAGGGCGAAGGGGTCGGCCGGGCCGGCGGAGGGGGCGCTGCGGTGCACCTGCCCGGCCAACTCGGCGGCGGCCCGCTCGATCCGGGTCCGCAGGGCGCCCTGCGCCGTACCGCCGGACCAGTCCTCCGGGGCCGCGAAGACGGCGGTCGGCAGCACCACCGCCCGCAGGTAGGTGAACATCGGCCGGATCGCGTGTTCCAGGGCCAGCGAGTGCCGGGCGGTGCCGCCGGTCGCGGCGACCAGGACCGGCCGACCCCCCAGGGCCTCGGCGTCGACCAGGTCGAAGAAGGACTTGAACAGCCCGCTGTACGAGGCGTTGAAGATCGGGGTCACCGCGATCAGCCCGTCCGCGCCGGTGACCTGCTCCAGCACCTGCCGCAGCGGCTCCGAGGGGAAGCCGGTGAGCAGGTGGTTGACGATGTCGTGGGCGTATTCCCGCAGCTCGACCGGGTGCAGGGTGACCTGTTCGCCGTACCCGGCCAGGGCGTCGCGGGTGGCGGCGGCGAGCTGGTCGGCCAGCAGCCGGGTGGAGGAGGGCTGACTGAGCCCGGCGGAGACCACGGCGATGGTACGCACGCTCACCGGCCGGCCTCCGTCCCAGCGCTCTTGTCGGCGGCGGCGCGCAGCGAGGCGTGGGTGGGTGCCACCGGCACGTGCGCCGGACGCAAGGACTCGAACTCCTTACGCAGCACCGGTACGACCTCCTCCCCGAGCAGGTCGAGCTGCTCCAGCACGGTCTTCAGCGGCAGACCGGCGTGGTCGATCAGGAACAGTTGCCGCTGGTAGTCGCCGACGTAGTCACGAAAGCCGAGGGTCCGGTCGATGACCTGTTGCGGGCTGCCCACGGTCAGCGGGGTCTGTGCGGTGAACTCCTCCAGCGACGGACCGTGCCCGTACACCGGGGCGTTGTCGAAGTAGGGGCGGAACTCGCGTACCGCGTCCTGGGAGTTACGCCGCATGAACACCTGGCCGCCGAGGCCGACGATGGCCTGGTCGGCGCTGCCGTGGCCGTAGTGCTCGAAGCGCTGCCGGTACAGCCCCACCATACGGCGGGTGTGCTCGGCCGGCCAGAAGATGTGGTTGGCGAAGAAGCCGTCCCCGTAGTACGCGGCCTGCTCGGCGATTTCCGGGCTGCGGATGGAGCCGTGCCAGACGAACGGCGGCACCCCGTCGAGGGGACGGGGGGTCGAGGTGAAGGACTGCAAGGGGGTACGGAACCTGCCCTTCCAGTCGACCACGTCCTCCCGCCAGAGCCGGCGCAGCAGGTCGTAGTTCTCGATGGCCAGGGGTATGCCGTTGCGGATGTCCTGCCCGAACCAGGGGTACACCGGGCCGGTGTTGCCGCGACCCATCATCAGGTCCACCCGGCCGTCGGCCAGGTGCTGCAACATCGCGTAGTCCTCGGCGATCTTCACCGGGTCGTTCGTGGTGATCAGGGTGGTCGCGGTGGACAGCAGCAGCCGTTCGGTGCGGGCGGCGATGTAGCCCAGCATGGTGGTGGGCGAGGAGGGCACGAACGGCGGGTTGTGGTGCTCGCCGGTGGCGAAGACGTCGAGACCGACCTCCTCGGCCTTGAGGGCGATGGCGACCATCGCCTTGATGCGCTCACGCTCGGTCGGCTCCCGCCCGTTGGTCGGGTCGACGGTGACGTCACCGACGGTGAAGACTCCGAACTGCATGATGCGCTCCTCGTGTCGTCCGACCGGGACAGGTGTCCCCGGTGCCCCCGACAACATATTTGACTAGTCAACTATTCCGCGACCCGGGTTCCCCTGATGTCCCCCGTCACGGCACCTCCACTCCCACCCGCGTGTTGGACGCACATGGCAAACCTCGGCTCGTAACCCTTGAGCAGCGTCAGCTTCGTCGGCGTCGGGGGACGTGGCGGCGGTAGGGGCTGACGGTCGGGTCGCCGGTGATCCAGAATCGCCAGGGCACCTCGTGGGCGGCGGCCACCCCGACGCGCGGGCCGGCAGAGACAGCCGACGGGGCGACCGGTCGGGTCGGCGGGATCAGCAGCAGCGGCCCGGTGCCGTCGAGCATCGACGTGCCGTTCGCCGCCGCCGTGATGCCGAGCGCCATCACCAGGCGGGCAGGCCCACGGGCCAGATCCCGGTCGGGCACCTCACCGCGCCGCTTGCGGGCCAGATCCAGGCCGTCGACCACCTCGCCCGCGCGCAGCAGCACCGCCGCCGCCTCCCCCTGGGCGCCGCAGACCAGATTCAGACACCAGTGCATGCCGAAGACGAAGTACGTGTAGGCGTACCCGGCCGGACCGAACATGACCTCCGTCCGGGGGGTCGGGCCACGATGGGCGTGTGAGGCCGGGTCCTCGCCGGTGCCCGCGTACGCCTCGACCTCGGTCAGCCTGACCCGGACGCCGTTGGCCGCCACCTCCCAGCCGAGCAGCGACCGCGCGGTCTGCGCGATCTCGGCGGCGGGCGCGGTCAGCCAAGGGTGGTCCACCCGTACAGGAAACCCGGTCCCACCTGTTCGTGGCCAGTTGGGATTACCGGTGGCGGCCAGTTGGCGGGGAGGTATCAGCCCGCGACAATGGCCGGTGTGGAGGAGGTCACGGTCGTCGTCGCTCATAACGAGCGGGCGACCCTGCGCGTCGGCGACGTGTTCCTGAAGGTCGACAGCGATCAGACGCGTATCGATGTCGAGGTCGAGGCGATGCGGCTGGCGCCCGTTCCGACCCCCGAGGTCCTGTGGCGCAAGCCGCCCGTCCTCGCGATCGCGGCCGTCCCCGGCCAGGCACTCGGCCGCCTCGGTGAGCCGTCGCCCGCGTCACCTGCGGCGTGGGCCGCGGCGGGCGCTGCGATCCGGAAGCTGCACGACGCGCCGCCGCCGCGGTGGGCCGGCAAGAAGCTCGTCGGCCTGGACGCGGAACTCGAACGCGAATGCGCCTGGCTCGTCGACAACGGCGTCCTGCCGACCGATCTGGTCGACCGCAACCGCGAGATAGCCCAGGCCGCGATTCGGCCCTGGACGCCGGTGTTCATGCACGGCGACCTGCAGATCACCCACATCTTCACCGACGGCGACGAGGTCACCGGCGTGATCGACTGGTCCGAGGCGGCGCCCGGCGATCCGTTGTTCGACCTGGCCGTCCTGACCCTCGGGCACGAGGAACGTCTCGACGATCTCCTCGCCGGTTACGGCACCGACGTCGACCGGGACGTGATCCGCGCCTGGTGGTCGCTGCGCAGCCTGCTGGCGTCCCGCTGGCTGATCGAACACGGCTTCGACCCGTCCGTGCCCGGCTGCGAGTTCGACGTACTGAGATCGCGGATGTAAGCCCTCGTCACCGATCGCTGCGAAGTCTTCGTACGCCACGAGCCTGTTCTGCTGGTCAGTCACGACGCCGACGACGGGATCTGGCAGTTGATCGGAGCCACCGACGCGACAGGCAGCACCGGCAGACTCGGGCACCTGCACCATGCCGTCGACGAGGACCCCAGCCTGATAGACGTCCTCTCAACGCGACGACGGCTCCCACGTCGGACCAGCCGACTCATCCGGCCGGGCAACGGAACCCGCACCCCGATGGTGCCAGCGCAGTTGCGTGATCGTGGCCAGGACTTCGCGTGCGGCGGCGGCCACCTCGCAGCCCGCGGTACGGCAGACCGGGCAGATGCCGTCGGGTGCCGGGTGATGCTCGCGCAGGGTCCGGCGGGCGGTGAGGGCCAGCCGGTTGAGGATCTGGGCCAGGGACAGCAATGGTGCCGTCATGTCGGCGACACTCCGACAGCGGTGGCCAACCGGATGACCGTCGCCGGGGCGTACGGGCTCCGGGCCACCTGGGCGAGCACCTCGCGGGCGCAGGGGCGGTGCCGTACCTCGGCCGGGGCGGTGCCGTCGGCTTCCAGCAGCAGCCGGGCGGCATCGACCGGTTCGGCGGCCTGGAGGTGGGCCCGGGCGGCGTCGATCAGGTGGGCGGCGCGGTGCTCGGCGGGCAGCCACCGCCAACCGGCGGCCCGGATGGTCCGCTCGTGCCAGGCCACGGCCCCACCCACGTCACCCAACTGGGTCGCCGCCAGCGTCCGGGCCGCCGCGACCGCGGTGGATCCGAACCCCGTACGGTGATGATCGTGGCCCTCGCCCACCCGGGCGGCCAGTTCGGCGGCCTCCTCCAGCAGGCCGGCGGTGGCTCCTTCGTCGCCGTGCCGGGCCGCCGCCAGAGCGGCCTGCACGAGCAGGGTGCCACACAACGACAGGTGCGCCGGTGGACCGCCGTCGAGATCCGGCGGAGCGATGCGGTACGCGGCGGCCCGCAGCACCGCCAACGCCGACCGGGCCCGGCCGGTGGCCCGTAATACCTGCCCCAGTTGCACCCCCGCCGCCGCCACCAGCACCGCCTCGCCCGTGGCGACCGCCATCGCCCGATCGGCGGCGAGCCAGGCCAACTCCCCCTCACCGAGCTTCACCAGCAGGGCGGCGGTCACCCGGTACGCCTCCACCAGCGGCTCCCGCCCCGGCACCGGATCGCGGGCGTAGGCGCGCTGCACGTCCACCAGCAGTCGCGGCAACACTTCGATCAACTGCGGGTACCTGGCGTGCTGGTAGGTGGTCCAGGCGTGCTCGACCGTACGGGCCAGTTGCCCGGTCGGCGGCACCTTGAGGGCAGGCAGCCGCCCCACGGCCATCTCGTAGGTCGACAACGCCGCCCGGATCCGTTCCACGCCGTCCACCCTTGCCCGCACCTCGCGGTGGCGGGTGTCGGGGCCGAGCAGTACCGACTGATCGATGCGCAGCACGGCGGCGATGTCGGCGAGGGTGGACACCTTGTCCAGCGACCGGGCACCCCGTTCCACCTTGTCCACCCAGCTCTTGGACTTGCCCAGCCGATCGGCGAACACCTGCTGCGACATCCGCCGCCGAGCCCTCCAGTACGCCACCCGCCGCCCGATCGGCACCCCCGCACCCACAACGCCACCGCCGATCCGAGTCATCCATTGCTCCCTTCGCCATCGGAAACAGCGGAATGTTCGCCTCGTTCAATGCCGGAGAGGGCACGATCCCGCCGCGTGCGGTGGGTAGGAAGGCAGGCAGGACAGGCCGAAACGCCCCAATGCCACCGCACAATTACGCTAAGCAGCGCATTCTTGCGGCAGGGGTACGTGGTGTACCCGGTGACGGGGTGTACCTACAGGTCTGCGACGCCGATCCGCCGTGCGAGATCGACTGCCTCGGCGCGAACCGATGCCGGAGCTTCCCGGCACAATCGGCTGACCATGTCCTGCGCGATCGGCGAGTACCGGACCGTCTCCGGCGATGTCGCCTCGGCCCGTGCCAAAAGATGCAGGGTAGCCTCCCTCGCACCCTCCAGTTCGGCCGAACGTGCAAGCTCCACGAAATGGCGGCCCCGACGCTCCGTCGACGGAATCGACGCCGGGTCCAGGGCGTGAGCACGACGCTGCGCTTCGTCAGGGTCACCCAATTCAACGGCGCACATGACGGCATATACAGCGACCAGGGGCCGAGACACCCTTGTCCGCAAACCTACGTAACCGTCAGGCAAGGCCCTGTCGACGACTGCCCGTGCGGCATCCCAGTCCGACCACGCACCTTGGTCACCCATCCGGGCACGAGTCAGCGCCGCATTCAAGTGGAGATCGGCCAGCATCTCAGCCCACTCCGGCCCGCCGTCCGCTACCCGAGGTTCGATCAGCCCGCACGCATCCCGAAGCCGTTCCAACGCCTCGTCACCACGACCGACGGAGCGCAGCAAATGCACGGCGTACCAGCTTGCTTGGGCAATGGCGAGGGGATCATCCGCATCCAGCGCGGCGGTCATTCCTCGATCGACAGTGAGCCAGACCAACTCCCGGTCGCCGTGCCACGCCAGGTAAGCCTGCGCGAGGTGGTGCGCCTGCGCGAGCAGGGCGAGACTAGCCCGCCGTTCTTCGCCAGAGTGCAGTCGGGCCGCGCGCTGGGTGGCACTCAACAGGCCGGGCAGCAACTCGCCGGCGGCCGTCCGCTGATGCCGAGACGTATGCCAGGTCTGCCAGGCCGAATCAACTGCACCACGCAGGTAATCGATGCTCTCTGGCTCACCGTCGACAGAGATGTGCCATGCGGTCAATGCCCGGCGGACTTCGTGAACGGCCGGGTGGCTGACCCGAGCATCGAGGGACAACGCGACGGACGGGCCGAACAGATCACCGAGATCGCGGACCCCGAGGTGAGGTGCCATCTGCTGCGCGGTCCGCAAGGTCAGAGACCGACGACCATTCTCGATGAACTTCACCGTCGTCGGCGACAACCCGCTCAAGCCCGCGAGGCGCTCACGGGAAAGCCCGGCGGCCCGACGAAGCCGCTCGACACGCTGCCCCGGGGTCAGGGCTATTGCAAAGTAGAGTTACTGCTGGTCACGGTCGGTTTTCCGGTGGTCACGGCGCTGATGAGGTCGTGGGGTCGGTGGTTGGCTTCTCG
>NZ_JBEYUI010000046.1:0-14981 GCF_040643455.1 Micromonospora sp. NPDC047134
CCCCGCAGGCAAACGCCGCAAACGCCGCACCCGATACCCGATCATCCGCAAAAACGCCATCCACAAGGGCAAGTAACAACCCTCACCACACCACCGCCAACACACCCACACCACACCGCCAGACCACCCTGCCCACACAACGGTCAAAACACGAGGGGTCCGGGCTGCGGAAAGCAGCCCGGACCTCCCGCTTCTTCCGCTGTGGACGAGGATCGGTTAGCCAGGGATGCGCAGGTGCGGCCCCGGCGGATGGGCTAGCCTGCCTGGCCATGAGGGCCTCCGACGACCAGCTCGAACTGGTCGCCGACCCGGCCCGGCCCAGCGGACGTACACTCCTGGCCGGCGGTGTCGAGCAGTCGTACGTGGATCTTGTCGATCCCACGTACCTGCACTTCGAGTACGTGCGCCGGATGGCCGCCGTGACCGATCTTGCCGCACGGGCCGGTGATCCGCTGGATGTGCTGCATCTCGGCGGGGGCGCACTGACGCTGCCGCGCTACGTCGCCGCTACCCGACCCGGCTCGGCGCAGGTGGTCGTCGAGCGGGATCCGGCGGTGGTCGAACTGGTGGCGCGCGACCTGCCACCCCGACCGACAGGGGTCGAGGTTCGGGTCGCAGACGCCCGGGAGGCGGTCGCGACGGCTCCCGCCGGGGCGTACGACCTGGTGATCGCCGACATCTACCGGGCGGCCCGGATGCCGCCGCACGTCACGACCGTGGCGTTCGCGGCCGAGGTGGCCCGGGTGCTGCGACCGGACGGCATCTACCTGGTCAACGTGACCGACCTGCCGCCCCTGGTCTTCACTCGGGTGCAGGCGGCCACCCTGCGGGCGATCTTCGCCGACGTGTGTGTCGTCGCCGATCGGCGGATGCTGCGCGGCCGGCGGTACGGCAACGTGGTGCTCGCCGCGGCGGCGCGCCCGCACCGACTGCCGGTGGCGCGCCTTGTGGTGCGGGCGCTGCGTGATCCGGTGCCGGGCGGCGTGCTGCACGGGTCGGCGCTGGACACGTTCATCGCCGGTGCCCGGCCACGGACCGACGACGCCGAGCGGTGAGTCCCGGCTTCATCGCCTCCGCCGACTGGTCGATGTCGGGCGCTCAGGAGTCGCTTCGCACGACTTCATCCCGTGGTTGGCCGTCTGAACGACGGGCGCGGCCCACTCCTCCGCCCGGATCACTATGCGATGGCCCTGGCCTCGGCAGGCACAACATCGATGGGTCAACCGGTGCTAGATCCACCTAGAATGTCAATCTGGCGGCGGGCGGCGCGTCCCGTTATTCCAATGGCAACGGGGCAGGTGCGCGGGGTTGCCAGGATTCTGCGATTCGGCTGATTGTGGGTTCGGAGGTGCGGGATGGTTTCTCATCTCTGGAGGCCGATGACGCTCTTGGCCCGGCTTCCGGCGCAGACCCGCGCCGAGCTCATCACACTGGGAGTGGAGCGCACATATCGCGCTGGTGACGTTCTGCTCAAGCAAGGTGCGGCAACGCGTGAGATGTTGCTGCTGCTGAACGGCTTCGTCAAGGTCAGCGCCGACAACGACAAGGAGTCTGTGCTTCTGACGATCCGAGCTGCCGGCGACCCGGTGGGTGACCTCGCCGCCATGAGTGGTCAACTTCGCTCTGCGACGGTCACCGCATGCACACCGGTCACAGCGCGGTTCATCCTGCCACAGACACTGCGAGCATTCCTCCGTGATCGTCCACAGGTGACAGAACTACTCAACGCTCTGATGGTCGAACAGTTGACCATGGCGAACCGACGTCGCGTGGAGATGGCCACCCGGCCGGTGATCGATCGGCTGATCGGCGTTCTGCTCGATCTCATTGCCATCTGCGGCGAGGCGCAACAGGACGGGTCAGCAGTGCTGCCGAACTGGTTCAGCCAGGCTGAACTCGCTGCGCTGGTGGGCACGTCGTCGGTCGACACGATTCAGCGGCAGTTGCGTAGCTTGCGCGAGCAAGAGCTGATCGAGAACGGGTACCGAAGGATCACCATTCTGGACCCGGACGGACTTGCCGCCCTACGAGCCCGCTCGGATCACCAGGGATAGCCTCCGATGCCGCTCACTTGAGCGGCATCGGAGGCGGCCCGATCTCAGAACGCTTCGGCGGCATACCTCTGGGCCCGACGGTCAATTTCCGAGTCGAGGTCCTCGTCGTGCTGCTCGCGGTTCCGTCTGCTGCGGTCGTCGATTTCGTCGATCCCGACCTGCGTCGATGCCTGCACGGACCGCTCGGCGTAGTCGAGGCTCAATCCGTGAAAGCTCTGCCCGGTACGCAACTGGCGGTTCACCAACTTGTCGTAGCTAGTTGAACCACCAAGAATCTTCGCAAGTACCGGGAGCGAGTCCACCATGATCAGCAGTCCGCGGACCAGCCACTGCGCTGCCCAGACAAAGTGGCTGTCCTTCGACAGTCGATCGAGGCCCTTCGCCTGCTCGATGATGTCGACTCTGCCGAAGGTCGCCTCGTACGCCGCCACCTGGTCAGCGATGCCCTTCTCGATGACCTGTTGGTAGGTCCGCCGGTCGGTGCCCAGGGTGTCGGTCAGATCCTTGATCCGGAGATCGATGGCGTCGATGTTCTCTTTCATGCCGGGCAGGTTGATCTGGCGTTCATACTCTGCCGCGACCCTCCACGCCTGCCGGCAGCGGGGACCCCAGCCCTCCTGGCCACTGGTGCCGTCGAGCTTGACGCCGGCGCACTCCTTGGCCGCGAAGCTCTGCTTTTCGTCGCGCTGCCGGACCGCCTCCGTGTAATCGTTGTTGAGCTTTGCACGCTGCTCCTCAAGCCCGACCAGGGTGGCTTGAACGGCCGCCGGACCAGAGTTGCCGAGCTGGTGGTTTCGGCATTCGGCCAGGCCGGTCGTGCTGCTGCCGTCCGTCGGGTTGCACTTCGTCCAGAGCCCGGCTTCATGCTTGATCGATTCTCTGCGGTGCTGATCAATGTTGGTCTCGATCGCGGGGTGGAAGATCCAGAGCACCAGCGGCTCGGCGATGACAGCGCCCAGGAGGATCGCCATCGCCAGCCGCGGTAAGAACATGAGCCACCGGCCGGAGCCGAGTAGACCGTGTGTGCTGGCAATCATCCAACTGTCGATCGTGATGACGACGACGGCCCAGAACACCACGATTGGAATGATCACCATCCACGGGACGTCAAGGACCCGCGTCAGCGCCGTGAACAGGGAGATCGCGGCGATCATGCCAGTGTTCAGGACGATCAGTCCGAGCCGCGTGTAGCGGGGGCGCTCCTCCGGCACCCAGGCCAAGACATCCTCGCGGACGCCGATGAGACGCCGTGTCAGCGCCGAGACAGTTGTGGGGCGGGTGGTGACTGGGCGAACGTACAGCGTGTCCCGAAAACGGGGCGATCTTCGGCCAGCGGGTTCGGGAGCGGACCAATCCGTGCCGCCAGAGGGCTCCGCTGCACGGGGCTTCGGCAACTCGGCGGTGACGTCAGCGCCCAGGCTCATCGTCATCCCCCTCGGATTCGATGTCGACATCGACCGGTTCGAAACTCTCACCGTCGGCCTTGCGCTCCTCGGCCGGCGCCGACTCTTCCGCTGGAACCGAGACCGGATCCTCAGCCTTGGGCAGCGCGTTGCTGTCCGACCGGGTGACTGCCAGCGCCCCACCGCCGTAGATGTCCGCGACGAGCTTGTCGACCTGAACATTGATCATGTCTAGGTGTCCGCGCTTGGCGAGCTCTCGTAGCACGTCGAGCTGCATGTCCAACTGCTTGTGCCGGTCCTCGCGGTTCTCCCGACGAATCTCTCGCGCATCCTCGCGCGCGGCGCGCTTCTCCTCGAGTTCCATCAGTCGATCGTGACTCGATTCCTCCCGCTGCCTCTCCCGGGCGGCGTCCAGCGCTTTGGTTTTCTCCTCGTGAGCCCAGGTGATCTGTAGACGATCGTCATCACGGTCCAGTTCGCCCTGCCGGCGGGTGTACTCGATGCGGTCACGCTCGTCGGCCACCATGCGTTCGGCCAGATCCTTTGCATCGATCTCACCCCTGGCCTGCGCGAAGATCAGTGCCTTCATGGGGTCGCCGCCGAACATGTCGAACGCGTACTGGACCTCGCTGCGGGCGAACTCAAGCTGCTCGGCCTGAAGTTGCTGGTTGTGCCGCTGCTCCTTGAGTGCTCGCTCCTGGTCGTGTTCCTGATCCGCTTGCTCCGCGGCGTACCTGCCGCCGCGTCGATGACCGGCCAAGTTCTGCGCATGCCGTTCGGCGTCGATCTCGTCGTCCCGGCTGAAGCCGATTCGCTGCTTCTTGAGTGCCGCCTCAGCCTCGGCCTCGCGGCGGCGCTGCTCGAACTGCTCGAGATCCGGCGGGGTGAGTACTTCCACGCCGAGGAACCGCAGATCCAAGCCGTGCACTTCGGGCGGCTTTACCTCGGTGTATGCGCGGATGCGCCCGGTTGCCTCACGGCGCAGCCGGTTGACGTCGGCCATGCGAAGGTTGAGCGCGAGATGGGACAATTTGTTGTCCTGCTGGAGGTACGCCCGAATCGCTTCGGATGCCTGGACGTTCTCTCGGACCACCATCGCCGGATCGGTCACCGTGCAGGCAAAGGTCACCCGCATGGTGAAGTCGCTCGCCTCTGCCGACTGGATGGTCATCTCGACCGTGACCGGCATGCCGCGACTGACGTTGACCAGGGAGACGCAGTCCGCCCGGACGACGTTGTCATCGTCGCGAGCCAGCTCACCGCGGTTGACGACGTAGCGACCGTCGACACGGTACACCCAGACCTCGTGAGCACTGGCCTTCGGCAATTCTTCGGCGTTCCGTCGTTTCTTGCCGAGACCGAGGAAGCCCCGGCTCGGAGTGTCTTGCAGAAATTCCGTACGGACTACGGGGTAGCCGGGCATGAGCAACCTCTTTCAACTCGCCTTTCGGCGGTAGTGCCGTTCGATGACATCCAGCAGGACGAGGGCGGGCGAGCGCTGGCCCTTTGCGCGGGTTCGGGTGGCCGCATCGACGGCCCGGAGATGCTGGTAGAAGGGGGCAACCTCATCTGCGGGAAGTGCCTTGACCAGCGCCTCTCCCAGCCGCGAAGCGAACTCGATCGGCTTATCGGTGATGTGCCGCAGTCGATTGAGGCCGTGCCACAGCGCGTCGAGAATCAGGGGCCGACATGGTCGGTAACAGCTGCCCGCCGCCCACAGCGATGCCACCAACTCCAGGCGGTGGGGGTACTTCTTCAGGTAGAGGAAGGTGGCGGGCACGCGGGACTGGTTTTCGCGCATTATCAGCACTTCAGTGAGCACGTGCCGGGCCCGGAGCACCGCGTCCCTGTCGGCTGGTCGGGTCGGCGTCCGGCGCAGCTGCTGATCGAGCGTCGAGAGCACCTTGCCCGAACTACCGGTCGCCAGGAGCGTGTCGAACAGCACGGCCATCGCCCGGCATGCCTGGTCGAACCCTTTCGTGGCACTGATGGTCAGTTGCCAGAGCTGTCGGATGGCCTGCGCCGGGTCACACGCCCCGAGCAGCCCGCTATAGGCCATGGCTGCCGACCACCGTTGCTCCGGGTTGCCGTGGTTCGCCCAGTGTTTGGTGATCCTCAGCGCGACCGGCTGGGTGTCCTCCCGGAAGCACATGGCCCACAGAACGAAGACCGCCGTGACCTGCCCGGCCGGACCGATCTCGCTGCGGGACCAGGGCTCAAGGTACGTCTGCTGCACCTCGTCAAAGTCGCAGGCGGCCAGATCGGCCAGCCCGAAGGCGATCTCCACGTCGGCACCGTGCGCGATCAATCCGGCCAGCCATTCCGCCACCGCGTTCCAGAACGGCGTCGCGCAGCGTCGACACAACTCGGCCAGCACGTGGCGGCGGTGGCCGCTGCTGCGGAAGGCCAGGACGCGACGGCTGGTGTTCGGCCCGGGCACCAGTCGCTCGATGATCAAGCTGTCGTCGCAGATCAGGCGACGGCGCTCGGTCAGCACATGCCCGTCCGGCTCGGCCTCCTTCGACCCGCCGCTACCCGCGCCTGAGGGCTTGATCGCCTCAGACCGGCGCAGGGCTTCGTTGAGCCCTGCGCGCAGCGACTCGAATTCGCGGTAGATGACGTCACCGGCGAACGCCAGTGTCGCCACGTCCACGATCGCCTGCGCATCCCTGCCATGCTCGTCGAACCAGTCGCGGACGCGTTGGGCCGACTGCTCGGAGAGCTTGTCGAGGGCTGTCTCCGGTGATTCGCCGCTGCGAATCGTGCGCAGAACCGCAGTGACGTCGGCCATCGAACACTCCGGGGGTAACTGCTCACCGATGAGTTCGACCATCTCCTCCGCGACATCCTGATCGGCGAGATAAGTCCGGGTCAGAGCCGCCATATCCGGCCGGTGCCACGCGATCTGCCCGACCCGCTCCACGTTCGGATCGATTGCGGCGACGGTGGTGATGACGAGGTAGGCGCCGGCCGCGCGTACCCGGTCGCACACCCGTCGCCAGGCGAAGTCGACGTCGTTGGCGCGATTGTCGTCGGAGCGGTTGATGATCAGATAGCCCTGACCTGTGCGATAGTCCGTCCTGGACAGCTCCTTCAGGTCGCTGACGGCGGAGATGACCTCCAGCCGCTCGGTGGTGACCTCGCGCAGCAGATTGATCCCACCGGTCCGCTTTCCCGCGCCGGTGGGCCCACAGATAAGTACGACGTGATCGCTGATGAGCCGGCCGAGTGCCTGATCGAAGGTCGCCGGTCGGCAGTAGAACGCGGTTTCGGCCTGAATTTCGGCGTCGTCGAGCTGGCCGGTGAGTACGCGCGGCGCGATCGCTCTGCCGCCGTCTCCGTCCCCAATTCCGATCGTGCCGGCCATGACTGTGCCATGGAAGTAGTTGACTGTTTCGGCGATCTTCTTGGTGCTTCGATCCGGGCTCTCCGACGTACGGTCTGCGTCGTCCGGAGGATTCCTGCCTGCCGGTTGGTCGTCGGCCGTTTGGGCAGCCTCGCGGCCTGCCTCGTTGTCGCTCATCTCCTCCGGCTCAGCCATAGTGGTTTTCCTGCACCCCGATCACCCCGGCCGTCACCTCGCCCTGGAAGGTGTTGACCACACTCGATGACGGCACATTCGTGGAACGGCCCGCCTGGGGCGGCGTCCGCACCGGCCCTTCGTCGTGGGGAGGGACTTCGGGCAGGATCAGGTCGCGCAGATCGAAACCGGGTACGTACAGCCAGGCATCGTCGCGGTATTCCTTGACCTGAACGGTGAACTTGCGGAAGCGGGATGGGCGGGTCACCGTGTGACCCTGCGCGACGGTGTCGACGAAGACGCGGTTCGAGACGATTACCACCAGGCCGGCCCGGGGCAGCGCGTCTTGCACGGCGCGCGCCGGATCCGCGTTGACCAGACGGCTCACCACGACGACGCCGGCACCCGCGTAGCCGTTCGCGGCTGGCTGGACCACTCCGTTGTGGACAGCGAGCCGCAGCCGCAGGCGGGCATCCTCGATGCGGTCCTCGTTGTAGTCGGCGACATTTTCGGACAAAATGCGACAGAAGTCGTCAATGAGTGCGTTCTCTGGCTCATCAGGCGGCAGAATCGCCAACTCGCCGTCGCCTGCCTTTTGGCGGTCCCAGTCGTTACGCCGCAGGCCGGCAGCCTCTGCGCTGATGGTCATCAGGTCGACAAGGCCCTGCTGGTATTCGGACTGGCGCCGACTGTCTCCACGGCTGTAACCGCGCGCATCGACGGATAAAATCGGGCGACGTCCGGCGGCACGTCTAGTCATATCGATCTCCTGTTCGGCTTCGCCAGTCCACATCAAGCCAACTACAAGATCACTATCGTGATCACCGCAAAAAGCGGAATGGTCGACAGAGGGCCTGCGATTCGCCCGACGGTCGTGGTGGCCTCGGGACACCCGCACAATCAACCCTGCCGTGTGACCCTCAGCAATTGCCTATACGTCCAATTCGGTGGGCTGGATGTTCAAGCGCGACCGACCCGATCCGTATGGCAGGGCAGGGCGAAGGTATGCCCTAGGCCTGGGCTGATCGGCTCAGCGGTGCCGTAGAAGTGTCCTGGGGTGACTGCGGTCAAAAGTCGGTCTCGGCTGGTCCGAGCAGGTCACCGACCAGGCGCTCGCGGCTGTTCTTGTCGATCACGCCCGCGCGGCGCACCTTCCGTGACCTGGGTTGCTCGCGTGGAGACGGGTCGGCTAACGCGTCTGTAGACAATCAGACGAAAGAGTTCCGTTGATCAGGTGGCCGGCGGGTGATAACTCTTCAGGTATGAGTCGACGGCAATTCGCTTGGCTGCGCTCTATGCCTCCGCGGAAGGCGATCGGGGCATCCGGGGGGAAAGATCTCGCCGTCTCGGACCAGGAAAAGATCAACTTGGAAGGTGCGTGGCGGGCACATGCGGCCCAAGAAGGTTGGGCTGCCAAGGTCGACACCAAAGCGTCCATCTTCCTGGCGGTGAACGGAGTGGTGCTGAGCGCTGCCGTGGCGGCCCGCAGTCAGCAGGGGGATCCCTTTAGGTCCTTGGGTGGTTGGCGCGCCGACGTCGTGACTCTCGCCTTGGTGCTGTGTGGGCTTGGCGGCCTGATGGCGATCATGGTGGTCTTTCCCGTTCTCGGAGGCCGGGATCCCATCCGTCATTCCGGGACGATCTACTTCGGCGATCTGCGCTCCCGTCAGCCAGGCGAACTGGCGCAGCAGCTTGCCGGTTTGACTGTTGATGATCAGTTCAGGCAGCTGTCGCAGCAGTTGATCGCGATGGCACGACGAACCTGGATCAAACACCGGCTACTGCAGTTGGCGTTGCTGTCGGCGGTCTGCGGTTACGTCGTGATCATGTGCGCCATAATGTCGTGACAGGTCCCGCTACAAAGCGAGCACCCTGCGTGAGGGTTGCTTCGCTGAGGTCCATCTGCCTTGCGCGTTGTTGACAGTGTGGCTGCTGCGGGGAGGCCGGCCATCAAGGCAGCCGAGGACCGCCTCGAACTGGTTGTCGACCCTGCCCGGCCCACCGGGCGCTCCCTGCTCACGGGGTCGAGCAGTCGTACGTCGAAGTTGAGAATCCCGGATCGCGGCCATCCGGCGGACGTACTCGACGTGCAGGTCGACGTGACCGACCTTCCGCCACTGGTGCTCACCCGGTCAGTTGTCGAGCAGTCCCGCGTGGCCCGCGAGCGCTGCGGCCTGGGCCCGGTTGGAGACCCGCAACTT
The DNA here is from genome assembly GCF_040643455.1 of Micromonospora sp. NPDC047134. Taxonomy (NCBI): domain Bacteria; kingdom Bacillati; phylum Actinomycetota; class Actinomycetes; order Micromonosporales; family Micromonosporaceae; genus Micromonospora; species Micromonospora sp. NPDC047134. Next base: position 9,179 of record NZ_JBEYUI010000046.1, read on the forward strand.
GCGCAGCAGTGCGGCGGACATCCGTTTCACGGTGCGGTCGGAGACGTGCATCTGGTCGGCGATCTCCAGGGTGCTGCAACCGGCGGCGATGGACCGGAGCAGGGCGCGTTCCGCCTCGTCGAGGCCGACCGGCGGGAAGCGGGCGGGTCGGAGCAACGCGCTCAGCAGGTGGGTGGGCAGCACCGCCCACCCCTGGAGGACGGCCAGCAAGGGAGGCAGCAGGGTCTCCGGCTCGGCGCTCTTGGGCAGGTACGCCTCCGCGCCGGCCTCCAGCGCCTGGAGCGGGGAACTGACGTCGTCGGCGTCCGACATCGCCACCACCCGTACCTGGGGGGTGGTTCGCCGGATCGCCGCGATGGCCCGGATCCCTCCCGGGGCCGACAGGTGCAGGTCGACCAGGGCCAGGTCGGGTACGCACCGGCGGACCAGCGAGGCCGCCGCCGCGGCGTCCGCGGTGGAACCCACCACCTGTGCCCGTCCATCGGTGGCGGCGGGAAGTAGCAGTTCCAGGCCGCGCGCGAAGATCGGCTGGCCGTCGATGACCGCTACCCGGATGGGGGAACAGTGTGACATGTTCGCTCCTTCCCGGTTACCAGACCATCATGCGCATTCGCACCGAAGGTGAGGGGCCGTACCGACGGATCTCGATGGCACCGGGTGACCCGTGGGGGTCGTTGAATGGCCCATAAGGGTCAGCCTCCGGGGAAGTGCCCTGGCGTACCTGCTGGGGCCTGAAGCAGAGCATCGCCTGCGGGCCGTCCGTCGCCTGGAGGTGTCCCGTGACCGAAATCGTCCTGCGTCCGCTCGCTGACGCGTTCATGCAGGTGGGTGTCTACGTCGCCGTGATGGTGGCGCTCTTCGGCTGGCTGCGCTGGCGGTACGGGGACCGGGTCACCGACGGGTTGACCCGGCATCGCCGGCTGGGACCCCTGGTCGGGGCGCTGCTGGGGGTGAGTCCGGGCTGCGGCGGCGCGATCATCCTGATGCCGCTGTACGCCCGGGGCAAGGTCTCCTTCGGTACGGTGATCGCTGCCCTGGTCGCGACCATGGGGGATTCCTCGTGGGTGGTGATGGCCTGGAATCCGATGTTCGCCCTCAAGATTCACGCGCTGTTGTTCGCGGTCGGCCTGGTCACCGGGTACGTGGTGGACGCCCTCGGCATCGACCCGGCGCGAGGGATACGTCGCAGGCCTGACGCGGTGCCCACCCCGGTCGGTACTGCCGTGGTGCCCACCCCGGCGGGGTCGGCTCCGGCCCTCGCGCCGGTGGGGTCCTCCACCGGGTCGGGGGGTGTCCTGGCCGCCGCAGCCGTACCCGACCTGGCCGGTTCGCGCCGGATGTTCGGCGGCCTGCTGCCGCAGGTACCGGCCTCCACGGCCTTCTGGGGGCTGACCGCGCCGGCCTTCGTGGTGTCCGTGCCGGTGCTGTTCCAGCTGGTCGATCCGGCGTTGCTGACCCGGGCCCTGGGCGGGGTCGACCCGTACCTGGCCCTGGGTGTGCTCGGCACCATGCTGGCGACCCTGATCTTCGCCGCCGGTCGGGGGCGGCTGGCGGACGACAGCCTGGAGACCGCTCATCCCCGGTCGATCGGCGCCACCCTGCGGCACAGTGCCCACGAGGCGTCCTTCATCACCGTCTGGGTGGCGGTGGCCTACCTGGCCTGGCAGGTGGTCATCAGCACCACCGGGTTCGACGGTTCGCAGATCGCCCTGGGCGGGCTGCTGGGGGTGCTGGTAGGTGCCGGCATCGGCCTGATCCCGGGTTGCGCGGTGCAGATCGTCTTCACCGGCCTGTACGTCAGCGGCGGACTGCCGCTGCCGACCCTGGTGGCCAACGCGATCAGCCAGGACGGCGACGCCCTGATCCCGCTCGCCGCCCTGCGGCGGCACTCCGCGCTGATGGCCACCGTCATCACCACCATCCCGGCGGTGGCGGTCGGGTCGGCCCTGCTGCTCCTGCTCTGACCTCGGTGGCTGAGCCCGCAGGTCATACCTGTGGGCTCAGCCCCAGGTACGGGCCGAGCAGTCGACGTAGCCGGGCCAGGGTGTCGGTGGCGATCCCCACCGCCTCGGTCCAGGGGGTGGAGCCGACCTCCTGGCAGGCCCGCACGATGAGCGAGTCGATGAGCTTGGCCATGATGTCCGGCTCCGGCTCACCCAGGTCGGTGAGTGCCTGCCGCAGGGGCCCCTGGAGTTGGGCGTGGAACTGCTCGATCGGGCCCTGCAACAGACGCGGCTCCACCACCCGGGTCAGTGCCCGGGCCACCGCCTGCTCGGGGCCGGCGAACAGTTCGACATTCGCCTCCACGTATGCCCACACCCGGGTGGCCGCGGTCGGCTCCGCCGACACCCGGGCCAGGACCTGACCGGCCCAGGCCGGGAACACGTCGGCCACGACGGCGGCGAGAAGCTCCTCCGCAGAGGCGAAGTACTGGTAGACGCTGGTACGGGCCAGCCCGGCGTGCCGTCCCACCGCCGCCATGGAGGGCGCCTGCCCGGTCTCCGCGAGCAGGGCGCGTGCAGCGTCCAGCAGGGCCCGCCGTTGCCGGGCGTGGTGCTCGGCGACGCTGGCCGCCTGGATCCGCGGCACGCGCTCCTCCTCGTCGGCAGTTGATCGGGTGGTGAGGGTCAGACCGCAGCGGTGTGCTCGGCGGGCTGCAGCCTGCCGTCGATCATCTCAAGCACCCGGTCGCAGTGGTGCAGCACCTCGTGGTCGTGGGTGACCATGACGGTGGCCACCCCGTGCTCGTGCGCCTCCCGGGCCAGCAGGGCGACGACGTCCTGGCTGCGCTGACGGTCCAGCGCCGCGGTCGGCTCGTCCACCAGGAGCACCTGCGGGCGGGTGACGAGGGCCCGGGCGATGCCCACCCGCTGCCGCTCGCCGCCGGAGAGCTGGTGGGGTCGCCGGTCCGCCTTGTGGGACATGCCGACCTCGGCCAGCAGTTCCCGCGGATCGCGGGGGTTGGCCACCTTGCCGAAGGTCAGCGGCAGCCGTACCTGGTCGAGGCTGGTCAGGGAGGGGATCAGGTTGCCGCTCTGGAACACGAAGCCGATCCGCTCGCGACGGATCGCGGTGAGCCGGCGCGGGGACTGCGCGCTGAGGTCCAGGTCGTTGAGCCGGATCGTGCCCGAGGTGGGGCTGATCAGGGCTCCGCAGACCGCCAGCAGGCTGGACTTGCCCGCGCCGGAGGGGCCGACGATGGCGACCATCTCGCCTGCGGCGACATCCAGGTTGACCTTGTCGAGGGCGGTGACGGTGTCTTCGCCGTCGCCGTGGACCAGGGTGACGTCGGACAGGGACAGGACGGCGGTCATCGGTTGCCTCCGAGCGCGGTGAGCGGGTCGACGCGAGTGATGCGCAGGACGGCCACGGTGGCACCGACGACGCCCAGGACGAGCAGCAGCACGGTGGCCACGGCGATGGGAGCGGCCTCCAGCGCGAACGGCATGGGGGTGGCCGAGATGGCGGCTCCGGCTGCCACGCCGATGCCGACGCCTACCCCGGCGGAGAGGACCAGGAGCACCACCGACTGCATCAGGCTGTCCCGCAGGAGGTAGCGGGTGCTGGCACCGAGGGCCCGGATCACGGCGATCTCCTGCTTGCGTTGCACGGTGAGCACCGTGAAGAACGCGCCCACCACGAGGGCCGAGATGGCGTAGAGGAAGACCTGGATCAGCTGGAGGGTCGAGGTCTCGGCGGTGTAGCCCGGCGAGGCTCCGAAGGACTGCTCCAGGGTCATCGAGGTGGTGCCGGCGGCCTTGTCCCCGGCCGCCAGGTCGACGTCGGCGCCGTCATCGGCGCGGACCGCGACCGCGGTGATCTCGTTGTAGATGCGATCCGGGGTGGCGTCGCCTGCCCGGACGCCGGCCTTCACCTCCTGCCAGGACCGCAGCGGAAGGTAGCCGATGTCGACGTGACCGAAGGTGTGCTGGTCGGCCAGGATGCCCACCACCTTCAGGGGGGTGCTGGCGGGCTCCAGGGTGATGGTGTCGCCGACCGAGATGCCCAGTTCGGCGGCGGTGGCGCTGATCACCACTTCGCCTTCACCGGCCAGGCGCTGGCCCTCGGCCACTGCCGGGTCCAGGAAGGAACCGACCTCGACCCCGAAGAGGGCCAGGTCGACCTCGATCCCCTGGTTGGTCCGGCCGTTGGCCAGGGTGTTGCCCAGCGGTGCCGCCTCGGCCACACCCTCCTGGGCCGCCCAGGTGTCCACGGCGCTGGTCTCCACGACGCTGCGGGAGAAGGCCGAGTCCTTGGCGACCTCGTGCTGGAAGGCCAGCGAGGTGACCGGGAGGCGTTTCAGGCCGGAGACTCCGTCGTTGACCAGCCCGACGGAGAGTCCGCTCAACAGCACGGTGAGGATCGCGATCAGGGCGACGACGACGCCCATCAGGGCAAATCGTCCACGGGCGAAGGTAAGTTCGCGTATGGCGAGGAACATGGGCTCACCGAATCCGATAGGTAGCCGACAGCATGTCGGCAAAGATACCGACACCCCTGTCGGGAACTGTGGGTCAGACCCACCTTGTGCAGCAATTCACCGAAATTGGGGCTTGCCCCCGGTGCTCCTGTCTGCTGCTTCCGGGTCAAGGCTGGCGCGAGTGGAGGCACTTTGGGCTCCGTCAACCAGCGAGGGCGGGTACGCGCCGGGGCTGGGCGGGTAGCGCCGGCGGACCAAGTGCTCCTTGGGCCCTCGTTCTCGCGGTCGCCGATGTTAGCGTCCTCATCCGTCTGAACGGACTGGTTCTTCCCTCGGTTGGATGGGCGGGGCCACTGTCACCGATGCGGTGACGATCAGCAGCGGCTGGGCGGCCGGGGTGGGTGCCAGGTGAATCGATGAAACTGGCAAGTTACGACTTGACGAACGGCATGTTATCGCCCACATTCGATGTTCAAGGGTGACGACGCCGAGGCTGGCCGGGCAAGTCTGTTGCGTCCGATCTTGGTTGCGGCGTGCGCCAGGGCATGCGGACGCCGGTGTTAGCGCTAACACCAGTCGGTTTGTCGATGGACCGTGTGCATCGCGGTGCACCCCTGCCGGGTGGGCCGTTCGGGTCCTGGTCATCTTGAAGGAGGAACATGTCTACCTTGGGTAGATCGTCATTGCTCGCGCCACCCCCGGGTCGGAGTCGACGGCGGCTGCTGCGCATGGCCGCAGCCGGCGTGGCGGCGCTGATGGGCGGTGTAGCCGCCGTGGCGGTGGTATCGACCCCGGCCGCTGCGGCGACGGTCGACACGAACGCGTGGTACGTGCTGCTCAACCGCAACAGTGGCAAGGCCCTGGACGTCTACAACCTGGCCACCAGCGACGGCGCGCGAATCACCCAGTGGACGCGCAACAACGGCAACCAGCAGCAGTGGCAGTTCGTCGACTCGGGTGGTGGCTACTACCGGCTGAAGTCGCGGCTGTCCGGCAAGGTGCTCGACATCTACAACTGGTCGACCGCCAACGGCGGCAGCATCGTGCAGTGGACCGACCACAACGGGACCAACCAGCAGTTCCGGTTGGCCGACTCCGACGGTGGCCACGTCCGACTGATCAGCCGGCACAGCAACAAGGTCGTGGAGGTGCAGGGCGCCTCGACCGCCGACGGCGGCAACATCGTGCAGTACGACGACTGGAACGGCGCCAACCAGCAGTGGCAGCTCGTCCGCGTCGACGGAGGCAACAACCCCGGCCCGACCCCCACCACCCCGCCGCCGACCGGCACCTGCAACCTGCCGTCGACGTACCGGTGGTCCTCGACGGGTGCCTTGGCGCAGCCGAGGGCGGGTTGGGTGTCGTTGAAGGACTTCACCCACG
>NZ_JBEYUI010000047.1:0-14927 GCF_040643455.1 Micromonospora sp. NPDC047134
ACGCTCACGCAGCTCATCGTTGTACTTCTTCGGTGCGGGCATCGCTGATGTTCCTCCCAGATTTCGATGTCTCCATCAAACCCGGTGCGGGACAGGCCGTTAGGGAATCGGCCTCGGGTGCGCATCCTGGTTTGCCAGGTTGGCGCCTACGAAGTCACGGACGGGAGGGCTGTAGCCTTCCCAGCCGTCGTAGCCAGCTCCTACCTTCCGAGCTGCATCGCCGAGCTGGTGAAGCGCCTCTGCGAGTTGTCGGTCGGCACCGGGGTATACCTGTCGGCGTAGCGTGTCATCGGCAATCAATCGCTCGGCGATGGGCCACACTCGGGAGCTGTAGAACTTGGCGAAGTGAGGGTAGTAGATACTGCCTCGCTGATCGTTGTTCGTTGTCGCCAAGGCGACGAGGCATGCCAGGAAGTCGAACTGGCTAATGCTGGTCAAGATCCGGTCATCGCTTGCTTCGAGATCTGGCCGCAGATGGTCCAGGCGCCGAACGGCATCCCGAGCGCAACTAATCATGGAGACCGCGGAATCCGCGTCTCCGCTCGTCGGGATGAGCCCGGCCCGATTCGCCATCGTGGTCGCGTGCCGAAGCCAGGTCGCGTACATGCGATGCATGCCGGGCGGCTTTCGGGAAGCGAGATCACGCACAGCGGCCCAGGCTTCACGCCGTACGGCCAGGGCGCCGAGGGCCTCGACTCGTTCGGTGATCTTCAGCCAGAGCTTGGCCGCTCGCCGCGGCGGCTCGTTTGTGATCTCTGCTTGGCCTTCGAAGGCGACGCCGTAGATGGCGACCAACGAATCCGTGGTTCGGCGAAGCCACGTGGGTCGATCCAGTTCTAGGAACGTGGCGGCCATTCGGGTCACCTGGTCGAGCAGATGCTCGACGGCCTGCTCGTCGCTGGCCCGATAGAGGTGCCTGGCGTCGGGTCCAATCTTGTTGAGCAGCCGGCGCAGGGGTATGTCGTCCTCAGCCCTCAGCAGTTCGACGGTCGCCTCGATCAACACCGCAGGTTCGAGGGCCAGATTGAATTCGGCCGCAGGCCCGCTGCTCACCCGCTGGCCAGCCGTGCTGGCCCTCAGCTCGTCGGCCAGTCGCCGGTACTCGCTCGCGTGATCATCCCACCACTGCTGTCGTGCCAGCCGCACGCGTTGCTCAATGACCAGTTCCAAGCCCTGCTGGGTCAGACGCTTGCTCTCAGTGCCAGAGCGGAAGTACACCTCACCTTCCCGGAAGACCACCTTTGACTCGGGCTTGCCGGGCGGCTGGTGCTGCCCGTCAGCTCGGAAAAAGGCGCACCCGGCCGGGTTCGGGGCCACGTGCAGAAGGACCACCTTCCCGTCAGGCAGATCATGGTCCTGGCTGCAGATTTGCAGGCTGTCCGGTAGATACTTCAGCAGCTTCGGGCGCAACCGTGCCTCATCGAACAGGCTGGCCTGCGCGTCGGTCAGCGTGCCGGTGGGTCGTCCGCGCTTGTCGACCCCGATGACCAGGAAGCCGCCACGTACCGACATCGCACCGACGTCCTTGGCCAACTCGACAAGGTTGTGCTTCAGCGAGAGGTCGCACTCGGACTTGAAGTCCAACGTCGGGTATTCCGCCTGCCACGCCAGCAACTCGTGCAGCTTCTCGACGTTGACCACAGGCTCGACAACGATCGGATCTTGAGGGGTTGCGGAATCCACCCACAGATGCTAGCTACGGCCGGTGTAGGCGAGCGAGGCCGTTCTTTGCCTCCACTGCCCGGTCGACTGTAGCGATGTAGTTGAGCCAAGCGAGAGGACGGCCCTCGATTCCCTGGAGCTTCGTATGCTGGTCAGCGGCGTCCTCCCTGCCGATGAGGTCACGTCGGAGCCGTAGCATGCGCCGGGTTGCGTCCCAAGTCTCATCCGGTCAACGGCGTAGCTTCGGTTGGTCGCACGAAGATGACGATGTGTCGGGCTCGTGTGATCGCTACCCGGAGAAGCCGGCGGGCTCCTTGGCTGCGCGATTGGTCCCAGGCCGGGTCTAGCAGCGGGGCAGCATACTGATCTTCCACGATGATGACCCCGTCAAACTCCTTGCCCTTGGACTTGTGCATGTTCATCAGGCTGACCGCTACAGGTTCGGCCTGTGCCGCTTCCAGCGCCTCGGCGGCCAGCACTTGCCGCACCGCCTGGGCGGCGTCGGTGTAGGCGTCGCGACCGTCCCACGCGTCCAGAAGCGCCCATGCCAGCGCATCGGTGGCCTTGAACAGCCGCAGCAGCCGCGCCCTCTTGAAAATCTCCTCCAATTCCGTGGAGCCGTGCAGCCGGGCGCGGGCGATCTGCCAGTCGCTAACCGGGTCGCCGTGGAGCTGAATTCCAGCGTCGACGGCAGCGATAACGATCTTCCCCGTCTTCGAGAGGACTTTGGCGCCTCGTTGATACGCGGAGATGGCTCTTTCGATCGTGGTGATGTTGGTACGGGCGCCAGCGGTGCCACCAGACAGCTTGATCCGGTAGAAGTCCGCGACGGCTGACAGCGTGCCGGTGATCGCCTGGGCGCGGGGAAGGCCAGGCCATTCCATGACCGAGGCCACGACGTATCCGGCAGCGGCGGATAGCTCCGGGTCCCAGTTCAGCTCATGGTCGATCGCAGGCAGGATCCTCTTCGCGTCTTCCGGATCCTCACGATCGTCCGAGATCACCTCTGAGATTCGGGCGACGAGCGCGTTGGTGGGCGCGAGCACCGCGATGGTAGGCGTGTGGCCCAGTTGCTGTTCCAGATAATCCCGTAGGGCCACGATCGCGCGGTGGGTGAGTGCCTTGTAGCCACCGGCCCACGGGTACGACCACGTGGCGACGCTGGAGGGTGGCGGCGTGGGATCATTGCGGAGGACGGCGTTGGCGTAGTCCAGGAGCCCACCACCAGGGCTGCGGTGATTGTCCTTGGACAGATCGAACAATGTTGGCTTCAGGCACTCGCTGGCCTGCTCGATGCGCTTGTCATCCACGCCTTCGACGAAGTCGAAGATCCGCTGGTCCGGGTCGGCCAGGCACACAATCGTTGACAACTGGCTCAGCGCCTGGACTGCCTGCCACTGATCGTTGTTGGTGTCCTGGAACTCATCAACGATGATCAGAGGGTAGGTATCGCTGTAGAGGGCGCGGACCGCGGGAATGCCGCTCAGCAGGGTGGCGACGGTGCCGGCGAGTCGGTCGAATACGTATCGGCCTTCCTCCCGAGCGAGCCGGCGGGTTTCCTGGGCCCAGTCGCCGTGGAAGTCTGCGCGGAGTTGCCGTTCCCGGTCGGGGGCGATGAACGACGACGGCCCGCCAGTTAGCAGGGGCCCGTGGGCGCGGACGACTTCGAGGAAGAACGAGTGGAAGGTGCGTACCTCCAGCCGGCTGCGGGACGTACGGGGGAGCAGCCCACGCATGCGGTCGGAGATCTGGCGTACCGCCGCCCGGGAGAAGCTCAAGAAGAGCACTCGCTGCTCGTTCTCCAGTCCGTCGAGCATGGTGGCGGCTTTGAGAAGGGCGATGGTGGTCTTGCCGCAGCCGGGGCCGCCGAGGATGAGTAGGTGGCCTTCTGCGGCAAGGATCTCACGTCGTGTGTCGTCAAGTTCCACCGTGGCGCTCAGCTGTCCGATCCATCCACCGGATCGGCGGGTAGGGGCGCAGCTGGACGCAGGTCCGCGTCGATGGCGAGGAGGAAGGTCACAAGGGTGGTCGGTAGTTCAGCCTGGCTGGGGCATTCGGCGATGAGCAACGCTGCGTAGCCGCCGTTGTCCCCCTTCCGGTCCTGTAGCAGCTTCCGAACGTGTGCGCGAACCTCCTCGTCGGTAGCCGTCGCTGCCAGTGGCCGAGTGCCGGCCGGATAGTCGGGGCGGGTCATCACCGCGGCGGCGAAGCGCTTCTGGATATCTACCGGCACTTCTGTGGTGAGTAGCTTCTCGATGCCCGTATACGGGATCTCTTGGTATCGGGTGAAACGAGCGGCTTTGGCTACCTGATCGGGCGTCAACGGCGTCTTCGGGGCGTCGTGGATGCCGAACACCGGCTTGCCCATGTCAGCGAAGACCGGGGCGAACAGCGGTACCGACACGTCGTTGCCGGCATCGAAGATCGAGACGCCCGCCAGGTCGGGATGCAGGTAGTCCGTAACGGCCTGATCGTGGTCGAGGACGTCGGCGACGGCCTTGAAGACGGCAGCCTCGGTCGCTCCTTCCACCACGAGGACGGCCCTGGCCAACACCGCCTCGGCGAACTGGCGCCGATTGTCGCGGTAGCGCTTGAGCTTGAAGTCGGCAGGCAGGACCACGTTGGTGCTGCTCAGTGTTCCGGCGTTGTCGCGGGCGAGGACCACCACCTGGTCGGGGTCGAACTTCTCGATTACGTATGGCGAGTGAGAGGTGATGATGACCTGCCCCATACGGCTGACCACGAAGTCAATCAGCCGGCGCTGTGCGTGTGGCGGCAGGGCGATCTCGGGCTCCTCCATCGCGAAGATTACCGAGTGGTCGCCCTTCAACTCGGCGATATAGGTCAGCAGCGCGAACACCAGCAGGTTCAGCGACCCGGTGCTGAGCCGGTTGAACGGGACGCCGTGCGCGCCCGGCTGCGTGGCCAGAAACAGCCGCAGAACCTCGCGCAGGTGCTCCCGGGTCAACTCCGACACCCGCACGTCGACCGCGCCGGGGTCATCGGTCAAGCTGAGGAACCGTTCCACCCGGGCACGGATCTCGGTCCGGACCTTCATAAACGCGGAGTCGTCCCCGGCGATCACAACCTCGTCCAGGTCCCGCAGCGCCCTCTCCCACAGCTGACCGGCCGACTCCGACTCAAGGCGCACGATGGTGTCGAGCAGGGAGCCACGTTGAAAGCTCAGCGCCCGGTTGCCCGTGCGATTGGGCCGTAGGTACAGGAAGCCGCACAACCGCTTGTCATCCCTGGTGAACGGCATCAACCCGGCGCCGAGCCCGACGGACAACTCGGTGAGATCGTCGACAATCTGCGCTGGGTGGGCAAAGAACGTCCCGCCCTCAAAGTCGTCCTCGGCAGGGTTGAATCGACCGAGGAACACGAGCGGCAGGCACCACTCGTCCTGCTCGGTGCCCTCGCTGGCCTCCTGCGTGAGTGGTTCGGCGAAATCGGATTGCTGCGCTGACCAGCGACGGAGGTGGCCGCGGAAGCGCCGCGTAGCCTCGGGCGTCAGGTCGGTGAGCACCACCTCGATGCGCACCTCGGGCAATACTCCGTCCGTCTCCTGGTACCGGGCGGCGTAAAAGTCGTACTCATCGATCACTGGCCGGCGAAACATCCGCTCCGGCCCGAGAACAAGCTCCAAGGCCTCGCACACCGTGGACTTACCCACGCTGTTGCCACCGACGAGCAACGCGTTCCCGTCGAGCAGCACCGTGCCAGTGAGCACGCCCCGGAAGTGATGCAGTGTCACCCGACGGACTCGCACCTATCCTCCAAGATCGTCCGGCTATCCAGCCAGCTGAGTATCCTTTGTGACGTCTCGCCAGCGCCACATCCCTCCGCCTCCCGACCCCGTCCTTTAGGTCAGACGGGGCTAACCGCGCCTTCGAACTCACCGGCCTTCCGGGCAGTTCTGCCGGCAACGAAGATGAGTCGAGGAAGACCGCAAACGGCTGGGAAGGGTCTCGTTGCCTGCGCCTGGGTCGTATGCGGCGACCGTGATCGTGACCGAGGCGAACGGGGATCTGCCACGGCTCGCCCGGTTAGCAATAATCGGTCGAAACCCTGTCGGAAACCGCGAAGCTCCTCACGTGCCTCGTCCCCATCAGGGCTGGGCTCTTATCCCATGCGAGTGGGGCGTTGTTTTCGGCTGGCGAATTGAAGTGATCCGGATTGGCTGATGTAGGTGGCGGCGTGGCGACCGTAGATGCTGTTCGTGGTGTCGGCGTCGGTCTTGTAGGTGATCCGCCATGTGACACCGAGCGAGCGAAGGGCGCCGAGAACACGCTGCACGTCGTCTTCGTCCGTCCAGTCGACGGTATAGACGGCGATGACCCTGCGAGTCGGGTCGGTCTGGCGGGGGTTGGGACGGGCGGTAGCGACCTTGGCCGCTGGCCCAAGCGTTCCGTCCCGTACCGCTTGCCGAATGATCTCCCAGTAACGGTCGATGTAGCGAACCGGCACGAACACCAGCCACTTCCCGATGTTGCCGTCGCTTCGGGGTGCTCGGTCTGGCGCCTCGACCGTGATCCACCATTTGTCGGTCAGTTCGGTTGGACGCGGCTCCGTCCCTAGCATCAGCGCCTCACCTCGTCTCTCAACCTTTGGAGCGAATCTACGGGAACGAGAAGACGAAGGCTCTACCCGCCTGGTTCCGGCCTAAAGAACTGGCCAGGCCTCGGAGTGCGGCCCGCCGTATGCCACTCCTTCGGCTGCATAGACCTGCCAGTGGGCTTCCGTGTCGGCCGTGGGCCAGCGCGGAGGGACCGGAATGGTCGGAGGGTACGTCTATGGTGGCGCGCGTGTCGTTGTCTGCTGCGCACGCGGCTCGCCGCCGTCGCGATCAAGCTGTCACCGCCTGTTGCCTGGCCGCCGCCGCGTTGGGGGATCCCGATCTACCCGCCGCAAGACGGGGCAGGGCGCTGATGAGCTGTCTCGGGGCGCTGGCCTCTTCGTTCGGGGTGGGCGAGGCTCCGACGATGGCGCAGTTCCGTCGGGGACTGCGGGGCCGGCTCGGTGAGTTGCTTCCCTCCGAAGTCCGGGTCGACGGTCTTGGCGACGTCGTGCTCTTGGACGAGCAGGGGTTGCTAACGGACGAGGCGCGGGACCTGGCCGTCGAGCACCTGGTTCCGTCCGCGGCTTTCGAGGAGCACTGGCCGTGGGCAAGGGTCGCAACCGAGCAGGAGGAACGACGCATCTACGAAGTGCTCCGGCGGCTGCCCCAGGACGAATACGCCCGCGCCCGTGAACTGCTGGTGGAGTCGCCGGCGGGAGATCTTCGGAAGCTGCGCCGCACCTGGGACAAGCTGTGGGGGCGCATCGAGCCGTACGAGCCGATCGTGGAGTGGAGCTGGTGCCAGCTGCGAGGATTCTGGTTCCCCTGCCCGACCTGCGCCTGGCCCATGCGGGTCACGGTCCGAGGCGCGATCGCTGACATTCGCTGCGAGGCCCACGCACGCTCAGGTGTCTCCTACACCTGTAGCGTCGACGGCTCCTCTGACCGGGCTCCGGTTCTGCACCCCGCAGGGCACGCCGCAGAGCGCGTGCGTGGCGTCCATGCAACCACCGAGTGCCGGGCGGTGTCCCGGGCGGTCTGGCGCTACGTGACCTTGCCGGGAAAGCTGGAGTGCGAGCTGCGCGATCACGCCCGTGACGCCGGAGCCGAGGTCACGATGTGGCCGCACAAGGACCGCTACGACCTGAAGATCAAGTTGAGGAACAAGGCATGGAAGGTGGATGCCAAGGCCTGGGTCTCGCCTCTTGCTTTGGCCGACGCGCTGCGGGACAAGGAACCTCCGGAGCCGGGACTGATCATCGTGATCCCGGACCACCAGCGCAGTAGCGCACCGATGGTGGCCGAAGCAATCCGGCCGGCTGGCTACCGCCTGATGACGATGAACGACATCAAGGTGGAGATCGACAAGGTTGCCGGGCGGGTGCGATGAGAACGCTCCGGCAGCTGTGCACTCAGATCGCCTGCGCGTTCGCGGAGGAGTTCTTCGGTTTCCGTGGACCGGATGGCCGTGCGATCGTGCCGCTGGATCAGGCTGCGGTGATCGCGGCAGGCCGGCTGGATCTCTGGTCGGACTGGCCGGATCAGCCGGAGGACACCCAACGGATGGTGGGCCAGTTCCTGCGGCTGCGCCACAACGAGCTGGGCTCACCACGACGGTTTCTGGAGGCGGCCCGCAACCTGCGCTCCGACGCGAATAGCCCCTATCAGGTTCCAGACAACCTGCCGGACAATTCCGTCACCTATGTCATCGCCCGCCATGGCCAGCAGCCGCTCGACCTGGCCGAGCGGCTGCTTGAGGAAGCGGAGCGCGGCTACCGGCAGGCCCGTGCCCCGTTAGCGCCAGCCGGGCCGGGACGATGGTGGTTCGGGTGGCGCGGCGAGTCGGTCGTCGAGCTTCCGCTCACCGTACAGGGCGTGACGACTGATCCGGTGGTACTGGAAACCGCACCAGCACTGGGATCGATCAAGGTCGGCTTGGCCGACCTGGAGGCGCTGGCGGATGAACTCGGCCGGGCAGACGGCGATGCGATGTGGCGAACCCCGCTCATCAAGGAGTTGTTCGACAAGCTCCGCGACGCCGCAGATCTCCCGGTGTCCGAACTCCTCCTCCAAGCCTCCGGCATCCGGCTGCTGAACGCCCCGACCGGAGTCGGGAAAACCGTGCTCACTCGGCTGCTTGCCATCCACCTCAAGCGGCAGGGCATCCCGGTGGCGATCGTGGTGGGCAATATCGGCGAGGCCCTGAACACCGCCGACAAGATTGAGCAGGAGATCGCCGCCACGCATCGGCTCGCTTCCGCTGTCCAGGGTGACCTTGCTGCGCTGCAGATCGCGAATAGCTGTGTCACCTTGGTCTCGCCGCGTCGACTGCAGGAGAAAGCCATCACGGCGGCCGACCGCGGCGAGTGGGACCGCTTCGATCAGCTCGCGTATGGCTGCAGCCTAACCTCACTGGTCGTCGATGGTCCGCCTCCGGCCGCTTCGGATGAGCCCTGCACGTCGCTGCGCGGCCAGCCCGAGCCCGGCAACCGGCGAGCTGCGCGCCGCGGCGGATCCGCAGAGGGGGATCGGTTCGCGTGCCCGTTCTTGAGCAACTGCGGCCGGCATCGCGGCTTCCACGACGCCGCGAAGGCGGACATCGTCGTCACGAACCACCACAACCTGATCAGCGGGACCGTGCCCGTTCCGGTTCGGATCGACGGCTTGGACTACGGCCGGGTGTCGGTGCTCGAGTTCCTGATGCGCCGGTTCCCGGTGCTGGTCGTCGACGAGGTAGACCTCCTGCAGAGCGTCATGTTCGACGTCGGCGCCAGCCAGCTGGTGCTGGCCTCCAGCGGTGGGATCCAGGAGCTGCCGCTGACCCAGCTTGACAGTCAGCGCGCGATGCTGCTGCCCACCGAAGACCGCGAGGTGCTGCCCGCGCTTTCGCGTACCCGGTTCCTGGCCGACCAGTTCCTCAACTATGTCCTGGAAAACGACATCTGGCTGGAGGACGATCCCGACCGTCCGGGCTCGGGGTGGCACGTCCCCAATTCCAAGGACAGGATGCTGCTGCTGGCTCTGTTCGGTATCGACAAGGCGGCCGAAGACGTCCCGGTGGAGGTCTACGAGCAGTTCAACGCCCTGTTTCCCGATACCCGCGAGGAGAACGGGGGTACGCCGCCGCGCCGGATGCGCAGGGTTGCACTTCTTCTGCGATCGGTGATCAGCAACGACACCGGCCGGGACCGGATTAGAGAGGTCAAGAACGGCCTGCATCAGACACTTCGGCGTCGGGTCCGTGACCGGAACCAGCGCCGCGATGTGGTCAACGCCCTGCTGATCCGCACCTGGTTGGGCGCGCTGCAGCAGTCGCTGACGCGGTTGACGTTCGCGGCCTCCTCGCCTGGTACCGATCTGCCCGCCGCGCAGGTGATCGCCGAGAAGCTCGGCACCTTCGTGCAGCACGCCACGATCCCGTACGGACCGCTGGGTTACCTGTTGTTCGGGTTCCGGGTCGACAAGGTCACCGACCCGTTCCCGCAGGGCACTCTGTCCGTGCAGGCCATCGGCGGTGATCCCCACACCACCATCGCCCAGTTGGGCGGCACCGTGGCGCTGGCCACCGCCGGTGTTCCCCGGATCGTTCTCGGCCTGTCCGCAACCGCGTTCTTTCCACGTGCGGCCCGGGAGCACATCAAGGCCGAGGTCACCTACGCGATGACAGACGCGACGCCGGGCGCGTTCACCACGATGGCCGGCAAGGCCCTCGACGAGACGTACCTGCCGATCCACATCGGTGGCCTCACCGAGTCGCGGAAACCCGACACGATTCGCGAGCTCGGGCGCAGCCTGTGGGATCAACACCTCGACGCGCACCTGCGCCAGATCGCAGCGGCCGACCCCGACCGTGAACTGTGCATGCTCGTGGGCAACTCCTACAAGCACGCAGCCCTGCTCGGCGCCGGGATCGCCTCGCACATCAGCGTGCCGGAGTGGGTGGCGGTCGTGGTCTCCAAGGATCCACGGGCGCGAACGGTGCCGCTGCCGCACGGCGTGGTCCAGGTGCTAGTCGATGATCTCGAAGCGCTGCCCCGCGACCATCCCGAGGTGAAAGTCGTGATCGCGCCGCTGAGCCTCGTGGCGCGGGGCCTGAACATCCTGATCCCGGGTAGTCACCGATCCGCGCTGTCGTCGATCTGGGTGTGTGTGCGCCCACCCACGCAGCTGACGACCGATTCGGCCGAGATGTTCGCCAGCGTCAACTCGTACGCGCTCGACATCGGGGTACCCGGCCCGGACCCGGCCGCCGTGCTCGACGAACAACGCGAGGCCGCGTACCGCCGCCTGTTCCGGCTGCTCACCAGCGATCCGCGGTTCAGCCGGCTCAGCAGAGTCCTCAAGGCCGAGGCCATCGCGGGCATGCTCGTCGACCTCATCCAACTTGCGGGCCGTGCTCGGCGCGGAGGGACCCCGGTCGAGCTGTACCTGGTCGACGGGGCCTTCCACGACCCGAAGTTCGGCAGCGACCTGCCGGGCCTGCTGCGCTTCTACTACGACAGCCTGTCCCCGGCCGAGCAGCGGGCGCTAGCCCGCATCTACGGGTCCACCCTGATCTCCTGGCTCGACTTCGCCGGCATCGACCACACTCCGAAGGACCGCTGATGACCACAGGCGACGACAAGCTGCACCTGCTGGCCTACCCGATTACTCCCGAGCTGCACGGCGTCGCGCACCTCTACCGCTTCCCCGACCACGTCGCCGACGTGTGGAATGAGCTGCTCGACCGATACCAGGAGGCCACCGGCTCGCGTGGCAACCTGCCGTACGCCGGCCTGTGCACCGCGCTACGGGCGATCGGCCGGACCTCGGTCAACGTGCATCCGACCACACGGAGCGATCCGCCCAGATTCATGGTCAGCCGCAAGCAACTGCATGCCGACGACATCCGCGACGCGGTCACCATCTGGGAACAGGCACTGCTAGACACGCCCGAAGACCAGATCGGCTTCTCCTACACCAGCGAACTGGCCGAACTACTCGCCGCCGTCGAACCCGAACTGGTCGGACTCGGGGATCAACTCACGTGGCACGGCGACCAGCTAGACGCCCCACGATGGGTCTGGGAAGCCGCCACCTGGGAGATCGCCGAACGGCTCTCCGGAGATCCCTGGACCATCGACAGCACCGACGTCATCCTCCGCCACGACACCGACGGCAACGTAACGGTCTGGGACAGCGACCAGCTGTGGACCGGCCACTGGGAAGAGCAAGAAGACGACCTGCACTACGCCACGCTGCGCATGCAGCTGGCCATGAAGACACTGCCCTGGATGCGCCACCCCGTGCTGGTCGCCGACCCGGCCGTGTCCTGGTACAGCCGCTGGCTAAGCTCCGCCCGCACCGGCTGGCTCGCCCAGCACTCTCTCGACGACCCCCTGCTGTCGCTGGCGTTCGAGGGCCGCGGGTCCGGCACCCGCATCGAACGCACCAGCGACCTCGCGCTCACCGTCTGGTCCCGCCTGCGCGGCGAGGAACTCATCCGGCCCGAGGACCGCGACCTCACCGGCGTCCCCGGCAGGCTCCGCACCCTGGTTCCGAAATCCGTACGCTTCCCCATCGGCCGAGGCGTCGGCATGTACACCATCCGGGAACTCAGCACCCGCATGGCGACTGCCCTGAAGGTCGAAAACATCACCGCCAGCAACATCGTCGGACACCGCTTCCCCAAGGCCGCCCGCCGACAGTTGACGCTGGGACGCGACAGCGACCTACTGCACGACGACGCCCTCCCCACGATCATCTCGGCCTCCGGCTGCCAACGGCTCCGGATCCTCGTCCTCTACAGCGAGCAACACACCCGCGCCCGCCTGCAGCGGCTGCTGGCGTACCACCTCAACCGACCCGACCTTGCCGAGACCGGCATCCCCGAGGACCAGGCCGTCGCCGTCGGCCCCAACGTCGAGATCGTCTTCTGCCACGCCGCCCAACTGCTCGCCCACGGCGAGCACACCGAGCGGGCCGCTCTGCTCGCCAAGCTGCCCCATCTCGATGCGCCGGCCGGAACCCGCCTACTCGCCCTTTGCGAAACGGAATACGACGCCCGGAAATGGGCCGCGCAACGCAAGGCCGCCAGGAAGAAGGACAGCAAGGTCGAGGATCCCGACCTCATCGACGCCAAACCCGTGCTGAGCCGACTGCTCGCCCAACACGAGATCCTCGTCCAATTCATCAAGACCAAGCAGGCCACCTCCGCCCCCGAGCCCGACCCGGCCGAAACCGACCAAGCCGATCCCGAACCGGACGAGGAGGACACAGAGGCGCCGCCCGAGGACGATGCACTGACCGCCCTGGGTAAGACACTCCGCAAAGATCATGCGGGTCACGCCGCCGTCGCCGACCTGCTGCGTGCCGGCGGCCTCGTCCACCCGCGCCTCACCCAGGCACTCGCGTACGGCCGGTTCGGAATCACCGAACCGATCGCCTTCGTCGGGCTCCACGTCCGAGAGCAGCGCGGGCAGAAACGCTTCGGCCCGAAAAGGATCAGCTGGTCGCTCGTGGCGTTCATCCCTGACGGCCAGCACTGGAATGTCAAGGCATACCAGGCCAAACGACACCCTCGCGGCGGTCCCTCCGGCTGGCAGGACTACTTCACCGCCAACACGGCCTTCCGATCACATTCCCTCCCCGAGGGCAGCCGGCAGGACCTCACCCTGGTCGACACCATCGACACCGCACTCGGGCAACTCCGAGCACACCTCGCCGCTGCAGTCGGCTACGTGCTCTTGGTCTCCGGGGACAGCAGCCGCTCACTGTGGCCGCTGCTAGCCAACAAAAACCTCGACCTCCAGCCGGACGCCGCGGGTCAGGTGAACGGCCGCCCTGCACTACCCGGCTACAGCCGGTCCTGCGGGCACCGGCCCAGGGCCGTGGTCCGCGTGACGTCCGGCTCGACCGATCTGCCGCGTCCCGTCGAGGTCCATGGCGTCAAGACCGTGAAATCCAAGAACGGAGAGAAGGAACAAAAGCCGTACCTCGGCAAGACGACCGAAGCGCTGTACCAACTCGACGGCGCCCGTAACACCTGGATCCTGTCCAACATCCCCCGCCAGTTCAAAGGCGGACGCAGGTACAGCCGTGCCGGCGAAAGCAGCAGCCGGTGGACTGCCGACGTAGAAGCCGGAAGCCACACCTGGTACGCCCACACCTCTACCGAGATCGTCGTCCTCGGTTGCGACGAGAATCCGATCCGCTACGCCATCGCCGCCGCTCGGCTGTGCGACCACGCCGTGTCCTGGGACGGCAGAACCCAATACCCGGCACCCGTGCACCTGGCCATCAAGATGGATAAAGACCACCCTGACTACCGGCGCACGATCGACCTCGAAGAGGAACGGGAACTCGACGAACTCAATGACGGGGAGTAGGTGCATGCACCGCTGCTACCTCTGACGGTCCGCACCTGACGCCGCAGGCACACCATGGTCGGTTCGTCGGGTCGGGGCCGAACCGCGTGCACAAGACGCCATCGCGGATCAACGAGTTTCACGGTTCCGATTTCCGGGACCGCCATCGTGACGCCCCGGGGCAGCGGCCGTACGAGGACCATGTCCCAGGTTGATGAACCGCCTATGCACGACTTTTCGCGGCTTTGCCGCCGGGGACCTCAGCGTCAGCGGCCGGGTCAGCGAACGCGTCCAGCGGCTGGTGCTCGATCACGGCGACGGCCACGCCACCGCCGCGCGCCTCGCCGGCGGGGCATTCGGCCTGATGACAGCAGGCGCCCGACTGAAGGCCGACGACGATCCCCAGTTGGTCAGCTACGACAAGCGGGGAGTCGAAATCGACCGGCGCCCGCTGTTTCAAGCCGAAGACCAACTCGACCGCTGCTACACCACACCCTCCGGGAAGCTGATCTACGGCAAGCCGTCCGGCACCTGCCGACCCGCCGGAGGCTGGAAGCGGTAGGCGCCGCGGCGCGGATGCTAGAAACGCATCATGGCCATCGCCCCGGTGCTCATCCCCAGCCCTTTCCTCGGTCCGGCCGTGTGGGCACCTGTCGCCTCGGCGCTGCGATCCGATTTCGGGGTCACTGCGGCGGTGCCCCCGCCGCCCGGCCCGGCGGCGTCCTCACCGGCGGCGGTCTTGGCGGCTATCGAGAAAGGGCTTCCCGAGTCGGACGACCTGGTGCTCGTGCCCCACAGCAACGCGGGCCTGTATATCCCGGCGCTCGTGACGACGCGTCCGGTGCGCGGCGCCGTCTTCGTGGACGCGGTGTTGCCGCCACCGAGGGGCATCGTGCCCGTGGCACCTGCAGGCCTGAGGGACATGCTCCGTGATCGCGTAGAACCGGACGGCAACTTGCCGCCGTGGACGCGCTGGTGGCCAGAGGAGTCCGTGGCCGGGTTGTTCCCCAATGCTGAGACGCGCGCCCGGGTGGAGGCAGAGCAGGCACGGGTGCCGTTCGGGTACCTCACCGCCCGGGTGGACCTGCCTGACGGATGGGATGCGGTCTCCGCGGGATACCTCAGTTTCGGTGACACGTATGCGGACGAGCGAGAGGATGCCCGAGCCCGCGGATGGCCGGTGCGCACGATGCTGGGCGGGCACCTCCACATGCTGCGCGATCCAGCGGGTGTTGCCGCAGAGATCATGGAGATAGCGACGTTGTTCTAGTGTCATGCGTCAGAAATTCGCCTAATAATTGGGTGTAGGGTGGTGGGATGCCGAGGACAGGGCGTCCCATGCCGCCGCTGGTGTTGTCCGA
>NZ_JBEYUI010000048.1:0-13658 GCF_040643455.1 Micromonospora sp. NPDC047134
GACTCCACGGCACACCAACTACTGGCGGCCAGATCTTGCATGAGTCACTCGTAGCTCACCGACGTCGAACCTACCGATACCAACTCCTCCCGGAAACCGGCCCACCTATAGAAGCGTCGGCGGGGGCTAGGCGCGTGGGCGGGGCGGCACGGAGCGAGAGGGCGGGGGTGGGGGCGAGGGCTTTAGGGGAGGAGGAGGTGGAGGGCGGTGGGGGTGGCGGTGATGGTTATCGGGAGGGGTAGGCAGCGTTCGCCGTCGGCGTAGGTGGTGATCTCGGCGGCGGCTATCTCCACGGTGCGGGCCCGGTAGGTGCGCGCCAGCGGGTGGTGGACGTGGGTGCCCCGGTAGATCTTCGGCTTCTCGCGGATCAGGGTTCGCCGGGTGTAGCGCCCACCCACGACGACGTCCAGCAGGCCGTCGTTGGGGTCGGCGTCGGGGCAGATCCGCATTCCCCCGCCGTAGGAGGGGCAGTTGCCGACCGCCACCAGCACGGCCTCCGTCTCGTGGGTCACCCCGTCCAGGCGCAGGGTGTAATGGCGCGGGCGTAGTCGGGCCAACTCCACCAGGATCGCCAGGTCGTAGCGGCGGGGGCCGCGTGGCCAGCGCATCCGGTTGGCCCGTTCGTTGACGATCGCGTCGAACCCGGCCGCGAGTACCCCGCCGTACCACCGGTGTGCGCCGTCCGGGCCGGTGATCCGGGCCAGGTCGACCGGGCGGATTCGTCCCTGGCGCAGGGCGGCCGTGATGGTGTCCGCGGCGGCCAGGGGGTCGGCGGGAAAGCCGGTGGCTTCGGCGAAGTCGTTGCCGGTGCCGGCCGGTACCGCGCCGAAGGGCACCGGGGTGCCGGCCACCGCCTGTAGGGCCAGGTGCATGGTGCCGTCGCCACCGACCGCGACCAGGGCCGCGGCCCCCTCGGCGACCGCCTCGCGGCAGGCGGCCTCGGCCTGGGTACGGGTGCGGGCCTCCAGCACCCTCAGGGGGCGACCGCCGGCCGCCAGGCGGTCCAGCACCTCGGGTAGCAGTCCCCGATGGCGCCCTCGGCCGGCGGTGGGGTTGGTCAGAACGGCGATCGGCCGATCGGCCGGCGAGGGGTGATCGTCTGCCGTCACGGCGTGCACCGTACCCGGCCCGGCCACCCCCGGGCATCCGCCGAAATGCCCTGCCCGGCGGCCCCTCGGGCATCGGCCGTCATGCGCAGTCCGGCCATCGAAGCGACCGGCGGCGGAAGACCCTCGGCGGGGCCACCGGCCCTCACCTGACATTTGTCACGGTCGATTGTGTGGCACGCACTGCACCTCATGACGGAACGCACTGGCTCCGCCATAGGCCGAACGGACAAACTCTTATCAGCCAGCAGGGCACGAGGACGAGCCGATCAGGGGAGGGAGGGATCGCGGTGGACGACCGTTACGACAGCTACTGCGCCGCCGACCGACACTTCTACGACTCCCTCGGCAACGCCGTCGAGCAGCCCACCTTCGCCGTGGCCCGGCGAGCGCTGCCGGAGGGTTGGCGTACCGAGCCGCTGGACGACTGGCTGATCTACGCCCCGGACGGCGACTCGCTGCCCCAGCAGGGCTGGAAGATCCATGTGGCGGCCACCCTGGACAACGCCGAGCGGGTGCTGGACCTGGTCTGGGACTACTGCGTCCCGCGTGGGCTGTCCTTCAAGTTCCTGCGTGGTCCGCGCACTCTGCTGCTGCGCAACTCCAAGTACGCCTCCCGGGCGGCCAGCGGCAAGTTCGTCACCGTCTACCCGCACGACGAGGCGGAGCTGGAACTGGTCTGCAAGGAACTCGACGAGCTGCTCGCCGGGGAGTCCGGCCCGTACATCCTCAGCGACCTGCGCTACGGCACCGGCCCGGTGTTCGTACGCTACGGCGGCTTCGCCGCCCGCTACTGCCACTCGGCGGACGGGCAGGTCGTACCGGCGATCGAGGACGGCACCGGCACCCTGGTGCCGGATCGGCGCGACCCGGTCTTCCACGTACCCGACTGGGTGACCCTGCCGGACTTCCTGGCACCCCACCTGGCCGCCCGCAACGCCACCAGCACGGACGAGGTGCCGTACCGGATCGAGAAGGTCATCCACTTCTCCAACGGCGGCGGCCTCTACGTCGGCCGGGACCTGCGCACCGACACCCAGGTGGTGCTCAAGGAGGCGCGACCGCACGCCGGCCTGGACGCCGACGGCACCGACGCGGTGGCCCGGCTGTCCCGCGAGGCCGAGGCGCTGCGTCGACTCGCCGACCTGCCACAGGTGCCCCGGGTGCACGACGAGTTCACCCTCGGCGAGCACCGGTTCCTGGCGCTGGAGTTCATCGAGGGCCGGGCGCTGAACAAGGTGCTGGTCGACCGGTACCCCCTCATCGACGCCGACGCCACGGACGCCGACCGGGCCGACTACACCCGCTGGGCCCTGGAGGTCCACCGGCAGGTCGAGCAGGTCATCAAGGCCATCCACGAACGCGGCCTGGTCTACGGCGACCTGCACCTGTTCAACGTGATGGTCCGCCCGGACGACCGGATCGCCCTGGTCGACTTCGAGGTGGCCGCGCCGATCGACGGGCACCGCCGGCCCGGCCTGCGCAACCAGGGTTTCGCCGCCCCCCGGGACCGCACCGGTCCCGCGGTCGACAACTACGCCCTGGCCTGCCTGCGGCTGGCGCTGTTCCTGCCGCTGACCCAACTGGTCCGGCTGGCACCGGCCAAGGCCGCACACCTGGCGGAGGTGATCGCCGAGCGGTTCCCGGTGCCCCGAGAACTTCTGGACGCCGCCGTCGCGGAGATCACCGGGGAAAGCCCGGCAGCAGCGGAACCCCGAGTCGACCTCACCGTCGACCTAGGATCCGCCCACCGCGACCGGTTGGCCCGGGCCATCCTGGCCAGCGCCACACCCGGGCGCGAGGACCGACTCTTCCCCGGCGACATCGAGCAGTTCCGCAGCGGTGGGCTCAATCTCGCCCACGGCGCCGCCGGAGTCCTGTACGCCCTGCACGTCAGCGGCGCCGGGCGCTGGCCGGAACACGAACAGTGGCTGGTACGCCAGGCCACCTCACCGGCCTCCGGCACCCGCTGCGGCTTCTACGACGGGCTGCACGGCGTCGCGTACGCCCTGGAGCTGCTGGGCCGCCGACAGGACGCCCTGGACGTGCTCGACATCTGCCTGCGGCAACCCCTGGACGGGTTGGACCACAGCCTGGCCGGTGGCCTCTCCGGAATCGCGCTCAACCTCGCCGAGTTGGCCGGGCGCACCGGCGAGTCGGCCCTGCGCGAGGCCGCCTGGTCGGTCGCCGAGCGGGTGGTCACCCAACTCGCCGACGAGCCGACCTCGGAGATCAGCGGTGGTCGACACTCGTACGCGGGACTGCTGCGCGGTCGCAGCGGACCGGCCCTGATGCTGGTACGGCTGCACGAGCTGACCGGTGAGCCCGACCTGCTGACCCACGCCGCCACCGCACTGCGGCAGGACCTGCACCGCTGCGTGGTCCGTCCGGACGGCGCCCTGGAGGTCAACGAGGGCTGGCGCACCATGCCCTACCTGGGGCAGGGCAGTGTCGGCATCGGGCTGGTGCTCGACCAGTACCTGCGCCACCGGGCCGACGAGCGGTTCGCCGAGGCCAGCGCCGGGGTACGGCGCGCCGCCCGGTCCCCCTTCTACGCGCAGTCCGGCCTGTTCGCCGGGCGGGCCGGCATCATCGCCTACCTGGCGGCGTACCCGGACGACCCGGCCCTGGCCGCAGAGCTGGCCACGCAGGTCGAACGCCTCGGCTGGCACGCCCTGCCGTACGCGGACGGGACCGCCTTCCCGGGCGAGCAGCTGCTGCGGCTCTCCATGGACCTGGGCACCGGCACCGCAGGGGTCCTGCTGGCCCTGGCCACCGCCCGGGCGCAGGCCCCGGTGACGCTGCCCTTCCTCGCGCCCCTGACGGGCGCCCCAGACACCCTCGCTGATGCGAGGGGATCCGATCAGACCGACCAGCACGGAAGGAGGTGACAAGACATGGCGCTTCTGGACCTCCAGGGCCTGGAGATGGCCCCCGCCGACCGCACCGGCGGCGGCAGCCGGGCGAGCCTGCTGCTCTGCGGCGACAGCTCGCTGTCCGTCACGACCTGCAACTGATAGGTCGCCACGCGAGGCCCTGGGCGGGGCGATGAACCCGCCCAGGGCCGCACGTCTTTCTCGCGGGAGGTGCCGATGCCGACTCGAGACGGCGCCGACCGGCTGTTGCGCCGGGTGGTCCGGGACGGCGGCGGTTGGACCGTCCTGCTCACGGTGGTGGCGCTCGTCGGCGCCGCCGCCGAACTCGCGCTTCCGGCCGCCCTGGGGCTCGCCGTCGACGCCGCCGTCGGGGGTACGGCCTCTTGGTGGCCGGCTGTGGCCTGCGCCCTGGTCGCCGGCCTGCTGGTCACCGACATCCTCGGTGACCTGGCCGCCGGTTACGGCACGGCCAGGGCCACTCTCCTGCTGCGTCGGCGGCTGCTGCGCCACCTCTTCGCCTGCGATGTCCGCACGGTCCGCCGGTACCCGGTGGGTGACCTGGTCGGCCGGCTGGTCGGGCAGAGCGCCGACGCCGGGCAGGCCGGCACCGCGGTGGTGTTCGGGGTGGTCGCCCTGGTGCCGCCGGTCGGCAGCGTGGTGGCGCTGATCCTGATCGAGCCGCTGCTGGGGATCACCCTGCTCGGTGGGCTGGTGGTGCTCGCGGTACTCATGCGGGCCTTCGTCAGCGACGCCTCCGCCGCCGTGACCGGCTACCAGCGGGTGTTGGGCGGTATCGCCGGACGGCTGCTAGAGGCCCTCGGCGGGGCCCGCACCATCGCCGCCGCCGCGACCGTGGACCCCGAACGCGACCGGGTGCTGGCCGCCCTGCCGGAGCTACGCCGGTACGGGTCGCTCGGCTGGCGGTTGCTGGCCCAGGCCAGCGCCCGCACCGCCGCGGTGGGTCCGCTGTTGCAGGCGGCCGTCATAGCCGTCGGCGGGTACGCCCTCACGGTCGGCTGGCTGACCCCCGGACAACTGGTGGCCGCAGTGCAGTACGCCGCCCTGGGCGCCGGGTTGGGTGCGGTGCTGGCCACCCTGCACCGGCTGGTACGCGCCCGTGCGGCGGCCAGCCGGATCGCCGAGCCACTGGCCCGGCCCACCCGCCGCTACGGCGACGAGGCCCTCCCCCCCGGCCGCGGTGAGCTGCGGCTGCGCGGGGTCGAGGTGCACCGCGAGGACGGGCGCCCCCTGCTGCGCGGGGTGGATCTGCTCGTGCCGGCCGGCAGCACCCTCGCGGTCGTCGGGCGTTCCGGAGTCGGCAAGTCGACCCTCGCCGCCGTGGCCGGGCGGCTGCACGACCCGGACGCCGGTGAGGTGCTGCTCGACGGGACACCCCTGCCCCGGTTGAGCCCGGCGGCGCTGCGGCGGGGCATCGGACACGCCTTCGACCGGCCGGTCCTGGTCGGCGAGACCGTCCACGATGCGATCGGTCTGGCCCTGCCCCCGGAGTCGGCCGACCCGCCCGCCGGTGCGAACCCGGCGACCGCGCCCGTGCTGGCGGTGACCCGGGCCGCCCAGGTGGCCGACGTCGTGGCCCGGTTGCCGGACGGGTTCCGCACCCCGCTGTCGGAGGCACCCTTCTCCGGGGGCGAGGCCCAGCGCCTCGGGCTGGCCCGCGCCTTCTGCGCCGAACGGGTACTGGTCCTGGACGACGCCATGTCCAGCCTGGACACCGCCACGGAGCACCGGATCAGCCAGGCGGTGGCCGAGGGAGCCGAGGGTCGTACCCGGCTGGTGGTGACCCACCGTGCGGCGACCGCCGCCGCGGCCGACCTGGTCGCCTGGATCGACGACGGCCGGGTGCGGGCGGTGGGGCCGCACCGACGGCTCTGGGCCGACCCGGACTACCGGGCGATCTTCACCCCGGCCGGGGACCCCCGATGACCGGGGTACGCCGGACCACCTGGGCGGCGTTGCGGGCCCGCCGCCGTCCGCTGGGCCGACTGGCCGCCTGGTCGGTGGGCGAGTCCCTGCCGGCGCTGCTCAGCGGCCTGCTCGTGGCCCGGGCGGTCGACCAGGGCTTCCTGGCCGGTCGGTTCACCACCGGCCTGGCCTGGCTGGCCGGGCTGGCCGCCGCCGTGCTGATCGGGGCGGTCGCCACCGGCCGGGTGTACCGCAGTCTCGGTGCCGTGGTCGAGCCCTTCCGTGACGAGTTGGCCACCCGGGTGGTCGACGGTGCCCTGCGCGAGGCCACCCGGGCCGGTGGCCGACCGGACAGCGCCGCTGTGGCCCGGCTGACCCAACAGGTGGAGGTCGTCCGGGACACCTTCGGCGGCCTGCTGCTGGTGGTCCGGGGTTTCCTGTTCACCGCCGGTGCGGCGCTGCTCGGCCTGCTGGCCCTGTCGCCGCCCCTGGCCGCGGCGGTGGCCGCGCCGCTGCTGCTCGGGCTGGCCGTGTTCGCGGCGGCGCTGCCGGCGATGGTCACCCACCAGCGGGCCCAGGTGGCCGCCGGTGAGGAACTGGGCCGCTCGGCCGCCGCCGCCCTGACCGGACATCGCGACGTCCTGGCCTGCGGCGGGCAGGACCGGGTGGTCGCCGCGGTCGACCGGCGAATCGTCACCCAGTCGAACACCGAGCGGACTCTGGCCCGGATGGCGGCCCTGCGCAGCCTCAGCCTAGGGCTGGGCGGTTGGCTGCCCGTGGTGATCCTGCTGCTGGCCGCCCCCTGGCTGGTGCGCCAGGGGCTGAGCACCGGTGCGGTGCTGGGCGCGCTGGTCTACGTCACCACCGGTCTGCAACCGGCCCTGCACGCTCTCGTGCAGGGGGTGGGCGGCGGGGGCCTGCGCTACGCCGTGACCCTGGACCGGATCCTGCGCAGCAGCCCGCCGCCCGACTCCAGTCCTGTCGCCCCACCGCCGGCTCTCGGGCCGGCACCGCGGACCACCGCGGTGCCGCCGGCGGTGCGGGCCTGCGGGCTGACCTTCCGGTACGGCCCGCACGCCAAGCCGGTCCTCGCCGACTTCACCCTGACGGTGGCCCACGGGGAACACCTGGCCGTGGTAGGGCCCAGTGGTGCCGGCAAATCCACCCTGGCCGCCCTGATCGCCGGGCTGGCGCCACCGGAGTCCGGCAGGGTGCACCTGGCCGATACCCCGGTCACCGCCGCCACCCCCCAGGCCCTGGCCCGGCTGCGGGTGCTGGTGCCGCAGGAGGCGTACGTCCGCAGCGGCACCCTCGCCGACAACCTGTTGTACCTGCGGCCGGAGGCGGACGAGGCGACCGTGGCGGCGGCCCTGGAGGCCCTCGGCGCCTGGCCACTGGTCGACCGCCTCGGTGGGTTGGCGGCCGAGGTCGAGCCCGGTGCCCTCTCCGCCGGGGAACGTCAACTCATCGCCGCGGTACGGGCCTATCTGGCCCCGGCCCCGTTGGTCATCCTGGACGAGGCGACCTGTCACCTGGACCCCGGCATGGAGGCCAGGGTCGAACGGGCCTTCGCCGACCGCCCGGGCACCCTCGTGGTGATCGCCCACCGGATCAGTTCGGCGCTGCGCGCCCACCGGGTGCTGGTGTTCGACGGCGACCGGCCACTGGTCGGCAGCCACCAGGAACTGCTGCACCTCTCCCCCACCTACCGGGAACTGGTCGGTCACTGGCAGGACCCCGCCCCGGACACCCGACAGGCCGTGACCTCCACCCGGGCGTGAAGGCCCGGCCCGTCGGTCGGGCGCGGTCGGGCGGCACGGACTGGGCGGCCCGTCGGGGCGGGGCGGGCTCAGCTGGGCAGCCGGAACAGCACCATGCTCACCCGGGTCAGGTCGCCGTAGGACACCGGTGCCCGCCCGGGGTCAGATCCAGCCGGCCTCGTGGGCGACCCGTACGGCCTCCACCCGGGTGCGGGCGCCGACCTTGCGGGCGATCCGCCCGAGATGGTTGCGCACCGTGCCCGGTGCCAGGCCCAGGGCCCGGGCGACCTCGACGACCGGCGCTCCCGCCGCGGTCAGATCGAGAATCTGGGTCTCCCGTGCCGACAGCGGGCTCTCCCGGGTCAACGCCGCCTGGACCAGGTCCACGTCGATCACCGACTCCCCTCGGGACAGCCGCCGGACCCCCTCCAGCACCCGACGCGGCGCGACGTCGCTGCCGAGTACCCCGAGGGGGCGTCCCGGCACGAGGACCCGGTGCAGGCGGCGGGCCCGACGCTGGTCGACCAGCACCAGCATCGGGCAGCCCGCCGCACCGGCCGACCCGACCAGATCGAGGTCGATGACCGCCACGTCGGGCCGCTGGGCCTGGATCAGCGCGGGAAGGGCCTCACCCCGGTCGAGTTCCGCCACCACGCTGATGTCGGCCTCGGCGGCGAGAACGAGGGAGAGGGCACCCCGGACCAGGGCACCGTCGAGGGCTAGCAGGGTACGGATCACGTCGACCTTCCCGGGAACCGCCAGGCGGATCACGAACCGTCAACATTCAAACACGTACCGACCGGTGCCGCTCGGTGAGCCAAGCCCCCGCTCGGGTCGCTGCCGGCGCTCGCCTCCGCAACCCCGCTGCTGCCGGCCCTCGCCGCAGCGATCCTGTTGTCGGCTAGATCCAACCGTGGCGGCGGGCATGCCACACCGCCTCCATCCGGTTGCGGGCACCCGTCTTGCGCATCACCGCCGACAGATGGTTGCGCACCGTGCCGTGCGCCAGGAAGAGTCGCCGGGCGATGTCCTTGAGCGGCAGCCCTTCGGCGGCCACCCGCAGCACCTCCGCCTCGCGGCGAGTCAGCGGACTGCCCGCTGGCCGCAGGGCCGTCACGGCGACCTCCGCGTCGATCACCCGCTCGCCGGTCGCGACCTCCCGCACCGCCCCGACCAGCGCCTCCACCGGAGCATCCATGCCGATCAGCCCATGTGCCCCGGCATCCAACAACTCCTCCACCACCTCCGGGCTCCACCGGCGGCCCATCGCCAGCACCGCGGCGTCGGGGGCGGCGCCCGCGATCTCGGCGACCACCTTGGCCGGCGGGGAGACCTCCGAAGCCAGGTCCACCAGTACGACGTCGGGTTGGTGCCGCCGCAGTACCTCGGGCAACTCCTCCACCCGGGCGACCTGGGCGATCACCTCGATCTCCTCCTCGCTCGACAATGCCACGCAGAGCGCACTGCGCAGCAGACTCATCTCCTCGGCGACGACGACGTGGATCAATGCTGACTCCCGATCTGTGGACGCGCGCTGCCGCCGTGGGAGTCCCATAGACGGGACTCCCGAGGCGGCAATGGTGGTGGGCCAGATCCTTCGCATGACACGGGCCGCGATCAGGCAGGAGGGCGCGCGCAGTCACGGTGACCGACCGCGCAACGGGCCCACCACGACACAGCCGGCGTACCGACCGTGCCACCCGTGCCCGCTCAGGTCAGGTGGGCCAGCGGCAGGACAACGTACGGCGCACGGGCAACGACCTTCCTGATGGGGTGCGACAACAAATCGTAAAGAAGTCATTACCCAGTTGTTGCACCTGGGAGACCCGGTGACGGATTACCGACTGCATCGCTGACAGGCGACACCCCGTGCGCTAAAGGCAGGGGTGGCGGACAACGCACCGGCGGTCCCTGCGGGCTGCCCCGCTACCGGGGCAGCCCGTCATCAGGTGACGTCGTCGTAGCGCCGTTCGATCGGCTTGGGTGCCACGATCGGCTCCGGCGGCTCGATCGGGCTGACCTGGTCCACCGGCCGTCCCGCCGACACCGGCTCCAGATCCACCTCCAGCGGGGAGGCCTCGTCGTCGTCGATGCCGGCGTAGACCTCCTTGCCGCGGCCCTTGCGCCGGTCGTTGAGGAAGGCCACCCCGACCGCGATGAAATAGAGCAGGCTCAGACAGAGGGCCAGCAGGGTCATGCCGAAGGGGCCCGGGTCGGGGGTGGCCACCGCCGCGAAGGCGAAGCAGATGAAGACCACCGCCCGCCACCAGCTCAGCAGGCGCTTGGCGCTGACCACCCCGGTGAAGTTGAGCATCAGCAGGGTCAGCGGGAACTCGAAGGCCACCCCGAACAGCAGGATCATGGTGGTGACGAAGCTGATGTAGCGGGTCACCTCCAGCTGCGAGTCCGTGCCGGTGACACCGGCCTCCAGCAGGAAGGCCAAACCCTTGTCGACCACGAAGTAGGCCAGCACCGCACCGGCGGCGAACAGCGGAGCCGCGATCGTGACGAAGACGTACGCCCACTTGCGCTCGTGCCGGTGCAGGCCGGGCGCGATGAACGCCCACAGTTGGAACAGCCAGACCGGCGCGCCGAGGATCAGACCGATCCAGAGCGCCAGCTTGAGCTTGAGGATGAAGCCGTCGGCGGGGGCGAGCATCAGGAACTGCTGACACTTACCGTCGACCATCATGCCGGGCAGCCGGCAGTACGGCTGGGCCAGGAGGTCGAACGCCGGCTGGGCCAGCGCGAAGCCGGCGATCAGCCCGACCACGATCGCCAGCGACGCCCGGAACAGTCGGGTACGCAGCTCACGAAAGTGCTCGATCAGGGTCATCGAGCCGTCGGCGGCCCGTTCGAACTTGCTCGGGCCACGCTTACGCAGGGCGAAGGCCACGGTGGTCGAGCCCCTCGCTCAGTTGTCGCGGACGCGCTGCACCGGGTCGACGACCGGCTGCTGCACCGTACCCTGGTACGGCTGCTGCTGCGGAGGCTGCGGCGTGAGCGGCTGGTAGCCGGCCTGCGCGTCGGCCTTGCCGGCCAGGTCGCGGTCGTCATCGTCAGCCAGGCTCTTGGTCTCGGCCTTGATGATGCGCAGCGAACGACCCAGGGAACGCGCCGCGTCCGGAAGCCGCTTCGCGCCGAAGAGCAGGATCATCACGACCACGAGTACGGCGATGTGCCAGGGCCTGAGGGCACCCATGTGAAGCTCCAGTCGCTTGTGTCAAATGGGGGTGGTTCCGCAGCCCATCGTACGTGTGACGCGGGCTGTTGCCACCCACCGGGAGGTGGTGGATCGGTCCGGCGGGTGAAGTCTCGGCCACCTGCGAGTATTCCGTCAACCAGACGACTGGATCTTCGTGCCCGAACCGGTTCTCATCCGCCTCCGACCGGTGCCGGAGCCCGACGGCCGGGGGTGGTCGTTTCAGTCGCCTCGGCGGGCCCGGATCAGGGTCATCCGCTGCTGGGTCGTCTCCAGCCGGCTCTGCAACCCCTCGGCCTGCTGCTGGAGGTTCTCCGCGGCGGCCTGCAGGACCATCGCCTCGTCGGCCCGCTGCCGTAGCCGCAGCGCAGCCCGGCGCAGCTGCGGCAACCGGCCGAGCAGGGGACGGACCGCCAGCACCAGGACGATCAACGGCACCAGCACCAGCGCGAGCAGGATCCACTTCAGCACGGCGTCAGCCTACTGCCCGGACCCCGTCGCCGCCGGGTGCAGGCCGGGCAGCACCGGTGTCGCGTACGCCTCCAGGGCCGCCACGGCGCAGTCCCGTACCTGCTCGGCCAGCTCGGCCGGGGCCAGCACGGTGACCTCCGGACCCAGACCGAGCACGAAGCGCCGGGCCCAGCCGAGATCGGTGACCCGCAGCGAGACCACCCACCGCTCACCGTCGGACTCGACCCGCTCACACGGGTAGTACTCCGTGATCCACCGGTCCCTCCGGCCGATCCGCAGGGTGATCAGCGGTAGCTCCGGTGAGGGGCGGAACAGTCCCCCGCTGAGATCCTGGGGGCGGGCCTGCGGCGGCACCACGGCCGGCTCCTCCAGCTCGGTTACCGCGTCGATCCGGTCGGCCCGGAACAGCCGTACCGCCTCGGCCCTCCGGCACCACGCCTCGACGTACGCCCGACCGCCGAACATCAGCATCCGCAGGGGGTCGATCACCCGCTCGGTCGTCTCGTCACGCGCCCGGGTGTAGTAGGTGATCCGCAGCGCACGCCCCCCGGCCACCGCGGCCCGCAACTGCTCGACCCGCGGCCCGTCACCGGGCAGCCGGACCTCCACCGGCGCCGCCACGAGGTCACCCCCGGCGTCCTCGATCTTCGCCAGGGCCCGCTCCACGGCTTCCCGGTTGGCCACCCCGGGGGTCTCGGCCAGCATCCGCAGCGCCACGACCAGGGCCAGGGCCTCGTCCGGGGTGAGCCGCAGCGGGCGGTCGATACCGGCGTCGTAGGTGATGGTCACCCGGTCACCGTCGAAGGCCATGTCGATCAGGTCACCCGGACCGTAACCCGGCAGGCCGCAGACCCAGAGCAGTTCCAGATCCTCACGCAACTGCCGCTCGGTCACCCCTAGATCCCCGGCCGCCTCGGCGATCTCGATGCCGGGCCGGGCCAGCAGGTACGGCACCAGGTTGAGCAGCCGGGCCAACCGGTCGGCGGAGGTACGGGTGCCGGCCTTCGCGCTCATCGCGCCCGCCTTCCGTTCGGGACTGCCGGGCTCACAAGCTCACTCCTCGTGTTCGGCGGGCCGACCGCCGGGGAGTCGTCGTGGTGGGCGGCGATCTCCTTGAGCCGCTGGATGACCGCCTCGCGTACCTCGGGTGGGTCAAGCACCCGCACCTCGGGCCCGTAGCCGACGAGGTGACTGGCGAACAGGTCCATGTCGCTGTACGGCAGGACCAGCCGGTCCGCCTCCGGCCCGGAGGTCACCTCGACCGCCACCCGGCGCAGCCCGGCCGCCCGCCCGGGGGTGACCAGGACGGTGGCCCGGCCGGTGTGCTCGGTCGGGCCGGACCAGTTGGCCACGTGGCTGATCAGGTCGACACCGGGCGGCGGCTGGTAGGCGCCGGGCACCCCGGTGACCCGGACCGTGCCGACCACCCGGGACA
This sequence comes from Micromonospora sp. NPDC047134, assembly GCF_040643455.1. Lineage (NCBI taxonomy): Bacteria > Bacillati > Actinomycetota > Actinomycetes > Micromonosporales > Micromonosporaceae > Micromonospora > Micromonospora sp. NPDC047134. Next base: position 12,774 of record NZ_JBEYUI010000048.1, read on the forward strand.
ACCGGAAACAGCGGGTGGCGTCCCGATCCAGATCGTGGCCGACCACGTACCAGCGTCCGCGCCAGCAGACCACCCCCCACGGCTGGAGTCGACGGTGGTCGGGGGCGTCCCGGTCCGGTACCCGGTAGTCGAAGCGGACCTCGCGGCGATCCCGGGCGGCGGCGGTCAACGGCGCGAAGGCCGGATCGACATTGACCATCGGCTCCAACCCGAGGGTGGCGTGGGGGTCCACGTCCACACCGGCGGCGCGGAGCTTCGCCAGGCCGGAGGAGGCGGCGGCGGCCAGTCCCGCGTGCTGCCACAGCCGGGCGGCGATGCCCACCGCAGCGGCCTCGTCCGGCTCGAGGGGAATCTCCGGGAGGGCGTACTCCCGGCGGGCGATCCGATACCCGGGTTCGGTGTCGAAGGCGCTGGCCGTGCCGGTCTCCAGCGGCACGCCCAACTCCCGCAACTCGGCCTTGTCCCGCTCGAACTTGCGCTGGAAGGCCTCGTGCTCGCGGGCATCGTCCGGATCGTGCTCATAACCGGGCACGGTCGCGGCGATCTGCGCGGCGGTCAGGAACCGCCGCGTAGACAGCAGACAGATCACCAGGTTGACCAGGCGTTCGGTGCGGCTGCGCGACACCCCGTAGACGCTAGCAGCCGACCCCCCGAACACATGTACCCACGCCGACATCCCGTCCCACCCCACCATCCAACCTCGCCGATCTTGCACTTTCGGTCGCCCGATCGCCCTATTTGAGGGCTTTGCCCGGACAAAAAGTGCAAGATCGGCGAGGGCTGGGGTAGGGCGCGAGGGGGCGGGGTGGGGGTGGGGGTGGGGGTGTCCGGTGGAACACTTATTTGGACTATCTGCGATCTCGACTCGGCATGGTAGCGGCCGTG
>NZ_JBEYUI010000049.1:0-13125 GCF_040643455.1 Micromonospora sp. NPDC047134
TGGCCAGGGTCTGTTCGACCGTGTTGAGGCCGCTGTCGAGGGCCTGCGGTCGGGGATGCGGTGCGTGCAGCACGGCATCCATCTCCGCCGCCGTGCTGGACCCGGCACCCGCCCTGGCCATCGCCAGCGCCAGCCCCACGGAGTAGGGCGCGCACACCACGTTGTCACCGGGACGGGTGGCGGCCAACTCGCGGTAGAGGTCGGCCGAGAAGCCACGCACCGCGGTCGCGGCGGCGGCCATCGTGGCAGGATCGGGGGGTACGCGAGCGGGATGGGTCGATGTGGACGGTTCGTTGAGCCAACGGGACTGACCTGGGGTGGCGGTGAGGGCGGCGGCCGCTAGCGGCACGGTCCGCAGCACCGATCGACGCGAGACCATGTTCCGACCGTAGTGCAGTCCATCGGGAAAAAACCAGGTCAACGACTCAAATTCATTGAAGTTCTACTATGGAGCGCACCCCGTCGGCCGAGATCGGAGCGCACCGTGGCACCCCCCGGCTGGGGCTCTGCCGGTTGTCCGGAGTTGTACGACTAACTCGTAAAAGGTGGCTGACCAGGGCGGCTTCGGTTTCGCTGGATGAAAGACCGTCCGCCAGGGATCGGCCTAGCTCAAGATCATGGTCGGTCCCGTCACGAGGGGACAGCCCATGACCGATCTGTTACTGCCCACCCCGGGACAATGGATCCACGCCGCGTTGACCCAGCGGAAGATGACCGTACGCGCGTTGAGTAAGGCCGTCGGCTATCCCCGGCCCGCCGTGCACCGGTGGGTGTCCGGACACACCCCGATTCCCCGGAGGGTGATCGGTGACCTGGCTGCGGAGATCGGCCGCCCCGGCGATCTGGAACACCTGCTGACGCTGAAGTCGGCTGAGGAGAATCTCCACCAGCTTCGCCGGACGATGACCGCCCTGGCACATCTGGCGCACTGCCCCGCCGAGGAGCTCACCACCACGGTGCTCGACTTCGTCGCCGCCCGGGCAGCCGACGAGATCATCGCCTCCGACCGCGACCGGGCCGGGGCCGTCAACCGCCACCTGATCGACGCCTCGTACGTCTTCCGCCAGTGGACCAGGGCCGCCAGCACCGGCGACTTCCGGGCCCTGCTGACGCCGAGCACCATCCACCGGCACCTGCGCTATCCGGTCAATCACTACCTGGGCCTGGCGCTTGCCCTCGGCGAGACCGGCGGTGACCAACTGGCGGAGCACCGCAGGCTCGCACTGACGGCCCTGCGGGCGGTCGCGGTGCCGAAGCCGCACGGCCGGTGGGACCTTCTCCAGCATCACGCGCTGCACGTGCTGGCCCGCAACGGTACGGCCGAGAACCGGGCGACCGTGTCGGAGGTGATCAGCAACGCCGCACCCGGCAAGGGCTCGCTGTGCCGTCAACTCGGGTACGTCGGACTGATCCTCAGCTCCGGCGGGGAGGAGGCCCTCCACCGCTACCTGTTCCTGCTCCGCCGATGCAGCAAGTTGACCCGGGCCGACCTGCACTTCGACGCGGTGCACTACGGCGACGCGCGGTTGGACGCCCGGCAACGGCTGCCGCAGTCGATCAATCAGTTCGACCGCTCCGTCGGCAACCTGCTCCGGCACCTGGAACAACCCGACCGGTACGCCTCGATCTCCGAACTCGACAGCCTGCGGCTGCTCACCCTGCTCGACCGGTTGGGGCCCACCCTGTTCCAGCGGCCCGAGATCGGGTTCCGGCTTCGCCGGGTCTTCCAGTCATCGCCCGCTCCCCCACCGAACTCGTACCGCAGCAGGCTGGAGAACCGGCTGTTCGGAATCCTGCGGCACACCCGCACCCAACCGACCGCGCCCCCGGCCCGGGTGACCCCGAACCCCGCCCAGTACGACGTCTTCATCGGCTACCACAGTGCGGACGCGGCCTCCGTACGACTGGTGGTCGACGCTTTGCGCTCCGCCAACGTCCAGACCTGGTTCGATCTCGACGACCTGCCGCCCGGCACCCCCTTCCAGGTCGCGCTTGAGCAGGCCCTTCGCATCTGCCGCAGCGTGGCCCTGTTCATCGGGCCGACCGGCATCGGGCCCTGGGAGGCGATGGAGGTCCGGGCCGCGATCAGTCAGTTCGTCGACCGTGGTCTGCCGGTCATCCCGGTGGTGCTCGGCGAACTCGACTGGAAACCGGAACTTCCGCTGTTCCTCCGCGAGTTCCGGGCGGTGCAACTCCGCTCCCACACCGACATCGACGATCTGGTCTGGGGGATCACCGGCCAGCGGCGACCGGCCGGCGCACGGTCCATCGCCGCGGCGCCGCACTGGGCTGCCCGACCGCCGAAGCGGCGCTCCCGGGGTGGCCGACGTGCCGCCCTCCCGCATGACCCCGCCGAGCAGCTTGACCTCGCTTCGTAGCCTGAAATCGCATCGAGTTACCACCGCTTCCGGTCTCCTCCGACGACGGAGTTGCGATGCCAGACGAGCGATGGACGGCTGACGAGCACTTCGATCCCCGCACGATCCGCACCCGCGCCGAGTTCGGACAGGCGCTGACCACACTGCGGATGGGGGCGGGCCTGACCGTTCGACAGGTGGCCTCCAGAGCCGGCGCCAACGGCGCACACAGCACCATCGGCGAATGGTTCGCAGGCCGTGGTCTCCCCTCGACCTCCTCCCGTGGGTTGCTGATCCGGGTGTTGTCCGCCTGCGGGGTGGGCGCGGCTGAGATCGAGGGCTGGCTGTGGGCCTGGCAGCGGCTACGACGCTCGCCGGGTCCCCGACCGGTCGGGGAGGCGCCGTATCCGGGTCTGGCGAGCTTCCAGCCGGAGGACGCCGCCTGGTTCCACGGGCGGGGCGCACTGACCGAGCAGCTCATCCACAAAGTCACCGAGCTGGCCGACGAAGGCGGCGGCCTCCAGTTCGTCGTCGGCGCCTCCGGTTCCGGCAAGTCGTCGCTGGTCCGAGCCGGTCTGATCGCGGCGCTGCGGGCCGAGGAACCCGACTCGTCCGCCTGGTCGGTGACGTTGACCGAGCCGGGGTACCAACCCACCGTCACTCTCGCCCAGCAGCTCGCCTCCACCGGGCCCGGCCACCGACCGGCCGAGCGTCGACTCGTCGTGGTCGACCAGTTCGAGGAGGTCTTCGCCGCTCGGGTGTCGGAGGACGAGCGCCAGCGGTTCATTCAGATGATCGCCGGTCTGGCCGCCCGCCCCGGCGGAGCGGTCGTCGTCGTGACCCTGCGCGCCGACTTCTACGCCCACGCCCTGCGTTATCTGCCGCTGATTCCGGCGCTGCTGAGCGGCCAATTGACCGTCGGGCCGATGACCGAGGACGAGCTTCGCGCCGCGATCGTCGAGCCGGCCAGGAAGGCCCGCATGGAGGTGGAGGACGGGTTCGTCGAACTGTTGCTCCGGACGGTGCTGCCACGCGGCGCCACGGCCGCACCGGAGGCCGGGGTGTTGCCGCTGCTGTCGCACGCCCTGTACGCCACCTGGCAGCACGGTCAGGGAGCCCGGCTCACCATCGCCGGCTATCTCGCCGTCGGCGGGATCGCGGGTGCGGTCGCGGCCAGCGCCGAGCAGATCTCCCAGGGCCTGAGCACCGAACAGCGCGACCTCACTCGCCGGCTGTTCCTGACCCTGGTGCAGGTCAATCCCGACGCGGCGGACACTCGACGCCGGGTCGGCATGGCGGAACTACGCGAGCAGTTTCCCCGCAGGCACTCCGCCGAACTGGAGTACATCCTCGGACGGTACGTCGAAAAGCGGCTCCTCACCGCGGACACCGACACCGTCGAGATCAGTCACGAGGCATTGATCACCGCCTGGCCGAGTCTGCGCGAATGGTTGAAGGCGGACCGCGACGGGCTGGTGATCGGCCAACAGTTGACCGCGGCCGCCGCGGCCTGGCGGCGCGAGAACCGCGACCCGGGGTTGCTGTATCGCGGTAACCGGCTCGCCGCCGCCCAGGGCTGGGTCGCGGGCCGACACCACGACCTGTCGCCGGCAGCCGTCGAGTTCCTCCGTGCCAGCGCCCGCCACACCCGTCGGCGTACCCGTCGACTCCACCAGCTCGTCGGGGTGCTGACCGCCCTGTCCCTGCTGACCTTCGGCCTGGCCGGGTACGCCTTCCAACAACGCACCGCCGCCAACGCCCAGCGTCAGGAGGCGGTCGAGGAACGCAACCAGGCGCTCTCACGTCTCACCGCCGGACGGGCGGACCGGCTACGGGACTCCGACGTCCCGCTGGCCATGCAACTGAGCCTGGCCGCCTACCGGATGGCACCGACGGTCGAGGCCAGGTCCAGCCTGCTGGACGCCTACGTCACGCCCGCCGCGACCCGGCTGCCCGGCTTCCGGACCGGGGCGCAGGCGGTGGCGCACAGCAGCAACGGTCGGCTGCTCGCCGCCGGTGGCCTGGACCAGTCGCTGCGACTGTGGCGCACCGACGACCCGGACTCTCCGGCGGTGGCGGTCGGAGAACCACTGCGAGGGCCCGCCGGTCCGGTCTACTCGGTCGCCTTCAGTCCGGACAGCTCGTATCTCGCCGCAGGCAGCGCGGACGGTGCGGTGTGGATCTGGGACATCCGGGATCCCGCCAAACCCGTCCGCCTCGATCCGCTGCGGGGCGCCACCTCGACCGTCTACTCCGTGGCCTTCTCCCCGGACGGGCGACTGATCGCCGCCGGCAGCGCCGACCAGAGCATCCGGGTGTGGGACATCTCCGCGCCGGGCGAGGTCACCCCTCGACCCGCCGGGCACGGACACACCGGGCCGGTGCAGTCGGTGGCGTTCGGTCGGGACGGCACCCTGCTCGCCTCCGGCGGCGCCGACAGCACCGTACGGCTGTGGGACGTGGCCGCGCCGGGGCGACCGAAACCGCTGGGTCCGGCGCTGACCGGGCACACCGGGGTGGTGACGACGGTCGGCTTCAGCCCCGACGGTACGACGTTGGCCAGCGGTAGCCGGGACCACAGTGTCCGGCTCTGGGAGGTGTCCGACCCTCGACGGACCCGACCCGTGCGGGAGCCGCTGACCGGCCCGACGAGTTGGGTCAACTCCGTCGCGTTCAGCCCGGACGGGCAGCAGGTGGCCGGCGCCGGTTCGGACAAGGCGATCACGGTGTGGGCCCGCGACGACGGACGGGTGCTTCTGCGCATGCCGCACCCGGACACGGTGACCTCGGTCAGTTTCGGAGTCGACGGACGGACCGTGGCCAGTGCCGCCCTCGACGGGGTCGTCCGGGTCTGGCGGCCACCCGGCCCGCTGCTCAGCGGCTCCCCCGCGGCGGTGTTCAACCTGGCCTTCCTCGGCACCGGCGGCGAGTTGCTGGCGACAGCCGGCCGCGACGAGACCGTACGTTTCTGGCAGGTCGCCGACCCACGGCAACCCGGCCAGGTGGGCGTACCCCTGGTCAGTCCGGCCGGGCTGGCGCCCTTCGCCGCCACCGCCGCCCTCGGCCCGGACGGCACGACCCTGGCCGTGGGCACCCGGGCCGGGACGGTGCTTCTCTGGTCGGTGGCCGACCCGGCCCGACCGGTCCGGCTCGGTGCCCCGTTGACCGGGCCGACCGACCTGCTCCAAGCGGTGACCTTCAGCCCGGACGGGCGCCTGCTGGCCGCCGCCGGTGACGACGGCCAGGTGTACCTGTGGGACGTGCGCGACCCGCAGCGGCCCACCGCCCTGGCCACCGTCGCCGGCACCGGGGCCATCATCTTCGCCCTGAGCTTCAGCGTCGACAGCAGCACCCTGGCCGTCGGCAGCACGGACACCTCCGTCCGACTGATCGACCTCACCGAGCCGACCAGGCCGGTTTCGCTGGACACCGCCCTGGGCGGGTTCAGCAGCTACACCTACGGTGTCGCGTTCAGCCCGGACGGGCGAACCCTGGCCGTCGGCAGCGCGGACAAGACCATCCGGCTGTGGGACGTCACCGACCTGACCCGACCCCAGCCCCTGGGACCCGCGCTGACCGGCCCGATCGGCGGCATCTACTGGGTCACCTTCGACGCGGACAGTTCCCGGTTGGCCGCCGCGGCGACCGACGGGTCCGTCTGGCTCTGGGACGTCCGGGACACCCGGCGACCGGCCGTGGAGGTGACCTTGACCCGGTCGGTAGGCGCCGCCTACACGGTGGCCTTCGCCCCGAACGGGAACACCCTCGCTGCCGCTGACTCCCACGGCGGTATCCGACTGTGGGAACTGGACCCCGAACGGGTGGCCGGGTGGATCTGCGCCACGGCCGGGGCCGAAATCACCCCGGACGAGTGGCACCAGTACGTCCCCGGAGCGCCGTTCACCCCACCCTGTCAGTGACCGATGCACCCAGCCAACGCTACGGTGCGTTGATCTCGCGGCAACCCTCCGATATCGTGCCATCGATGGCCGGCCATGGGGGCGATCCGCTGCGAGCGGACCGGGTTTCGTCGGCACGCACCGCTGTGGCGGAGGCCGTGCGGCGTGGTGGCTCCGCCCTGCGCCGGGCTTCGGCACCCGCGCTGGTCGGGCTGTTGGTCGCCGGGGCGGCGGTGCCGGTGGCGGCGGCCGGGACGGTGACCGGCCCGGTGCTGCTGGCCGGGGCCGGGGTGCTGGGCTCGGTCGGGGCCAACGTGCTGACCGAGGTGCTGACCCGGCTGACCGAGCGACTGCGCCCCGATGGCGGGCCACCCGATCCTTTGCGCCTCCAGCAGGCGCTGGCGGAACGGATCGAGGCCGCCTTCGCCAGCCAGGACGAGGAGTCCCGGCAACTGCGTACCGAGGCCGCCGAGCTGCTGGGCCGGGTGGGCGCGATCGAGGTGGCGCTACGTACCGCAATCGAGCTGGGCGACCGCGAACTCCAGCACACCCTCGCGGTGTCGTTGTCCCGGTTGAGCGGCGAGTTCGGCGAGTTCAGCTTCGCCCTTGCCGCCGTACGCGACTCGATGTGGCAGATCGAGCAGGAGTTGCGGGGCATCCGGGAACACGGGCGGGCCGAGCAGAAACGCTCCCGTGAGCTGGCCCTGTCGGTGCGGCGGATCCTGGACACCGTTGAGCGGGTGGAGGCACGTACCCGGGACGCGGGTGCCTCCGACACCGGCCCGGCCGCCCGATGGAGCGGCAATCCGTACCTCGGGTTGTCCCCGTTCGATGAACGGCACGCCGAGGTCTTCTACGGCCGCCGTGAGCTGGTGGCCCGGCTGCTGCAACGGCTGGGTGAGCAGTTGGAGGTGGGCGGCCCGCTGCTGGTCATCGGCGCCTCCGGGGCGGGCAAGTCGTCGCTGCTGCGGGCCGGGCTGCTCCCCCAGCTCGCCGCCGGACGGCTGGTGGCCGGCTCGGCGGCCTGGCCCCGGCGGGTGTTCACCCCGACGGCGTCCCCGCTGCGTGAACTCGCCCTGCACCTGGCCGACCTCGCCGGCCTCGACGCGGGGTCGGTGCTTGTCTCCCTGCGCGACGACCCCGATCGGGCCGCGCTGATCGCCACCCAGGCCCTGCGCGCCGTCGGGGTGGACCAGGGCCGCCTGGTGCTGGTGGTGGACCAGTTCGAGGAGTTGTTCACGCTGGCCGCAGCAGGCCCGGAACCCGATCGGCGGGCCTTCGTGCAGGCCCTGGAGGCGATGGCCCGGCCCGCGCCCGACTCGACGCAGGCGTCGGCGCTGGTGGTGCTGGCCGTCCGGGCCGACTTCCTCGACCCGCTGATGACTCTCGCCGGGTTACGCGAGGCGGTGCAGCAGGGCCCCTTCACGGTCGGCCCGATGAGCGAGTCCGAGCTGACCGCGGCGATCGCCGGCCCGGCCGCCGAGGCCGGGGTCCTGGTGTCCCCGGAACTGCTGGAGGCGGTCCTGCACGACCTGCGCGGGGCCGGCGGCTTCGACGTCGGGGTCCTGCCGCTGCTGTCCGAGGCGATGCGGGTCACCTGGGAGCATCGCGAGGGTGACCGGCTGACCGTGCTCGGCTACCGCCGCGCCGGTGGTGTCTCCGGGGCGGTGCAGACCAGCGCGGAGGCGGTGTACGAGGGCCTCGACGAGGACCTGCGCGCCACCGCCCGGTCGGTGTTCACCTGCCTGACCGTGCCCACCCGGGACGGCCGCCTGGTCCGCCGCAGGCTGGACCGGGCGGATCTGCACCGACTCTGCGGCGAGACCGATCGGGTCGACCGGGTCGTCGACGCGTTCACCGGGCAACGGTTGCTGATAGCGGCCGACCAGGGCATCGAGATCAGCCATGACGCCCTGCTGGCCACCTGGTCGAGACTGCGCACCTGGCTCGAATCCGACCGCGCCGACCGTACCCGGCAGCATGAACTCCTCGCTGCGGCCGACGCCTGGGAGCAGCACGACCGCAACGCCTCCTACCTGTATGTCGGGGACCAGCTCACCACCGTCGTACGCGCGGTGGCCCGGTGGCAGGCCGACCCGGAGCGGCATCCGGCGCTGACGGCCACCGCGACGGAATTCCTCGACCGCAGCCTCCGCGCTCAGCAACGAAGCCGACGGGCCCGCCAGGTCACCGTCGGCGCGTTGGTGCTCCTCCTGCTCGCCTCGCTGACCGCGGCGGGCCTGGCGGTACGCGGTCAACGCGAGGCCCGACAGCAGCAGCGGGCCGCCACCGCCGGGGCCCTGCTCGACCAGGCGGAGAAACTGCGGGACAACGCGCCACAGCTAGCCCTCATGCTCGCGCTGGCCGCCGACCGGCTGCACCATGACCGCTCTAGCACCGCCAGCCTGGTCGCCTCCCTGCTGGCGCCGTACGCCGGCACCCTGACCGGACACCGGGGCGCGGTCACCGCCCTGAGCTTCCGTCCCGACGGCCGACTGCTGGCGACCAGCGGCGCGGACGGCCGGGTGCTGCTCTGGGACCCCGAGTCGATGCGCAAGATCGGCGAGTTCGACGGCACCCCCCGGGTGGACGCGGTGACCTTCAGCCCGGACGGGCGCACCCTGGCCGCCGGCAACGGCAACGGCACGATCGCCCTCTGGGATGTCGCGGACCCCGCCGAGCCCCGCCGGATCGCCACGGCCACCGGCCAACCGGCCGTGGTGTCCAGCGTCGCGTACAGCCCCGACGGGGGCCGGTTGGCCGTCGGCGACAGCGGCGGCGGATTGACCCTCTGGGAGGTGACCGATCCAACCCGGCCGCGGCGGACCGCCGACCTGAGCGGCCACTCCGGCTGGTGGGTTAGCGCGGTCGCCTTCAGTCCGGACGGACGGACCCTGGTCAGCGGCGACCTCGGCGGCCAGGCGTTCGTCTGGGACGCCGTACGGGCCCGCCGGGTAGGACAACTGACCGGCCACCGTGACGGCGTCGGCGCCTTCGGTTTCGGTCCGGACGGCCGTCGGCTGGCCAGCGGCGGCGGGGACGGCATCCTGCTGTGGGACCTGACCGACCCGGCCCGGCCGAAGCGGATCGGTGAGCTCACCGGGCCCACCGGCAGCGTACGCGCCCTGCGGGTGTCCGGCCCCGACGGCCAGTACGTGATCGGCGTCGGGGCGGACCGCTCCGTACGGCGCTGGGACGTCACCGATCCGGCCCGTCAGATCCGCACGACCCTGGTGTCGGCCACCCGGACGACCTGGGTCAACGCGGTAGCGGTGAGTCCCGACGGGCAGACCGTGGCCACCGCGAGCGCGGACAGCACGGTGGTCCTCTGGCGCGGGGGCGCCGGTGCCGGGCTCAACGTCCAGTACCGACTGGGCGGTCACGACGGTCAGGTCCATGCGGTCCGGTTCCGCGGCGACGGGCGGTTGCTGGCCACGGGCGGCGCGGACGGTCGGACGAACCTGTGGGACCTGGCCGAAGGGGTGCAGCCACGCCGACGCGGCCCGTTGGCCGCACACCCCGGGGGCGTGCACGCGGTGGACTTCAGCCCGGACGGGCGGATCCTCGCCACCGGCGGCCAGGACGGCGCCGCCCTCTGGGACCTCGTCACCGACGCCGCCCGGGAGGTGGCCCGGCTGCCCGGCCATCCCGGACCGGTGACCTCGGTGGCGTTCCGCCCGGATCGGGACACCGGGCGGTTGCTCGCGGTCGGCGGCGGGGACGGCATGACCGCCCTCTGGGACGTCACCGACCCGGCGGCGGCCCGCCGGCTCGGCGCGTTCGGCGGCCACCTGGCCGGGGTGTCCACGGTGGCGTTCAGCCCGGACGGCGAGACCCTGGCGGTGGGCAGCTTCGACGGCACGGCGACCCTCTGGGCGGTGGGCGACCCCAGCCAGCCCCGCCAGTTGAGCCGACTCACCTCGCACACCAATCAGGTCACCACGCTGGCCTTCGCCCCGACCGGGGACACCCTGGCCACCGGCAGCCTGGACACCAGCGTGATGCTCTGGGACGTACGCGACCCGACCCGGCCCACCGTGATCGGTGCGCCGCTGCCCAACCACACCAGTTGGGTACGCGCCCTCGCGTTCAGCCCCGACGGACGCCATCTGGCCACCGGCAGCAACGACCAGTCGACCGCCCTGGTGGAGGTCAGCGACCCGGCCCGGCCGCAGGGGCTGATCGGCGCCCGCAGCCAACGCGCCGTCATCCTCGGTGTCGCCTTCAGCCCGGACAGCCGCACCCTGGCCACCGGCGGGGCGGACAACCTCGTCTACCTGTGGTCCCTGGCCGAGGTCGCCGAGGCCCAGGCCGACCCGGTGACGCAGGCCTGCACCCGGGCCGGGCGGGGACTCGACCGCCGGGAGTGGGCACGCCATGTGCCCAACCTGCCGTACGAGCAGACCTGCCCATGACGTAGCAGCAGGCGGGAGTGCGCCACGGGCGGCCCCATGGATCTGTTCGGCGGCGCCGTGGAGCGCTTAACCAGATGCCCGCGTGGCAGCCGGAGCGTCGCCATGAGGCTGACGATTTCGGTGGCGGCCGGTTGTCCGAGGACTTACTCAAGGAATGCGCGGGTCGCCCGACCGGTTCCGACCATGACCGTAGCCTCGCCCAGGTGTGGCCCTACGGCGCGGAGGAGCCGGACACCTAGATGCTGGAGGTCAGCGACTCAGTACAGCAGGGTGGCCGGGTCGGGGTCGGGCACACCACCGGCGGTGACACCGTCACCGAGTGGGCATCTGCGTCGGCATGGCCGGGGGACACCAGCTCATGGCTAACGCCCCTGCTAGAGATGCGAATCGCCGAGCAGGGGCCAGCGGATCCAAGAGGTCACCCGCCTCGTCGTGACCCGAGTAGCCAACCCTCGACCTTTACCATCACCGCTCTGGTCGCCCACTGCACCCGGCCGCGCTCGCCGCCGCGATCTGCACCGCCATCGCCGACCAGTTCAGCCGGTACGCCGACCACGAGGAGAGCGCCTCCAACCCGGCCGCCGCCAGCGGCCAGCCGCAAGCCGCGACCCAGTGGGGGGCACCGCCATCGCGTACGGGCAGGCCGCCACCCAGATGCGTGACCTGGCCCGGATGCTCACCGCCGCACCCGGCGGCCCGGGCCTGTGCTGTGGGCCAAGGCCATCCGCGTCACCCCCGAGACGTACCGGGAGTTCTTCCGGCAACTCACCGACGCCGAAGGATCGGCGCTCGCCGACGTCGGGGTGCCGCTGGAACCGATGCGCCGCTACGCCCACCTGTGGGAACGGCACATCTGGCCCGCCATCATCACCGACCTGGACACCCTGGTCCAGCAGCACGGCGGCACCGTCGCCGCCCGCGCACTCGAAGGACAGCCCGCATGACCGCCCCCACGACCGTACGGACCTGCCCGGCCCCCGCCGATGACCGCGACGACCTGTGCGCCGCCCCGGCCGACCCGGGTAGCCCGTTCTACCCCCGCATACGGCCGCCGCTGACCTGGCCGCCCGGGTGCACGAGACCCGCGCCGAGCTGGCCCAGCACCTCACCGACGCCGCCCGGGTCCTGCGGCTGGCCATGGCCGCTGGTCGGGCGCTCGGCAGCATCGACGCCGACTGGGTATCCGTGCGGACCTGGACCGGGCCATCGGCCAGGTCCTGACCGGTGTGCAGGCGGCGAAGCACCTCACCCCGGAACCTGACCCGCTGCCGGACTGGCTGGTCGCCTACTGCACCACCTGACCCGCCCGCACCAACACGGCCCCCACCCCGCCCGGGTGGGGGCCGTACTGCGTGGTGGGTGACTGGGCCGGCACCGTGGGGGTATCCTGCCCGTATGGCCCAGCAGAGCCCCGACACCGGCACCGACACCACGGCGGTCCTCGCCGCGGTGGGCATCACGGTGACCGACGAAGGTCGGAAACGGGCCCGCCGCCGGCTGCAAGCGGCCCGGGAGCGGTGGACGCCGGAGCTGGACGCCGCCGCGCGTGAGCAGCTGGGCCTGACCGACCGCACCGCCGCCTGACCGCCGCGTGGAAGACGTCACCGTCAGGGTCATCCTCGACACCTCCGCGATCGTGGCGTTCTCCCGCGAGTCCATCGACGTGGGAGAGGTCATCGCCGAAGTCGCCGACGAACCCGGCGCCGTGTTCGGGCTGCCGGTGCTGTGCCTCGCCGAAGCCGCCCGGATCGTGGCCGACTCCACCCGCCTGGACCTCCTGACCGGTTTGCCGGCCGCCCTGATCCTCACCCCGGACCCGGAATCGTGGCGGGCACTCGCCATCACCCACGACACCGTGGGCCGGCTCGACGCCGCGAGCGCCGTGCTGGCCGCGATCGACCTCTGCTGCGACGTGCTGACCGGGCAGCCCGGCCTGTACGGCGGGCTCGCCGGTGGGGGACCAGTCATCCCCATCTGACATGTGGCGTTGCTGCCCCACACTGTCTGACGACAGCCCCAAAGGGTGGTGGCATGTCCAGGCGCAAACTGATAGGTCAGGACCAGCCATCGTGCGGAGGTGCGGAGTGCCGACATTGGCTTTCGCATTCGCACCCAACTTGCATTCTTTCTGGCAACCGGGGCGATGCTCGTGCTCGCGCTGACCGCAGTCTTCGCGAGTGGCCGTTCCACCCCCGATCCCAACCCCGGACCCGGTCCCACTGGTCCTGGCGCTCCTGCTGACGACCAGTGAGGTGCACCCTGCGGTGCCCGGGCGGGATCGTGTTGTCGAGGCGGCTACGCGCTGACCAGTGGGTCGTGGACCCGGCCGAGGAAGAACGGTACGCCGGTGTACCAGTCATGGATGACGTACAGGAAGGGCCGGTTGACGAAGAACTGCGGACCCTGCGGGATGGACGGCGGCGGGATGATGATGGCCGTCGCGCCTGCCGCCTC
>NZ_JBEYUI010000050.1:0-11419 GCF_040643455.1 Micromonospora sp. NPDC047134
ATGAGGTTGGCGGCATCGTGGAGATCGACAACTGCCGCCAACCTCATGATCAACGGGGCGAATCAGGGGGTGGGGGTGGGTGAGAGGGGGTGGGGGTGGGGGTTAGCGGCGGGGTTTGGTGGGGGCGGATTGGGCCAGGCGTTGTAGGCGCTGGGAGCGGTAGTCGCGGCCCAGGGTGGTGAGGAGCAGGTGGCCGAGGATGGCACCGATGCTCGTGGCCAGCAGGTAGAGCAGGACCTGCCAGAAGAAGGTGGCGCTGCCGCTGCCGAAGGGGTTCTGGCCGACCAGCAGGGGTCCCACCAGCATGGTCAGGGCAAGCGCCATGCCGATCGCGGCGGCGACCTCGGCGCCCCACTGCGCCGGTGGGCGGGACTGCCCCCAGGCGATGGCGGTTCCGGCCAGGATCAAGCCGATCACCACGAACATCCCGAGGGTCACCCGGTCGGCGGCCGCCTCGTCACCGTCGAAGCCGAACCGGATGATCAACCGGGCGACCACGTTGACTGCGAACAGCGCGATCGTGAGTACTCCGACCGCGCGCCACCGCTGACCCATCGCACGCCTCCCGCCGTACCGTCCGCCTCGTGGCGGACTCTTGGCAGGAATATCTACCACTCCGGCGGTGCCGCCGTCAGTAGCGACCGGGTCTGGGGGGCCCGGCGACGATCGACCGGAAGGCCGTCACCGCGAAGGCCATCGCCCCGACCACCACCAGGGCCAGCCCCACCCAGTTGCCGATCAGCAGCACGTCACCCTCAGCGGTCCGGTCGGCGGCAGCGATCATGATCACCACCCAGGGCAGGGCCGGCAGGGCCACCGCCCAGCGCCGGCCGACCGTCTCGATGGCGAACCAGCTCAGCGCGATGTTCACCACCACGGCCACCAGCGCCGCCACCCCGATCAGGTAGCCACCGACCCGCAACGGCGCCAGCAGCAGCTCCAGCACCGCGGTCACCGCACCGGCGACCACGGCCACCAGCCCGCCGGTCACCCGCAGCCCCATGTCGAGGACACGCCGCACCCCGGCCGCCCTGGGCGGCGGCGGGAGCTGCTCCTGCGGGGCGACCGACATCGCGGCGGACGAGCTCACCGTTGACCGGCCGAGAGGACCGCCGACGGCTGCGGACTCCCACCCAGGTCCAGCCCGGCGAACAGGTCCGACTCCCAACCGTACGGGCCGCTGCCCGGCCCCTTGGTGCCGACCGCGAGGGTGAAGTACTCCACTCCCATGAACTCGGCACCGAAGTTGCCGGCGATCGAGTAGAGCCAGGAGTTGGCCGGGATCTGGGTGGCGTGCGCCCGCATCGCGGCCTCCTTGGCCGCGTGCTGCTCGGTGGCGTCGATCCGCGCCGCGATCTGCGGGTCCGGGGTGCAGAAGGGCAGCTCCGTGGCGTCCGTGATGCCGGCGAAGGGGTTGTCCGAGGCCTCCTCGAAGTGCGTCATCCCCGCCTCCAGGACACTCTGCGGCATCGCCGTCCAGTAGACCTTCGCCGGGCCGATGCCCTCCCCCGCGGCCAGCTCGACCGCCCGGATCGTCACCCGGTGCGCCTGGATGTGGTCCGGGTGGCCGTAGAACCCATTGTCGTCGTAGGTGATGACCACCTGCGGGCGGATCTCCCGGATGACCTCCAGCAGATAGCCGGCGGCCTCGTCGAGGTCGGCCTGCCAGAAGGCGCGCGGGTTGGCGTTGGTGGGCAGGCCCATCATGCCGGAGTCCCGGTAGCGACCCGCCCCGCCGAGGAACCGGTGGTCGGTGACGCCGAGTTCGGCGCAGGCGGCGGCCAGTTCGGCGATCCGGTACCCGCCGAGTTGATCCGCCTCGGCGGCGGCCAGCCCGGCCAGTTCCGGGACGTGGATCTCACCCTCCTCACCCAGGGTGCAGGTGACCAGGGTGACGTGGGCACCCTCGGCGGCGTAGTAGGCCATCGTCGAACCGGTGCCGATGGTCTCGTCGTCGGGATGCGCGTGGACCAGCAACAGGCGGCGGTCGGGCAGCGTCGTCACGACGGTCACTCTAACCGGCGGTTTGTCCGCGCCGGTCCGTACGCGTCCCCGCAGGTCGCTCACATTGCACTGGCCGCGGGCCTACCATCTGGCCTGTGGACTTTCCCGAGCTGGCCGCCCGCACCCGCAGGTTCAGCCACGGGGCGCCGCGCGCGGTCACCGTGGCCGGCGACGGAGCCCGGGTGGTCTTCCTGCGCTCCAGCGGCCCACAGGATCCGGCCGACGCGCTGTGGCAACTGGACGTCGCCAGCGGCGAGGAGTGGTTGGTCGCCTGCCCGCTCACCCTGCTCGGGGCGGACGCCGACCCCGCCGCGCTGAGCCCCGGGGAACGGGCCCGCCGCGAACGGATGCGGCTGTCCGCCTCCGGCATCGGGTCGTACGCCCTGGATTCCGCCGGTCGGGTGGCGGTGTTCGCGCTGGCCGGTCGGCTGTTCCGGGCCGACCTGGTGCACGGCGACGTGATCGAGGTGCCGGTGGCCGGGCCGGTCCTCGACCCCCGGCCCGATCCGACCGGCCAACGGCTGGCGTACGTCACCGACACGGCCGAGGGGGTACGCCGGGGGCAGTTGCGGGTGGTCGACGGCGACGGCACCGACAGCATCCTCGCCGGTGAGGACTCCGGGGTGGTCTGGGGACTGGCCGAGCACATCGCCGCGGAGGAGTTCCACCGGTACCGGGGCTACTGGTGGGCGCCGGACGGTCGTTCCGTGCTGGCGGCCCGGGTCGACGAGACCCGACTGCCCCGCTGGCACCTGCACGACCCCGCCCAGCCGGCCAGCCCACCGGAGAGTGTCGCGTACCCGGTGGCGGGTGGCCCGAACGCCGAGGTCAGCCTGCACCTGCTCGACCTCGACGGGGGTTGGGTGGATGTGCACTGGGACCGGGAGACCTACCCGTACCTGACCGCGGTGCACTGGGCCGAGGGCGCTCCGCTGATCACCGTGCTGCGCCGTTCCCAACAGCACGGGCTGGTGCTGGCCATCGACCCGCGTACCGGGGAGACCCAGGTGCACGCCGAGTTGGCCGACCCCCGCTGGGTGGAGCCGATCGCGGGCACCCCGGCCCACCTGCCCGACGGGCGGGTGCTGGTCGGCGGCGAACTGGCCCACGACGGGTACGACGCCCGCTGCCTCTTCGCCGACGGCACCCTGCTGACCCCACCCTCGCTGTACGTACGCCGGGTGGTCGGTCGGCTGGCCACGGTCAGCGGCCCGGCGGACCTGCTGGTGGAGGCCAGTGACGGGGAGCCGAGCGAGCAGCACCTGTTCCGGGTGCGTACCAGCATCGGCGGCGGGGTGGACGCCCGCCGGTTGACCACCGACTCGGGCTGGCACACCGCCGCGGTCGGCGGGGAGGTACTGGTCATCGGCACCGCCTCACTGGACCATCCCGGCATCCGCTGGACCGTACGCCAGGGCGACCGGGAGGTGGCCACCCTGCGGTCGCTGGCCGCCACCCCGTCGTACTCCCCGCTGCCCCTGCTGGAGCGGGTGACCGACCGGCGGCTGCCCTCGGCGGTGCTCTACCCGGAGAACTACGTCACCGGCCGACGGCTGCCGGTGCTGCTGGACATCTACGGCGGGCCGGGCCACCAGGAGGTGGTGGCCGCGCGATCGGCCTGGCTGGAACGACAGTGGTGGGCCGACGCCGGCTTCGCGGTAGTCGTGATCGACAACCGGGGCACCCCGGGCATCGCGCCCTCCTACGAGAAGGCCATCCACCGGCGGGTCGCGGACGTGATCCTCGCCGACCAGGTGGATGCGCTGCACGCCCTGGCCGACAAGCATCCCGACCTGGACCTGGATCGGGTGGCGGTACGCGGCTGGTCCTTCGGCGGGTGGCTGGCCGGGCTGGCGGTGCTGCGTCATCCGGAGCTGTTCAAGTGCGGGATCGCCGGTGCCCCGGTCACCGACTGGGCCCTCTACGACACCGCGTACAGCGAGCGCTACCTGGGGATGCCGGACGACGGCCTGGACGTGTACGCCCACCACTCGCTGGTCGACCTGGCCGCCGAGCCGGTCACCGACCCGGCGCAGGCCCGCCCCTTGCTGCTGGTGCACGGCATGGTCGACGACAACGTGGTGGCCGCCCACACCCTGCGCCTGTCGGCGGCGCTGCTGGCCGCCGGCCGGCCGCACTCGGTGATCCCCCTGACCGGCGCGACCCACATGGCCGCCGGTGGCCTCTCCGAACGCCTCCTCCGCCTGGAACTCGACTTCCTCCGCACCCACCTGATGTAAGGAAGGGCACCTTATTAACGCCTGCGGTAGAGCAGGGGTCCCCGGTTAACAAACCGGTCAGCGGTCGTCGGTGGGCTCGCCTAGGGTCGGCCCATGAGCGAGTTCGAGGTGGCGACCGCGGCCGTGCAGGCCGCCCTGGACGCGGGCGCCAGGTACGCCGACGCCCGGGTGATGCACCGGCGCTACGAGTCGATGTCCGCTCGCAACGGCGAGATTGAGGCGCTGACCCAGGACGAGAGCCTGGGGTTGGGCGTACGGGCGCTCGTCGGGGCGAGCTGGGGCTTCCACGCCGTACCGGAGTTGTCCGACCGGGCCGCCCGCGAGGCCGGCCACCGGGCCGCCCGGACCGCCGCCGCCAGCGGCCTGGTCCCCGGCCCCCCGGTCGACCTGGTCCCGGTCACCCCGACCACCGCCAGCTGGTCGTCACCGTACGATGTGGACCCGCTAGCGGTCTCCCTGGCCACCAAGGGTGACCTGCTGGTGGCCGCCACCGCCACGGCGGTCGACCACGGGGCCGACCTCGCCGAGGGGCTCTACCAGATCTGGGACACCACGAAGTGGTTCGTCTCCAGCGAGGGCCACCGCATCGACCAGCACATCCGGGAATGCGGCGGCGGCATCTCGGCCACCGCCATCGGCGACCGCGAGACCCAACGCCGATCCTGGCCCAGCTACCGAGGGCAGTACGGCACCACCGGCTGGGAGCTGGTCGACTCGCTGGACCTGACCGCCCACGCGGCGCGCATCGCGGAGGAGTCGCGGGAGTTGTTGACCGCGCCGCTGTGCCCGGCCGGGGAGACCGACCTGATCCTCGGCGGCGAGCAGCTTGCGTTGCAGATCCACGAGTCCGTCGGACACGCCATCGAACTGGACCGCATCCTCGGCTGGGAGGCCGCCTTCGCCGGTACCTCCTGGCTGGACCTGGCCCAGCTCGGCTCGCTGCGCTACGGCTCGGAGCTGATGAACATCACCATCGACCCGACCATCCCGGGCGCGCTGGGCAGCTTCGGCTACGACGACGAGGGCTCCCCGGCGGTCAGACGCGACGCGGTACGCGCCGGGCGGTGGGTGGGGGTGCTGGCCGGGCGGGATTCGGCCGCCGTCGCGGGCCTGGACTACGGCGGCAGCGTACGCGCCGACGGCTGGGCCCGGCTGCCGATGGTCCGGATGACTAATGTCGGCCTGGAGCCGGGCCCGCACACCCTGGAGGAGATCATCGCCGCCACGGAGGAGGGGGTGCTGATGGACATCAACCGGTCCTGGTCGATCGACGACAAACGGCTGAACTTCCAGTTCGGCTGCGAGATCGGGTGGGAGATCCGCAAGGGCCGGCGCGGGCGGATGCTGCGTAACCCCACCTACACCGGCATCGGGCCGCTGTTCTGGCGCTCGATGGACATGCTCTCCTCCGAGATCGTCTCCTGGGGCACCCCCAACTGCGGCAAGGGCCAGCCCGGTCAGATCGGGCACACCGGTCACCCGGCCGCCCCGGCCCGCTTCCGCAACGTCCGGGTAGGAGTTCACGCGTGAGCAGTGAGTTGGGGCTGGCCGGGCAGGTGGTGGAGTTGGTCGGCCGGCTCGGGGGTGTGGGTGCGCAGGCCGAGGTGACGGTCAGCCGGGGTGAGCTGGCGTTGACCCGGTTCGCCAACTCGGCGATCCACCAGAACGTCGCCGAGTCCGCCGTGGAGGTCCGGCTGCGGGTCCACCTGGATGGTCGTACCGTCGCCGGTAGCGGCACCACGGCCACCCCGGAGAACCTGCGCGCTCTGGTGGAACGGGTGCTGGCGGCGGCCCGGTTCGCCCCCCGGGATCCGGCCTGGCCGGGGCTGACCGCACCGCAGCCGGTGGCGGCCCCGCTGCCGTGGGACGCGGCCACCGCGCAGGCCGGGCCAGATGACCGGGCGGCGCTGGTCCGGGCCTTCGTCGACGCGGCCGGTGGCCTGGAGACCGCCGGCTACTGCCGGACGGCGGTACGGACGGTGGCGTTCGCGAACTCGGCCGGTCAGGCGGTGCAGGGCCGCACGGTCGAGGCGGCGATGGACGGGATAGCCCGGGCCGACGGCGCCGACGGCACGGCCCGCGACTGTGCCCAGCGGCTGACCGACCTGGACGCCGCCGAGTTGGGGCGCCGGGCCGCCGCCAAGGCCCGCGCCGGGACCGACCCGATCGAGTTGCCGCCCGGACGGTATCCGGTGGTGCTGGAACCGGCCGCCGTGGCCGACCTGCTGCAGAATTTCTCCTGGTACGGCTTCAACGGCAGGCAGTACGCCGAGGGGCAGTCCTTCGCCGAGCCCGGGGTGGCCCAGTTCGATTCGGCGGTGACCCTGGTCGACGATCCGCTCGGTGCCGCCGGGCTGCCGTTCGATCTGGAGGGTACGCCGACGTACACCCTGCCCCTGGTGGAGGCGGGCGTCACCCGGGCGGTGGTGCACGACCGGCGCAGCGCCGCCGAGGTGGGCGGCGAGTCCACCGGGCACGCCTGGACCGGCAGCAGCACGATCGGCCCGGTCCCGCGTAACCTGCGCCTCGCTCCAGCCACGACGACCACGGACACCCCAGGCGTCCCGACAACCGCCGCAGGAACAGCCGGGGCGGTGGCCGATGCGGACACTGCCGCCCTGGTCTCCCGGATGTCACGCGGGCTGCTGGTCAGCGACCTGTGGTACACCCGGGTACTCGACCCGAAGAGTCTGGTGATCACGGGACTGACCCGCAACGGGGTGTGGCTGGTCGAGGATGGGCAGGTCACCCGCGCGGTGCGCGATCTGCGGTTCACCGAGTCGTACCCCCGGGCTCTGGGGCCGGGTGGGGTGCTGGAGCTGGGGCGGCGGGCGGTCCGGCAGCCGGGTCGGTGGGACGGGGTCTGGTGGGAGGCGCCCGCCCTGCGGCTGGCCGCATGGAACTTCACCGGAGGAGCGTCCGGCTGACCAGCCATCGGCCACTGGTCGATCTTTTTCGGACGCTCGCATATTGATCATGGCGAGAGGGTTTCCAAAGAGCGGGACACACGGGACACTGCCTTGCGCGGACGGCCCGCCTAGATCGGCGTAACGTGTGTCACTTAGCTGCTCCGGTACGCCCGGCGCGGTCGTTGGTGTGCGCATGACGTGGCAAACGGAGTCGGCAACGCCGATCCGGGTGCCGACCGGGAAGTGTTCCGCCGCCCGTGAGAGGGCCCCGTCAGGGAGACGACACG
The DNA here is from genome assembly GCF_040643455.1 of Micromonospora sp. NPDC047134. Lineage (NCBI taxonomy): Bacteria > Bacillati > Actinomycetota > Actinomycetes > Micromonosporales > Micromonosporaceae > Micromonospora > Micromonospora sp. NPDC047134. The sequence continues at coordinate 7,441 of NZ_JBEYUI010000050.1, forward strand.
AATGACATCATCGGCAACGAAGCTGCGGGGGGCGCGCGCCCGCGCCGCCATCGCGGCGAAGACGTTGCGTACGGACCGTTGGTGGATCGCCCCGCTGATCACGGTCATCGGCCTGAGCGCATGGGTGGCGTACGCAACCGTCCGGGTCTTCATGCACAAGTGGTACTGGGTCGAGCAATACCACTACCTGACCCCGTTCTACTCCCCCTGCGTGACCGACCGGTGCATTCCGGAGGCCTCCCACTTCGGGCAGTACCTACCCGGCTGGTGGATCATCCCGGACGCCGCCTTCACCCTGCCGTTCCTGCTGCTGTTCCGGCTGACCTGCTACTACTACCGCAAGGCGTACTACCGGTCGTTCTGGCTCTCGCCGCCGGCCTGCGCGGTGCCGGACGGCCACGCCTCCTACGGCGGTGAGACCCGTTTCCCGCTGATCGTGCAGAACTCGCACCGGTACTTCTTCTACTTCGCCGCGATCATCTCGCTGATCAACACCTGGGACGCCATCGCCGCCTTCCACAGCCCGGAGGGCTTCGGGTTCGGCCTGGGCAACCTGATCCTGCTCGGCAACGTGATCATGCTGTGGGCGTACACCATCTCCTGCCACTCCTGCCGGCACATCATCGGTGGCCGGTTGAAGCACTTCTCCAAGCATCCGGTCCGGTACCGGGCCTGGGGCTACGTCTCCTGGCTGAACGTCCGGCACATGCAGCTCGCCTGGATCACCCTCGGCACGTTGGCGCTGACCGACTTCTACGTCATGTCCGTCGCCGCCGGGTGGATCTCCGACCTGCGGTTCATCAACTAGGGGCCCCACACCATGACGACCAATTCTCAGCACGACCCGAGCACCACCACCCGCATCGAACGACACCACTACGACGTGGTCGTGATCGGGGCCGGTGGCGCCGGTCTGCGCGCGGCGATCGAGGCCCGGCTGGCCGGCAAGAAGACCGCCATCATCTCCAAGTCGCTGTTCGGCAAGGCCCACACCGTGATGGCCGAGGGTGGCGCCGCCGCCGCCATGGGGAACGTGAACAGCCGGGACAACTGGCAGGTGCACTTCCGGGACACCATGCGCGGGGGCAAGTTCCTCAACAACTTCCGGATGGCCGAGCTGCACGCCAAGGAGGCACCGCAGCGGATCTGGGAGCTGGAGACGTACGGCGCGCTGTTCGACCGTACGAAGGACGGCAAGATCTCGCAGCGCAACTTCGGCGGCCACGAGTACCCCCGGCTGGCCCACGTCGGCGACCGGACCGGCCTGGAGCTGATCCGCACCCTCCAGCAGAAGATCGTCTCCCTGCAGCAGGAGGACAAGCAGGAGTTCGGCTCGTACGACGCCCGGATCAAGGTCTTCTCCGAGACCACCATCACCGAGCTGCTGCTCGACGGCGACCGGATCGCCGGGGCCTTCGGCTACTACCGGGAGTCCGGGGAGTTCGTCCTGTTCGAGGCGCCGGCCGTGGTGCTGGCCACCGGCGGGGTCGGCCGCTCCTACAAGGTCACCTCGAACTCCTGGGAGTACACCGGGGACGGGCACGCCCTGGCCCTGCGCGCCGGAGCGACCCTGATCAACATGGAGTTCCTCCAGTTCCACCCCACCGGCATGGTCTGGCCGGTCTCGGTGAAGGGCATCCTGGTCACCGAGTCGGTGCGCGGTGACGGCGGGATCCTGAAGAACTCCGAGGGCAAGCGGTTCATGTTCGACTACGTCCCGGACGTCTTCCGCAAGCAGTACGCGGAGACGCCCGAGGAGGCGGACCGCTGGTACACCGACCCGGACAACAACCGGCGCCCGCCGGAGCTGCTGCCCCGCGACGAAGTCGCCCGCGCGATCAACAGCGAGGTCAAGGCAGGCCGGGGTACGCCGGCCGGCGGGGTCTACCTGGACATCGCCTCCCGGTTGCCGGCCGAGGAGATCCGCCGCCGCCTGCCCTCGATGCACCACCAGTTCAAGGGCCTGGCCGACGTCGACATCACCAAGGAGCCGATGGAGGTCGGCCCCACCTGCCACTACGTGATGGGTGGGGTGGAGGTCGACCCGGACACCGGTGCCGCGTACGGCTCGGTGCGCGGGCTGTTCGCCGCCGGTGAGGTCTCCGGGGGTATGCACGGCTCCAACCGGCTCGGCGGCAACTCCCTGTCCGACCTGCTGGTCTTCGGCAAGCGGGCCGGTGGCCACGCGGCCGGTTACATCGACCAGTTGGCCGCCCGTCCCCGGGTGGCGGTGACCGCGGTGGAGACCGCCGTGGAGACCGCCCTGGCTCCGCTGCAGCGGGACACCGGGGAGAACCCGTACACCCTTCAGCAGGATCTTCAGGCGGTGATGGGCGACCTGGTCGGCATCATCCGGCGGGAGGCCGAGCTGGAGGACGCCCTGGCCCGGCTGGCGGAGCTGCGTGAGCGGGTGGCGAAGGTCAGCGCGGCCGGGGGTCGCCGCTACAACCCGGGCTGGCACCTGGCGTTGGACCTGCGCAACATGCTCGTCGTCTCCGAGTGCACCGCCAAGGCGGCCCTGGAGCGCCGCGAGTCGCGGGGCGGACACACCCGCGAGGACTACCCGACCATGGATCCGCAGTGGCGGCGGATCAACCTGGTCTGCTCGCTCGACGGGGACACCGTCCGGCTGGACCGCAAGCCGCTGCCGAAGATGCGCGCCGAACTGATCAGCCTGTTCGACCGCGCGGAGCTGGCCAAGTACCTCACCGACGAGGAACTCGCCGAGTTCGACGCCCTCGCCGCCGCAGAAGCCGCGGCCACCGACGCCGTCGAGAAGGAGAACAGCTGATGGGTACGAAGCGTCAGTTCCGGATCTGGCGGGGTGACGCCGACGGTGGCGAGTTGCAGGACTACACCGTCGAGGTGAACGAGGGCGAGGTGGTCCTCGACGTGATCCACCGGTTGCAGGCCACGGACGCGCCGGACCTGGCCTGCCGGTGGAACTGCAAGGCCGGCAAGTGTGGTTCCTGCTCGATGGAGATCAACGGGATGCCCAAGCTGGGCTGCATGACCCGGATGTCGACCTTCGAGGAGAACGAGACCGTCACGGTCACCCCGTTGCGTACCTTCCCGGTCATCCGGGACCTGGTCACGGACGTGTCGTTCAACTACGAGAAGGCCCGGGAGACCCCCGCCTTCGCTCCCCCGGCGGACCTGGCCCCCGGTGACTACCGGATGCAGCAGGTCGACGTGGAACGCTCACAGGAGTTCCGCAAGTGCATCGAGTGCTTCCTGTGCCAGACGGTCTGCCACGTCATCCGTGATCACGACGACAACAAGCCGGCCTTCTCCGGGCCTCGGTACTTCATCCGGGCCGCCGAACTGGACATGCACCCCCTGGACACCCGGACCGACCGCAAGGAGTACGCACAGTCGGATCAGGGCCTCGGATACTGCAACATCACCAAGTGCTGCACCGAGGTCTGCCCCGAGCACATCAAGATCACCGACAACGGGATCATCCCCATGAAGGAACGGGTCGTTGATCGCAGGTACGATCCTCTTGTGTGGCTCGGCAGCAAGATCTTCCGGAGGGGTCAAGTGCCTCAGACCAGCGTGACCAGTGAACACTCCCCGGGCGCGGTGCGCTCCAGCGCCACCGGCCACGGTGTGCACTCGCACGCGGGCGGCTCGCACGACTCCGCCGCGGAGGTGCAGGCACAGCAGGGCGTCAACTGGCACCGCGAGGTGCCGCACCCGACCGCCCCGGCAGTCGACGCGAACGGCAAGCTCCCCCTGACGGAGCTCACCTTCGACCGCGCCGCCGCCCCCAGCCCCTTCGGCGACGACGTGACCTTCCCGCTCCCACCCGAGCACCTCAACTTCGCCCACCCCCAACAGGACGAAAAACCCTAACCACCGCGAATGGGGGAGGGGGGGGGGGGGGGGGGGGGGGGGGGGGGCGCCCGGGGCCACCGACAAAGCGACGCGCCGGAGGCGATCTATGGGGGGTGGAGGAAGAACCCCGCACCCCACC
>NZ_JBEYUI010000051.1:0-5527 GCF_040643455.1 Micromonospora sp. NPDC047134
CCCGCAGCCTCAAACGCTACATAGCCCGCCAAATCTGGCGCACCCTCGAAGCCACCGCTTGACAAACACCTTCACAGATCTTGCACTTTCGGTCGCTCTTTTGCGGCATTTGTCAGCTTTGCCTCGACAGAAAGTGCAAGATCGGCGGCCCGGGGCGGGCTCGACGGGGCCGGGTGGGGCAGGGGTGAGCTCGGCCCGGGGTGGGGGCTAGCGGGCTAGGAGTTCGGTGATGCCGCGTAGGCGGGTGTGCAGCAGGGTGGTGGCGCGGGTGGTGTCGAGGCGGATCTCAGCCGGGCGGACCAGGCCGCGTTCGGCGGCGGTGGTGGTCGTCAGGGCACCGGTGTCCAGGCCGTCCCGGTGGGCCAGCAGTCGACCCAGTTCCGCTCGGCTGACCGGGTCCGGGCCGGCCACGTTCAGCGGTCCGGCGTAGTCCGAAGTCGCCAGTTCGAGCACGGCGGCAGCCAGGTCGGTGACGTCCACCGGGCAGCGCAACTCCTCTGTGAAGAGGGCTCCGCGTCCGGCCAAGGCCTCCCGGCAGAGCCGGATCTGCGGGCTGCCCTCGCCGACGATCAGCGAGGTACGCACCAGCACGGCCCCCGGGTCGATCGCGCGCACGGCCGTCTCCGCAGCTGCCTTCGCCGCACCGTACGGGAAGATCGGGGTGGGTGGATCATCGTCGGCGTACGGCTCGGAGCGCCCGGCGTGCAGCGCATCGCTGGAGATGTGCACCAGGCGGGCACCCACCTCGGCAGCGGCCCGGGCCACGTACGCCGCCCCGTCGGCGGTGACCGTCCAGTCGTCGTACCGGTAGGAGGTGTTGACCACGACCTCCGGGCGCACCTGCGCGACCAGAGTGCGCACCGCGAGCCGGTCGGTCACGTCCAGCCGCCGGACCGCCACCCCCGGCACCCGCACCGCACCGCAGTGGCACGTCCCGATCACCGACCATCCCGCGCCGACCCCCCGCCGGCACACCTCCCGCCCCAGAAACCCGCTACCCCCCACCACCAGAACCCGCATGCTCGCCCTCCCCCGGTTGGTTGATCAAGAAGTTTGCGTCGCCGAGGGCTCAGATCATGACGCAAACTTCTTGATCAACCAGGAGGCCGAGGAAGGGTGGCCGAGGGGTGGGTGGGTCAGGTGGGGTCGGCTACCGGGGCGGCGGGGCCGGCGGTGCCGGGGTGGGACGGGGCCTGGGGCTTGGGCTTGGCGTCGACGCCGGCCTCGGTGCGCTGCTGGGCGGTGATCGGGGTGGGGGCGCCGGTGAGGGGGTCGAAGCCGCCCCGGGTCTTCGGGAAGGCGATCACCTCGCGGATCGAGTCGGCCCCGGCCAGCAGCATGCAGACCCGGTCCCAGCCGAAGGCGATGCCGCCGTGCGGCGGTGGGCCGTAGTTGAACGCCTCCAGCAGGAAGCCGAACTTGTCCTGCGCCTCCTCGGGCGTGATGCCGAGCAGGTCGAAGACCCGCTGCTGCACGTCGCGTCGGTGGATACGGATCGACCCGCCGCCGATCTCGTTGCCGTTGCAGACGATGTCGTACGCGTAGGCCAGCGCCCGGTCCGGCGCCTCCTCGAAGCGGTCCACCCACTCGGAGTTCGGCGAGGTGAAGGGGTGGTGCACCGCCGTCCAGCCACCCTCGTCGGTCTTCTCGAACATCGGCGCGTCGACCACCCAGCAGAACGCCCAGGCACTCTCGTCGATCAGACCAGCGCGCCGCGCGATCTCGATGCGGGCCGCCCCGAGCAGCTCCTGGGCCTCCCGGGCCTCGGCACCGGCGGCGAAGAAGATCGCGTCGCCCGGCTTGGCGCCGACCGCGTCGGCCAGCCCGTTCAGGTGCTCGGCCGACAGGTTCTTCGCCACCGGGCCGCGTGCCTCGCCGGTCTCGGCGTCGAGCACCACGTACGCCAGGCCCTTGGCGCCGCGCGCCTTGGCCCAGTCCTGCCAGCCGTCCAGCTCCTTGCGGGTCTGGGCGGCACCGCCGGGCATGACCACCGCGCCGACGTAGCCGCCCGCGTCGATCGCCCCGGCGAAGACCCGGAAGGTGGTGCCGCGCAGGTACTCGGTGAGCTCGGTCAGCTCGACGCCGTAGCGCAGGTCCGGCTTGTCCGAGCCGTACCGGGCCATCGCGTCGTGCCAGGTGATCCGCGGGATCGGCCGGGGGATCTCGTATCCGGCCAGGTCCGACCAGAGGGCGGACACGATCGCCTCACCGAGGTCGATCACGTCGTCCTCGGTGACGAAGGACATCTCGATGTCCAGCTGGGTGAACTCCGGCTGCCGGTCGGCCCGGAAGTCCTCGTCGCGGTAGCAGCGGGCGATCTGGTAGTACCGCTCCATGCCGCCGACCATCAGCAGCTGCTTGAACAGCTGCGGCGACTGCGGCAGGGCGTACCAGCTGCCGGGCTGCAGGCGGACGGGGACCAGGAAGTCGCGGGCACCCTCCGGGGTGGACCGGGTCAGGGTCGGGGTCTCGATCTCCAGGAAGTCCCGCTCGTGCAGCACGGCCCGGGCGAGCTGGTTGGCCCGCGAGCGCAGCCGCATCGCCTTGGCCGGCCCGCCGCGCCGCAGGTCCAGGTAGCGGTACTTGAGCCGGATGTCGTCGCCGGCCACCACCTGGTCGTCCACCGGCAGCGGCAGCGGCGCCGCCTCGGAGAGCACCTCCAGCTCGGCGACGGTCACCTCGATCTCGCCGGTGGGCAGCTCCGGGTTCTCGTTGCCCTCCGGCCGCCGGGTGACCTCACCGACGACCTTGACGCAGTACTCGTTGCGCAGGGCGTGCGCGTCCTCCTCCCGGAAGACCACCTGGACCACGCCGGAGCCGTCGCGCAGGTCGACGAAGATGACACCGCCGTGGTCGCGCCGGCGGGCCACCCATCCGGCGAGGGTCACCGTGCTGCCGGCGTCCGTCGCGCGCAGGCTGCCGGCGTCATGGGTACGGATCACGGCGTGCGTCTCCCTCGTGAAGCTCTACGTCTGTTGCGGGCATTCTCGCAGCACTCCCCCGCCGCCGTTTGCCGGGTGCAAGGAAGGGCCCCTTCTTAACGCCTCAGGTAGCAAAAGGGTCCCTTGTTAACAGCCAGCCCGCACCCCGTTTACCCCCTGCTCCCGACCCGACGGCACCTGGAACCTCAGCACACGCGGGCGGGCCGCCGGAGGAGGAATCCGGCGGCCCGCTGCGGTGAGGAGGGTCAGGGGGTACGGCAGATCAGTAGACGCTGACGCCGTAGCGGCTCAGCACCGGCCCGACCGGCTGGAAGAAGGTGGTGCCGCCGGTGGAGCAGTTGCCGCTGCCGCCGGAGGTCAGGCCGAGCGCGATGGTGCCGCTGAACAGCGAGCCGCCGCTGTCACCGGGCTGGGCGCAGATGTTGGTCCGGATCAGACCACGAACCTGACCCTCGGCGTAGTTGACGGTGGCGTTGAGGGCGGTCACCGAGCCGCTGCGCAGGCCGGTGGTGCTGCCGGAACGCTGCGCGGACTGGCCGACATAGGCGTTGCCGGAGGCGGTGATGTCGCGGAAGCTGCCGTTGTAGAGGGAGACGTTGCCCGGCTGCACGGTGCTCTGGTTGCTGTACCGGACGATGCCGTAGTCGCTGCCCGGGAAGACACTGCCGGTACGCGAACCCAGCAGCGCGCTCTGGCTGGAGTTGCTGTACCAGTTCGCCGCGATGTTGGTGCAGTGCCCGGCGGTGATGAAGTAGTACGTGCTGCCGGCCCGGACGTTGAAGCCGAGCGAGCAGCGCCCACCGCCCTGGGCGTAGATGGCCTGGCCACCCGAGATCCGGGTGCTCAGCACACCGGCCTCGGCCTCGATGCGTACCGCGCCGTTGGTCCGCGCCGCGGCGGCCTTGACCCGCTCCAGCTTGGCACCGGTGACCGTGCTGTCGACGGAGACGACGACCTGGTTGGTGGCCGGGTCGACCCACCAGGCGGTGCCCGGGATGGCCGCGGAGCGGTCCAGCTCGGCGGTGGCCCGGTTCAGCTCGGCCGCACCTCGCTTGACCAGCTTCGGGGTGGCGCCGGCCGACGCCACCTGGCGGGCGGCGAGGCTGTCGGTCACCGCGACGACCATCTTGCCGGTCGCGTCGGCGTACGCACCGGCGGCGCGGGCACCGAGCCGCTCGGCCAGGGTGGCGGCGGAGTCAGGCGTGGCGGACCCGGGGGCCGCCTGGGCGGGGGTGCCGGCCAGCACACCGGCGACGAGGGTTCCGGCCGCGGCGACGGTGACCGCGCGGCGCAGCATTGACCTTGTGGGTCGCATGTAACAGCCTCCCGAAGGGGGTTGGAGGGCCCTGTCATGCCGACAGGGCAGGGGGAAACTCGGCCACCTGGGGAAACGGCCAAGCGAAGAGAAGTATTCACACATTTAAGATCATAGACAAGGCCGCCCTTTGCCCCAGTTTCACCGTTCGGTCGAGGTAACCTGCCGGCAACGTTGTGGATACAGACGGTCGTCTATACGCTCTGGTCACCGCCACCACCCGGCAACCGTGACCCGGAGGCCACCATGACCCTCGTCCGACGCGCGCTGGCCACCCTCGCCGGCGTCACCGCCCTCGTCTTGTTCGCCACCAGTCCCGCCGTCGCCGACCCCGGTCCACAACCGAACTCGATGGCCAGCCTCGGCGACTCGATCACCCGCGGCTTCAACGCCTGCGGGTGGTACGTCGACTGCACCAACCGCTCGTTCAGCACCGGCGGCGACGCCACGGTGAACAGTCACTACCTGCGGATTCGCCAGAGCAACCCGGCCATCAACGGCCGCAACCACAACGCCGCCCGCACCGGGGCCAAGTCAGCCGACCTGTACGGCCAGGCCGGCACCGCGGTCAGCCAGGGGGTCGACTACGTCACCGTCCTGATCGGCGCCAACGACGCCTGCACCAGCTCGGAGTCGACGATGACCTCGACGACCACCTTCCGGGCGAACATCGACTCCGCGCTGGCCCGCCTCAAGTCCGGCCTGCCCAACGCCAAGGTCTACGTGATCAGCATCCCGGACGTACACCGGCTCTGGTCGGTCGGCAGGGGCAGCAGCAGCGCCCGTACCGCCTGGTCGGTCTTCGGCATCTGCCAGTCCATCCTGGCCAACCCGACCTCGACCGCCCAGGCCGACGTCGACCGACGCGACCGGGTCCGGCAGCGGGTGATCGCCTTCAACGCCCAACTGGCCGCGGCCTGCGCCGCCTACGGCGCGAACTGCCGGTACGACAACAACGCCGTCTTCAACTACCCCTTCACCCTCGCCCAGCTCTCCACCTGGGACTACTTCCACCCCAACGCCACCGGCCAGCAGATCCTCTCCACCATCTCCTACCCCGCCGGCTACCCCTGGTAGCCCCCTCCCCTCCCCGCACGCCCCGCGCCCGTACCCTCCCCGCGATCTTGCACTTTCTGTCGGTGCACACCTGGGCAAAAGCCCCGAAAGCGCGACCGAAAGTGCAAGATCTGTGAAGGTTTTTGTCAAGCGGTGGCTTCGAGGGTGCGCCAGATTTGGCGGGCTATGTAGCGTTTGAGGCTGCGGGTGATCT
>NZ_JBEYUI010000052.1:0-4932 GCF_040643455.1 Micromonospora sp. NPDC047134
CCCCCATCTATGGATCAAGGATGTACCGCTCAAGGAATACGCCCGAGCACTCGAGAACATGGGCAGATTCGTGCAGTTCACCGCACTGCGTTACTCGCCGCCATCCGACTTCATTGGACCAGCCTTCGGACAAGACTGGAGGTACATACCCGGCAGCCAGGCAGAAAAGCCGCCACACTGCCTGGCGACGAACGGACTGACCAAACGCTACATCTGCTGGGGATCTCCCAACCATCTGAAAGATCTTGTCTGGGCTGCCCTGACCGTCGGGGTCACGGAACAGGGACGCCCTGGCGTCGCGCTATCAGTTCGCACCGATGCCGATATCGACGCTAGCGGCAAGCGTCGGCATCAGGCCCTAGGGGAAAGATGTGGCATCGAAGTGAAGTACGTGGTTCGACCGCTGCGTCGACGCCCCTAAGACTCAAGCACGGTGCTGAACGGGCCGGGCGTGGGCGGGATGATTACAAGAAGGGTAGCCGGCAAATGCGAAGTGGCCTACTGGATCTCGATCTCCGATCGTTGTTACGTAACCGCTACTCCCTAGGCTCGGGCCACTGAAGTGATCTCAGCGACTTTGCGGTAGGTATTTGTATTCGAAGTGGGTCAGGTGCAGGGCTGCGGCGACGATGTCGCCGATTCGGCGTGGGCTGACGGTCGTGTGGCGTAGCGTTTTCCAGCGTCCGATCAGGATTGCGAAGCCGCGTTCTCCTTGCCAGCGTAGACCGCGTAGGAGTCGGTTGTAGGCGCGGTTGTCGGGTGCGAGCCGGTTGCCGTCGGCGGGTTGCTTGACCGGGGTTTTGATGCCGTGGCCTGCGCTTTCGTAACCGGAGTCGGCCAGGGTCGGTAGGTCGAGTTCGGCGGCGGACCAGTTCAGGGCAGCGGTGATCCCGAGTTCGCGAGCGCAACTGGTGTCGTGTAGATGCCCGGGAAACGCCGTCGATGTCCAGATCGGCAGCCCGTCCGGACCTATGACTGCTTGGATGTTCGCGCCGAAGTCGCGGTGTTTGCCGGAGAACCAGGCGTCGATCACGTCGCCCTTGACCGACAGGGTTGTCTCTGTCAGCCGGTCGCAGTCGAACAGCTTGCCGTCGAGGATCACGTGCGACCAGCCGTCGGCTGCGGCCCGACGCAGAGCGGTGTGCAGGTCGTTTTGGCCTGGGCGGCGAGCACGGCGATGCCCTCGTCGCGGTAGCGGTGGGCGGTCGCCCTGGAGATGCCGAAGCCGGCGGGCGAGCAGGGTCATGTCCTCGGCCTTGCGGAACCAGACGAGCACCATCAGCGCCTGGTAGAAGCAGGTCAACGCCCGGGTGCCGCAGGCCCGGCGTTGTGCGTACAACAGCCGGGCGAGGTGCTGCACGAGTTCCCTCGGGACGTCGACCATGGCACGATAGGCAATCACGTGGAGCCCTCTCGAAGACGTGTTTCTGTCGCAAGGACGTGTCTATCGATGGCTCCACGCCTGTTTCCACTGCCGCCCGACTCGCCGCCTTCGCCCGTGTCGCACCAATCAAACCTTATGCGTCGCTGAGATCACCTCACTGTCCCGTAAGAGGCGACTCCAGACTCGCGAGAATGAATCAATTCTTTGAACCCCGTGTTGCAGTAGGGGTGAGTTAGCTGCGCGTTTTCGCGCGCCCCGGAGCCCCCATCAGCCCTCCGTCGGATATGATCGAAGGATGCCGCGCTAAGCGGTAGGCGCGCGCCGCATATTCTACACTTGGGGGCTGTGTCGATAATTTCTCTGAGAATAACCACGTTCTTGGTCTCCGTCGAAAAACTTCCTCCACGCTGACCTCTGACACCACTTACTTCCCTTAAGGCCGTCCTTAGGTCCGGCTGATCTTTTAGAATGCTGACAATCTGCGGCGCATCTGCACCTTGACTCAAAGCTTCAAAGGTGGTCTCCAGCATAACAGTTATGGGCGAAACAGACCGCGTCAGACTACCGTGTCGTCGCACAATATGGTTCAGGAAAAACTTATTTGTAATCAGAAATTCCTCGAATTCGGCGCGAATGGCCATGAATTGATTGAGGCGCCGTCGGCTTACCAAGTTCGTTACGAAACTAATAGCGGAGAGGAAAGCAGCCGGCTGAAATCGTCCCGTCGCACTATAAAAGTAGACGGCAGGGTGGAGTCCAAGCGAGGCAGGATCATTTCCAGCAATGCGCGAGGCAGCCTTTCGTACCGCCCTCATGAAACGTAGGGTGTTCTCGCCGTCGCGGTCGTCAGCTAGTTCCGCTCTACCGGACGTCCCCGAGCCAGGCTTAGTCGTAGAGACTTTGCCCCTGCGCCAAGTATCTGGCGAAATGCCATTTACGAAGTTTACGAGCTCGAAAACCATCTTCACGCTATCCGAAGAGTAGCCGCGACCAGCCACAGGAAGATCTGCGCTACGTATCGAGGTATCCAGCGAGGGCTTAAAGATTAGATCATAAACTTCTTTGGCGATTTTCTCGATTTCCGAGCGTGTCTGAGCATCAAACGATGACCAATATTTGTGCCCGGTTCCTGCTCTAATAAAAGCACGAGCTGCCACAGCGTTCGGCTTCCGTCTCGCTTTGATCATTTCCAGCTCAGCCTGATCGATAGGAGTCGCCTGCTGATTAATGCGGAAGAACGAACTCTCCGCCTTGTCGGCTTCGCCCATCACCCACTGAAGACTTACCGCGAAGGCACTCAGGTTACGCGCCAGGCGAAGGCGCTCCTTGGGAACCGCCTCTGGGTTTCGTAGTGCTACGCTGAGGTCCCGATACGAACCGACTGTTTCCGCTATCAAGGAACGGGTCGCTTCGGCCGCTTTCCGCTGTTCGACCGGAATCACGTTATTGAAGAATCCTATTGAGGTCTGCCGGTCACCATAGTCATCGTGAGCCCAAGCGACCAATGCGCTCAAACGATGCGCCCCATCGATGACGAAAATGCTGCCACTGATGGGCGACCGCCACATGATGACGGACGGTATGAGGTCGCCTTCCAGGAAACTACGAACCAGTTCCGCAACCTTGTCCGGCGGCCAGCTGGCCGTCTCGCGCTGGAAGTCGGGTTTTCTCAATACATTGTAGATCAGACTCTCAGCCACGAGATCCGTAACCTTTAGACTTGTACTAAGGATCGACGGTTGCGTCAGTGGCTCGTTGCCAGCGAGCTCAAAGTCCTCGCGGGGAATCAGTGCATCAAGGTTTACGTGGTGTGTCGGCATTTAGCGGATCCTCCCGGTCAATGCGAGCCCGCTCCGCCCGCCAGGCGATGTCCATCGTAACGGCTAGATTATCGACACAGGGCTCACTACCTGTCCCTCCAAGATCGGAAATCCGTGTCTGCAAGCCGACATCTTTGATCCTCACGGCCCTAAGACCTGACCAACCTCCACAGCGCCCAGGCAGAAACAAACATTGTCGGCGCGGCGACCGCTGCCGTGGCGCACCTCGCCCCGGACGTCAGGCCGACTGGTATGCCACGTCAACGCCAGCTCATCCAGGTCGCCGGGTGACCAGCCCTGCTGCCTGCTCAGCTTCGGGGACAACGCGCCGCGCGGCCCGCATCGCGCGGGGAAGTTCACCACCCAGTTCGGGTCACATGGCTGGCAGATCAACAGTCCGTACGACAGGCGGTACATCCCGCTCGGTACGGGAGCAACCCGAGCCGGCGGTGTTTGACGGTGGCGGCCACCGTAACGTCCGCTCGGGCGGGAGTGCCGGCTGGCGTCTTGACCACGACGGTGAGTTCTTCGTCGCCGATCAGCGGTGCGCCGCTCACCGCTCGGAAGCGCCATTCGGGGTCGCTGTCGTGCTCGCCGATCCCGACGACGAACAGTTCCTCGCCGCTGCCGTTCGGTGCGTATTCGATGGTTGATTCGATGATCGTGAGTTTGGCGGTGAGTGAGACCCGACCGGTCCTGGGCGCAGCGTGGGAGCGTCGCTTCGGGTCGATGGACCAAGCGATCGGCTGCCGATCGGCGGGCGCGTCCGGTGCTTTCAGATGCACCCCGACGGCCGCGTCGACGAAATGGAGTGGCCCGTCGGCCCAGACACACAGGTGCCGGCGGCCTTCCGCGTGCCAGTGCGGCACACGGTCGAGGAAGCCGGCGAGGAACGTGTCGGGCCGTTCGGCCAGAGTCTGCTGGGCGTCGCGGGTTACGACGCGGTGCAGTGGATCAGCGGTGATGGCGCGGCGAAGGCCGGCGACGCGCAGCGCGAGCGGGGACAGCGTGAGGTGGTGGGTGCCCCGGTAAAACCTGATCAGGCCGCCGGCGAATTGTGGGAGCAGCATGGTGCGGTGCTCGACGCTGTCCCGGGTGATCGCCAGCCCATGCAGGGCGGCGACCGGCGAGCTTGCCGCGTCGCGGCGGCCCTCACCGAGCATCAGCGACACGAGCACGGTCTCCGGTGGCAGGAGCGCCTGCACTTCGTCGAGCGTGAGCAGGGGCAGTCGCCACGGGCTGCGGGCGGTCGTCAATTCGTCGCTGACGCGTCGATCGGATGCCCGCTGCCGGTTGCGATGCACGGCATCGACATCGGATTCGGTCTCAGCCTCTGCGGAGCCGGCGTAGCAGACCATGGCCGTCTCCGCCCCGCCAGGCAGCTCGACGTCAGGCGGCGGGCCGGGCAGCAACGCCTCGTCGGCCCGGGTCCGCTGCAGGTCTCGCCGCAGGCGAGGGGTGGCCGTCAACGGTCCGCACGAGTGCAGCGCCGAGGAGAACCCGCGGCCCTTCGCGGCCTGGTGGACGACCGCCACCGCGGCGACGTCGACGCTGGATCCGATCAACCCGAACAGCAGCCTGCGGTAGAACTGGTGCAGCGTCCAGGCCACGGATTCGTCGGCTCCGGCACCGAGCCCGGCTGCGGCGGGTAGCAAGGCGGTGGCCGCGCGGCCGGCGGTGGCGTCGTTGCATGCGAATACCTGCTGCAATCCCGCATCGAGGCTGTTC
>NZ_JBEYUI010000053.1:0-1729 GCF_040643455.1 Micromonospora sp. NPDC047134
AGTGACGGTACCTGCAGAAGAAGCGCCGGCCAACTACGTGCCAGCAGCCGCGGTAAGACGTAGGGCGCGAGCGTTGTCCGGATTTATTGGGCGTAAAGAGCTCGTAGGCGGCTTGTCGCGTCGACTGTGAAAACCCGTGGCTCAACTGCGGGCCTGCAGTCGATACGGGCAGGCTAGAGTTCGGTAGGGGAGACTGGAATTCCTGGTGTAGCGGTGAAATGCGCAGATATCAGGAGGAACACCGGTGGCGAAGGCGGGTCTCTGGGCCGATACTGACGCTGAGGAGCGAAAGCGTGGGGAGCGAACAGGATTAGATACCCTGGTAGTCCACGCTGTAAACGTTGGGCGCTAGGTGTGGGGGGCCTCTCCGGTTCTCTGTGCCGCAGCTAACGCATTAAGCGCCCCGCCTGGGGAGTACGGCCGCAAGGCTAAAACTCAAAGGAATTGACGGGGGCCCGCACAAGCGGCGGAGCATGCGGATTAATTCGATGCAACGCGAAGAACCTTACCTGGGTTTGACATCGCCGGAAATCCTGCAGAGATGTGGGGTCCTTCGGGGCCGGTGACAGGTGGTGCATGGCTGTCGTCAGCTCGTGTCGTGAGATGTTGGGTTAAGTCCCGCAACGAGCGCAACCCTCGTCCCATGTTGCCAGCAATTCGGTTGGGGACTCATGGGAGACTGCCGGGGTCAACTCGGAGGAAGGTGGGGATGACGTCAAGTCATCATGCCCCTTATGTCCAGGGCTTCACGCATGCTACAATGGCCGGTACAATGGGCTGCGATACCGTGAGGTGGAGCGAATCCCAAAAAGCCGGTCTCAGTTCGGATCGGGGTCTGCAACTCGACCCCGTGAAGTCGGAGTCGCTAGTAATCGCAGATCAGCAACGCTGCGGTGAATACGTTCCCGGGCCTTGTACACACCGCCCGTCACGTCACGAAAGTCGGCAACACCCGAAGCCGGTGGCCCAACCCTTGTGGAGGGAGCCGTCGAAGGTGGGGCTGGCGATTGGGACGAAGTCGTAACAAGGTAGCCGTACCGGAAGGTGCGGCTGGATCACCTCCTTTCTAAGGAGCACCATCCGGCGAAAGCTGGTATGGAGCCCGCGGTCTGCGAATGTCGGATCGGGGTGCTCAATTGGCGGAGACACTGGCGAGTCAGGTGCCGGCAACGGCCAGGTTCTTCCTAGTACAGCTGCTCCTCTTGGGGGGTGGTGGGAACGGTGGGGTTGGTGCGGCTGGTGGCTGATGATGAACACCCTGTTGGGTCCTGAAGGAACAACCTGTTGTGGTTGTTGTCTTCGGAACCGATTGCTCCACCCTGACGTGATTGGGGTGGGGTGTGGTTGCCAGGCATGGCCTGGTCTCGCATACCGCCGGCGGTTGTCGGGCTGGTGTGGGGCTTGGGGTTGTGGGTTGGTTGTTTGTTGAGAATTGCACAGTGGACGCGAGCATCTTTGTGGTCAAGTTGTCAAGGGCGAACGGTGGATGCCTTGGCACCAGGAGCCGATGAAGGACGTGGGAGGCCGCGATAGGCCTGGGGGAGCTGTCAACCGAGCTGTGATCCCAGGGTGTCCGAATGGGGTAACCCGGCATCAGTCATGTGATGTCACCTGCACCTGAACTCATAGGGTGTGTGGAGGGAACGCGGGGAAGTGAAACATCTCAGTACCCGTAGGAAGAGAAAACAATTTAGTGATTCCGTGAGTAGTGGCGAGCGAAAGCGGATTG
>NZ_JBEYUI010000053.1:1826-4889 GCF_040643455.1 Micromonospora sp. NPDC047134
CGAGGCTAAACCGGTTGCGTGTGATACCTGTCAGGGGTTGCGTGGTCGGGGTTGTGGGACCCTGCTGAACATGCTGACACGTGTTCGAGGAGTTATAAAACCAGTTGTTAGCTGAATGGTCTGGAAAGGCCGACCGTAGACGGTGATAGTCCGGTAGGTGAAAGCAGCTGGTCTTCTGTGGGTGTTCCCGAGTAGCGGCGGACTCCTGAAATCTGCCGTGAATCTGCCAGGACCACCTGGTAAGCCTAAATACTTCCTGGTGACCGATAGCGGACGAGTACCGTGAGGGAATGGTGAAAAGTACCCCGGGAGGGGAGTGAAATAGTACCTGAAACCGTTCGCCTACAATCCGTCGGAGCCTTGAGGGGTGACGGCGTGCCTTTTGAAGAATGAGCCTGCGAGTTAGTGGCATGTGGCGAGGTTAACCCGTGTGGGGGAGCCGTAGCGAAAGCGAGTCTGAAGAGGGCGTTTGAGTCGCATGTTCTAGACCCGAAGCGGAGTGATCTAGCCATGGGCAGGCTGAAGCGTGGGTAAGACCGCGTGGAGGGCCGAACCCACCAACGTTGAAAAGTTGGGGGATGACCTGTGGTTAGGGGTGAAAGGCCAATCAAACTCCGTGATAGCTGGTTCTCCCCGAAATGCATTTAGGTGCAGCGTCGCGTGTTTCTTGCCGGAGGTAGAGCACTGGATGGTCTAGGGGGCCCACAAGCTTACCGAAATCAGCCAAACTCCGAATGCCGGTAAGTGAGAGCGCGGCAGTGAGACTGCGGGGGATAAGCTTCGTAGTCGAGAGGGAAACAGCCCAGATCACCAGCTAAGGCCCCTAAGCGTGTGCTAAGTGGAAAAGGATGTGGGATCGCATAGACAACCAGGAGGTTGGCTTAGAAGCAGCCACCCTTTAAAGAGTGCGTAATAGCTCACTGGTCAAGTGGTTCCGCGCCGACAATGTAGCGGGGCTCAAGCACACCGCCGAAGCTGTGGCATTCACATTTTAACCCCGCTGGCGCCTTCGGGTGTCGGTGCAGGTGTGTGGATGGGTAGGGGAGCGTCGTGCCGGGGGTGAAGCAGCGGGGTGACCCAGTTGTGGACGCGGCACGAGTGAGAATGCAGGCATGAGTAGCGAAAGAAGGGTGAGAAACCCTTCCGCCGGATGACCAAGGGTTCCAGGGCCAGGTTAATCCGCCCTGGGTGAGTCGGGACCTAAGGCGAGGCCGAGAGGCGTAGTCGATGGACAACGGGTTGATATTCCCGTACCCGCGAAAGAGCGTCCCTGATGAACCTCGTTGTGCTAACCACCCGAGCCGGCTGATGTCTTCGGACTGATGTTGGGGAGCGTGGGAACCTGGCGGGTAGTAGTCAAGCGATGGGGTGACGCAGGAAGGTAGCTGAGCCCGGCCGGTGGTTGTGCCGGGGTAAGCGTGTAGGCCGTGTCATAGGCAAATCCGTGACACATGAGGCTGAGACGTGATGCCGAGCCGATTCAGGTGAAGTCAGTGATCCTATGCTGCCGAGAAAAGCCTCTAGCGAGTTCTGAGCGGCCCGTACCCCAAACCGACACAGGTGGTCAGGTAGAGAATACCGAGGCGATCGGGCGAACTGTGGTTAAGGAACTCGGCAAATTGCCCCCGTAACTTAGGGAGAAGGGGGGCCGGAGACGTGAAGCCCCGCGCGGGTGGAGCGTTGTATGGCCGCAGAGAGCAGGGGGAAGCGACTGTTTACTAAAAACACAGGTCCATGCGAAGAAGTAATTCGATGTATATGGACTGACGCCTGCCCGGTGCTGGAACGTTAAGGGGACCTGTTAGCTCTTCGGGGCGAAGCGGAGAACTTAAGCGCCAGTAAACGGCGGTGGTAACTATAACCATCCTAAGGTAGCGAAATTCCTTGTCGGGTAAGTTCCGACCTGCACGAATGGCGTAACGACTTCCCCACTGTCTCAACCACAGGCCCGGCGAAATTGCAGTACGAGTAAAGATGCTCGTTACGCGCGGCAGGACGGAAAGACCCCGGGACCTTTACTATAGCTTGACATTGGTATCTGAGTTAGCTTGTGTAGGATAGGTGGGAGCCGGTGAAGCGCATACGCCAGTATGTGTGGAGGCAATCTTGAAATACCACTCTGGTTGATTCGGGTATCTAACTTCGGACCGTTATCCGGTTCAGGGACAGTGTCTGGTGGGTAGTTTAACTGGGGCGGTTGCCTCCTAAAAGGTAACGGAGGCGCCCAAAGGTTCCCTCAGCCTGGTTGGCAATCAGGTGTTGAGTGCAAGTACACAAGGGAGCTTGACTGTGAGACTGACGGGTCGAGCAGGGACGAAAGTCGGGACTAGTGATCCGGCACTTGCGAGTGGAAGCGGTGTCGCTCAACGGATAAAAGGTACCCCGGGGATAACAGGCTGATCTTCCCCAAGAGTCCATATCGACGGGATGGTTTGGCACCTCGATGTCGGCTCGTCGCATCCTGGGGCTGTAGCAGGTCCCAAGGGTTGGGCTGTTCGCCCATTAAAGCGGTACGCGAGCTGGGTTTAGAACGTCGTGAGACAGTTCGGTCCCTATCCGCCGTGCGCGTAGGATACTTGAGAAGGGCTGTCCCTAGTACGAGAGGACCGGGACGGACGAACCTCTGGTGTGCCAGTTGTCCCGCCAGGGGCACGGCTGGTTAGCTACGTTCGGAAGGGATAACCGCTGAAAGCATCTAAGCGGGAAGCCTGCTTCAAGATGAGGTATCCCACCACCCTTGGGTGGGTAAGGCCCCCAGCTAGACGACTGGGTTGATAGGCCGGAAATGTAAGCCCGGTAACGGGTTCAGTTGACCGGTACTAATAGGCCGAGGACTTGCTCACAAAGATTCTGCTCGCGTCCACTGTGCAACTCACGACAAACAAACAAACACCCCGGACACACGCTGTTTGGTGTGGTGTTGTTTGATATGTTGATAAGGTTACGGCGGTCATGGCGGAGGGGAAACGCCCGGTTACATTCCGAACCCGGAAGCTAAGCCCTCCAGCGCCGATGGTACTGCACTCGGGAGGGTGTGGGAGAGTAGGACACCGCCGGACACAC
>NZ_JBEYUI010000054.1:0-2274 GCF_040643455.1 Micromonospora sp. NPDC047134
GCGACCATCATATGAGCGCCGTCGGCGGCGAGCAGGTCGGCGTGCCCGGTCGGGGCATGCAACGCGTCCGCGACCACCAGAACGCCTTCCAGTGAGCCATTTTCATTCTGCGTAGCGGTCGGCTTCGACGTGGTGCAGGACGAGGATCGCCTGCACGATCGCGATTGCTCGGCGTGGACAGCAGAGCAGCTTGACCAGAATCTTCCAGGTCTTGAAGGTGGCGATCGCGCGTTCGCCGTGCGGGCGCCGTGATGGCCCTTGTCCGCGAAGGTCATCACGGCGACGCTGGTCAGGGCGTCGATGATGCCGTGGGTGCGGGCGGCGGTCAGGTCGTGCGTCGAGCCGGGCAGCGCGGCCGAGGCCCAGACGAAACGCCCGGCCGCGTCGGCGATGACCTGCACGTTCACGCCGTGACGCTTGTGCTTTCCGGAGCAGTACAGCTTCTGGTCGGCGACCCGGTCGATCGGGATCAAGGTGCCCTCGAGGATTGCTTAGGCCAGCAGCCGGATCCTGGTCATGGCCGTGGCCAGGTCGTCGGCGGTCGCGGTGAGCAGGTCGATGGCCTCTCGGACATAACGCCAGGCCGTCGTGACGCCGATCTCGAATGCGGCGGCCAGGCGTGTCAGGGTGTCGCCGTTACCCAAGTCGGCCAGGGCGAGCAGGGCTTGCCGGCTGGGTTCGAGGCGTCGCCACAGTGTCTTACCGGGAGCCTCGTCCTACCTGGACGCCGCCCTCCCGCACCACCCGTGACCTGCGCCATCACGATGAAGATGGCTCAGGGCGAGTGGTGCACCACTTCGAAGCGTCTCGCGTCGGACCGGGGGTGTCCGGGTCGCACAGCCTTGATGATCAGCACGGCGGTGAGCATCACCATGGCGGCGAGTCCGGCGTGAACGCCCCAGCCGACCTCCTGGGTGAGCCCGTCGATCCGGACCAGCACCAGGCCGTCGCGGACAATGTCGCCGACGCCGCGGGACTCGGCACCGGCGGCGGACCAGGCCATGCCGGTGCCCTCGGTCAGCGGAGGGATGCGCAGCCACGTGACGGCGGTGACCGCGACGGCGGTCGTGGCGAGGCCTGCGGCACCCCAGCGCAGCATGGCCCCCGATGGCAGGTGGAGGCCGAGCAGCCCGGCTGCGGCGGCGAGCAGGCAGGCGGTCACCGCAGCGGCCCACCAGGTGGACGACGCCCACGCGGTCGCCGAGTTGGTGGCCCAGCCGTCTCCGTCAGCCCATCTGGTGCGGAACCACGGCAGCAGGCTCGCGCCGAACACCAGCATCGCCGTGACGATGATCGGCCAGCCGCGCCGCATCAGATCCATACCTGTGGAATATCCAGGTTCGCGCTGAAAGTCAACCATAGAAATCAACTAATCCCTTTCGTAGCCTGATCGTGCACATCGTCGACGCGGCTACGGGGGCAGCGTCAGACGGCGACGCCTTGAGCTGCTCGCTTCGCCATGCCCTCGTCCGCACGAGAGGAGCATGGGTGAAGAGAATTCGATCCCGATGCGCGGCCGTCCTTGCCGCGGTCGTTGCCGGCAGTGGCGTGGTTCTGGCGTTGGGCGCGCCGGCACCTGCGGCGGTGCAGGCGCCGGACCCGGTCGCTATCGGACAGGCCGAAGACGGCGACCTGCAGGTACTGGCCACCGATGCGGACACCGCCGGCACCCAGGTCAAGGTCCGCACGTTCAGGAGCGGGCTGCCAGCGGCGGTGAAGTCCCAACGGTGGACGTTCGAGGTGGTCGCCGCGGGCAATCCGCCGACCTACCGGATCAAACACCTCTCCTCCGGGCTCTGCCTGCAGCCAGCAGCGGCCCAAGACGGGGCAGACGTGGTACTCGCCGCATGCGGCACCGGCAACAACCAACGATGGACGAACGGGAGCGCCCAAACCTGGTCGCCAGCCGGATTCGACCTGCGCAACAAGGCCGACGGTCGCTGCCTCGACCTGTTCACCAGCGCGGACGGGCAGCCGGCCACCATGTGGGCCTGCTCTTCGTACTTCACCACTCAATTCTGGAGAGTTCGCACCGGCGGGTTCGACTGCAACTCCCGGCCTCTTATCGGGCTCTGCGTACGCGATGAGCAACCGGTGCGCGGTGTCATGCTGAACTTCCGTCAGCAGCCGATCTCGTTTAATGGGCCACCGTTCGATCCGGAGTCCGGCCCGGGATACAGGCTCTTCGAGCTTGAGCGGGGTTCGCGGCTGGCGGTGACCCGGATGTGAAGGGCTCGCAGCCCATCGGTGATCATCTGAGTGTCTAGTTCGGAT
>NZ_JBEYUI010000055.1:0-1870 GCF_040643455.1 Micromonospora sp. NPDC047134
CTAGTGCCATGACCACAAACGTTCACGGTGTTGGTGGACACGCCGTGCGGCCTGTCGGCCGGGCGGCGTTGTGCCGGTCAGGCTGTGGCGGTGGCAGATCTTGTACGTGTGCGGCGGCTGAGTGATCAGGAAGGTCAGCAGCTGCTCAGAATCACCCGCCGGGGAACCGGCTCGGCGATCCGCCTGCGGCGGGCGATGGTCGTTCTCGCCTCGGCCGGCGGGAACACGGTGCCGGCCATCGCCCGCCTCGTCCAGGCCGATGAGGACACGATCCGGCAGGTCATTCACCGGTTCAACGAGATGGGGATGGCCAGCCTGGACCCTCAGTGGGCGGGTGGCCGTCCCCGCCAGATCAGTCCTGACGAGGAGCAGTTCATCGTCGAGACGGCCAACACCCGCCCCGAGAAGCTGGGGCGGCCGTTCACCCGCTGGAGCATCCGCAAACTCGCCGACCACCTGCGCCTGCACGCCACCCGCCGGGTCCGGATCGGGCGGGAACGGCTGCGGCAGATCCTGCACCGGCACCGGATCACCTTCCAACGGACCAAGACGTGGAAGGAGTCCACCGACCCGCAGCGCGATGCCAAACTCGCCCGCATCGAGTACGTCACCAGCCACTTCCCGCAGCGGGTGTTCGCCTTCGACGAGTTCGGGCCCCTCGTGATCCGCCCCCAGGCCGGCACGGGGTGGGCACCCGCGGGCCATCCGCACCGGCTGCCCGCGAACTACCACAAGCTGCACGGCGTCCGGCAGTTCCACGGCTGCTACTCCGTCGGCGACGACCAGCTCTGGGGTGTGGTCCGGCGCCGCAAGAGCGCCGCGAACACCCTGGCCGCGCTCAAGTCGATCCGCGCCACTCGCCCGGACGGGGCACCGATTTACGTCATCCTGGACAACCTGTCCGCGCACAAAGGCCGCACGATCCGAGCATGGGCGGCCCGCAACAAGGTCGAACTTTGCTTCACCCCGACCTACGCCTCCTGGGCCAACCCGATCGAAGCCCAGTTCGGGCCGCTACGCACCTTCGTCATCGCCGGCTCAAACCACCCCAACCACCCCGCCTTGACCCGGAAACTGCAGGCCTACCTGCGGTGGCGCAACGCCAACGCCCGCCACCCCGACGTCCTGACCGCCCAACGCCGCGAACGCGCCCGCATCCGCAGCGAACGCCACCGACGCTGGGGCCAACCCGCCGCCCTCGCAGCCTGACCCCAACACCTCAAACGTTCGTGTTCATGACCGCAGCGACGGCGCCTGCACGTCGCGGACCATGCGAATCTCCCGCACTCCGTCCTCGACCTGGGCTGTCCCATCAGCGACGAAGCCGTGCTTGCGGTAGAACGCCTGCGCGCGAGGGTTCGGATCGGCGACCCACAGCGCCGCCGACTCTGCGGGGTCGATAACGGCCTGCAACAACGCCCGCCCAGCACCCCTACCATGATCGCTGGCAAGCACATACAGCACAAACAGCTGCGTCGCCCACGCCGCCGCAGCCTCCGGCGGCGGACCCGACATCGCGATCCCGACCACTTCACCCTCCCGCTCGGCCACAGCCGCCCGGTTCTCGCGATAGCGCTCGTCGGTCAAAGCAGCAGTCCAGAACCGTTCCCGAACAGCCGGGAGACCCGGATCATCCAGCACCGCATCCGACATGAGGCCTCGATACGTCTCCTGCCAGCACTGAACATGCAGCCACGCCATCCGAGCGACGTCATCGACCCGGGCTGGGCGAACAGTCAGCAAGGAACACCGCCGAATCGTAGGGCCGCACCCAGATGCTCGCCGACCGGCCTCGCGGCGACCGGCTGGGCCGTCAGCCCGCGCGCCGTGTTACCCCGAACACCGTGAACGTTTGTGGTCATGGCACTAG
>NZ_JBEYUI010000056.1:0-1570 GCF_040643455.1 Micromonospora sp. NPDC047134
CGCCATGAGGTGCGGTAGACGAGTTCGATCTTCAACGTCGACCAGAAGTTCTCCATGAGGGCGTCGTAGCTGTCGCCGACGGACCCCATCGAGGGCAGGATCCCGTTGTCGGCCAGGCGTTGCGCGAAGCGGAACGACGTGTAGTTACCGGTTTCAACCAGTCCTTGCAACACCGCTGTCCTACGTGGACGGTAACAGGTCATTGAGGGCTTCGCCCGGCGTTCTCCACCCGAGTGCTTTGCGTGGCCGGCTGTTCAATGTTGCCGCCACCGCCGCGAGTTCGCCGGTGTTCCAGCGGGCCCGGTCCGTACCCTTGGGAAAGTACTGCCGGAGCAGCCCGTTGGTGTTCTCGTTAGTGCCGCGCTGCCACGGACTGTGCGGGTCGGCGAAGTAGACCTGCACGCCGGTGTCGATCGTTAGCTTCGCGTGCTGGGCGAGTTCTTTGCCGCGATCCCACGTGAGCGTGCGACGCAACTGCTCGGGCAGAGCGGTGATCGTCGCGGCGATCGCTTCGCGGACGGCTTCGGCGCCGTGCCCGGCCAGGGCCGGGCCGTTCTTCGACCGCGCTTCGGCGCCCCATCCGTCCATGCGGGGCAGGTGCAGCAGCATGGTGAAGCGGGTGGTTCGTTCCACGAGGGTGCCGATCGCGGACCTGTCCAGCCCGATGATCAGGTCACCTTCCCAGTGCCCCGGCACGGCCCGGTCCTCGACCTCGGCCGGCCGTTGGCTGATCATCACTTCGGGGGTGACCATGCCGTCGCGGCGTTGCCTGGCCCGGGCGCGCGGCACCCGCAGTGCCCGGCCGGTGCGCAGACACGCGACCAGTTCACGCTTCAGCGCGCCTCGGCCCTGGATGAACAGCGACTGGTAGATCGCCTCATGCGAGATGCGCATGGACTCATCATCCGGGAAGTCGAGCTTCAACCGGTTGCTGATCTGTTCCGGGCTCCAGGCGGTGACCCAGCGACGGTCTTCCCGGCGGGGCTTGTTTCGTCCCTTCCAGGCCCGAGCCGTCGGCCCGGCCACGAGTTCTCCGCCGGCCCGGCGCACCGCTCCGGACAGTCGGTCCTGCACGTATTCGCGCAGCCGAGGATTGGACACCAGCTTGGCGGTCTTCGGACGCTTGGCCGCCTGTTGCGCCTTCCACTGCGCCACCGTGGCCCGATACTCCTGCTTGCCGGCCCGGGTCGCCGCGTTACGCCGCAACTCACGCGAGATCGTCCCCGCATCGCGTCCGATCCTGCGGCCGATCTCACGCACGCCCTGGCCCTGCGCCCGCAGCAGCGCGATCTCCTCGCGTTCGGCGAAGGACAGATAGCGGCCCGAAGGCTCGTCCAAGCTGATCGGTGGCATGCCGCCAGCGTGACGAAACCACCGCGATCCAACTGGCCACGACACGCCAACAGCAAGCGCGGCCTCGACCGTCGTGACCCCCGTCGCGATCAGTCGCCAGAACTGCCGCTGCACAGCGCGCGAAGGCTCAGGCCGACCCGGCGACCGCATCGGCGCCCGCAGCGCCCGGTCCGCCGCCCACTGCCTCCGCGCCCCTTCCGGCACCTGCTCCAGCTTG
>NZ_JBEYUI010000057.1:0-1541 GCF_040643455.1 Micromonospora sp. NPDC047134
CGCTCACGCAGCTCATCGTTGTACTTCTTCGGTGCGGGCATCGCTGATGTTCCTCCCAGATTTCGATGTCTCCATCAAACCCGGTGCGGGACAGGGTCATTGCGTTTTAGCGTTACTGCTGGTCACCGTGTCGATGAGGTCGTGTGATCGTCGGTCGGCGCGTCGGTTGGCGCGAGCGATGTTGGTTTCGCCGTTGATGCGGTGCCAGCCGATCGCGGTGTTACGCAGGGTGGCCATGACGGCGGGGCCGGTACCGGTCCGGGCCTGGTGGTGGTCTTCACGGAACGTGACATCTCTGACGTTATGGACCTGGTTCTCGATCAACCACTCTGCTCTGGCCCAGTGCTGCAGGTCGGCGGGCTGGGCCTCGGCGGCGGGCAGGGACGTGATCAGGTAGGCGGTCTCGCGGCTGGTCTTGCCGCCGGTGGTGCGGGTGCGGGTGATCCGGACGGCTTGCTGAGCGTGCGGGAAGCTGATGCCGCCCGGGGTGTGCAGGGTGACGGCTTTGACAGTGCGGGTCTCGGTGCGGCCGTGACCACGGTTGCGGGTGCGGTCACCTACCGGGACCTGCGCCCAGGGCAACGTCTTGAGCTGGGTGAACAGGGTTGGCTGGTTGCCCTTGGCCTGCAGTAGCAGGTGAGCGCCGCGGGCGGTGATCTGCTCGGCGTGAGACGTCTGGGTATGCAGGGCGTCGGCGACGAACAGGACGCCGTCCAGACTGCCGAGCACGCGCTCGACGGCGTCCAATAGTGGGGTGAAGGCGGGGATTTCGTTGCTTTTCGTGTCGACGGTGACCTGGGCCAAGACGATGCCGCTGCTGGTGTCCAGCGCGGACAGCAGGTGCACCTGACGGCCGTCGCCCAGGCGGGCGCCCCGGAGCGTCTTACCGTCGACGGCGATCACGGTCCGGTAGCGGCGTGGCCGTACGGCCTGCGGTCGTGCCCGGGAACGCAGCCAGCCGGCCAGAACGGTGCTGATCAGGGCGGCGTCCAGGCGGGTCAACAGCCGCCACACCGTGGTGCCGGCGGGTACGCCACGGGTGAACCCGAGCCGGACCCGGGCCGGTTCGTCCAGGTCGTACAGCCAGTCGGCGATCGCCGTGAACGACGTGGCACCGGCCAGGACCGCACACACCGCGACGGTCAGCAACGCTGCCAAGGGATACCGCACCCCGCGCGGGTTCCGTGGGTCCGGGACCAGGCTCACCGCGGCCAGGAGCCCTCCGCATTCACTGTCGGTGATCAGCTCTGGTGGCGTGTCGGTCCCGGGGGTTGTCACGGTCAGTACGGAGATCAGAGATGATGTCATCGGCGGGTGAAGTCCTCGGTTGTCGTGCAGCGTGAGAACTCCATGATCACCTTGGGGGCTTCACCCGCCTCCACAGAGGCAATACACCTCGGAAAACCCCAGCTCAGACGCCCGCACGGCTAGAACGCAATGACCCTGGGCCGTAGGCGTAGGCATTCCATTGCTGAGGGTCGCTCAGGTCCATGATTGGGTCGACGGAGATAAACCTGCCGAGGGTGGGGTCGTATTCGCGG
>NZ_JBEYUI010000058.1:0-1523 GCF_040643455.1 Micromonospora sp. NPDC047134
GCCCTGTCTGCCAGGCTGAGATGAGGCAGCCGTTCCGGGAGCGTTAGGCTTGCCGGGAGACAGGAAGAGGATCATCGTGACACTACCCAGCACGCCTGGTGAGCAGGGCGGACGGCCGAAACGGCGAACGTTCACGGCGGAGTACAAACTACGCATCGTGGCGGAGTACGAGGCGGCGAAGGCGTCTGGTGAGGGCGCGGCGATCCTGCGTCGGGAGGGCCTGTATCACTCGCACATCCTGGAGTGGCGGGCCGCCCGTGACGCGGGTGCGTTGACCGCTCTGGGCACCCGCAAGAGCCCGGTGTCGGAGAGTCGGCGCCGCAGCGCCGAGGCGGCGGAGATCGAGCGGTTGCGGCGGCGCAACGAACGTCTGGAAGCGGATCTGGCGCGGACGAAGACCGCCCTGGAGATCATGGGAAAAGCGCACGCGCTCTTGGAGACGTTGTCCGAGAGCGCGGACGCGCCGCGGCCGGTCAGGAGGCGCTGACCGCGGCCTTCGACAAGCTGATGCCGCTGCTCGGGGTGGCCGGGGCGTGCCGGCTGACGGGCCGGTCCCGCGCCACGCACTACCGGCTCCAGCAGCCGCCCGTGGTATCGCGTCCGCTGAGGCCGAAGACACCCCCGCCATCGACGCTGTCAGCGGCCGAACGTCAGGCCGTGCTGGATGTGCTGCACCGGGATGAGTACGCGGAGATGTCCGTGGCGCAGGTGTGGGCCCGTGAACTCGACCAGGGCCGCTACTGGTGCTCGCAGTCCACCATGTACCGGATCCTGCGCCACGCCGGGGAGAGCCGGGAACGCCGCCGGCAGGCCACCCACCCCACCCGCACCATCCCCCAGCTGGTGGCGACCGGGCCGTCGCAGGTGTGGTCGTGGGACATCACCCGCCTCAAGACCGCGCAGCGGGGCGTGTTCTACCACCTCTACGTGATCATCGACGTGTACTCCCGCTACGTCGTCGGCTGGCACGTCGCCGACGGCGAAGACTCCATGCTCGCCCGGGAACTGATCGACGACGCCATCGCCCGCAACGGCGTGCGCCCCGAGATCCTGCACGCCGACCGCGGCTCGTCGATGACCTCGAAACCCGTCGCCGAACTCCTCGCCGACCTCGACGTCACCCGCTCCTACTCCCGACCCCGCGTATCCAACGACAACCCGTACTCCGAAGCGCAGTTCAAGACCCTGAAGTACTGCCCCGCGTTCCCCGACCGCTTCGACTCCCTGCACCACGCCCGCGAGTTCGCCGCCGAGTTCTTCACCTACTACAACCACGAACACCGCCACTCCGGCATCGGCCTGCACACCCCCGCCTCAGTGCACTACGACACCGCCGGAGACGTCCACACCCAGCGGCAGGCCACCCTCGACGCCGCCTGGCAGGCCCACCCCGACCGGTTCACCCGCCGCCCCCGACCACCCGCCCTACCGACCACCGTATGGATCAACAAACCCGCAGCTCAACCCACCGAACTACAGAACACCTGACCACGAAAACGTCTCACTTGACTTGACAGGTTCCG
>NZ_JBEYUI010000059.1:0-1448 GCF_040643455.1 Micromonospora sp. NPDC047134
GGCTCTTCGAGCTTGAGCGGGGTTCGCGGCTGGCGGTGACCCGGATGTGAAGGGCTCGCAGCCCATCGGTGATCATCTGAGTGTCTAGTTCGGATGGTCACAAGTGAAGAGCTGCGAGCATGGTCAACGATACGACCCGGCTGCTGGGGCTGGACGGCCTGGTGGCCGAGCGGGTCGAGATGGACGCCGCTGGCGTCCCCGTGGTGAACCTGTCCACCAGTTGTGAACAGGCACGATGCTGCCCGCAGTGCGGGCAGCGAGCAGCGCGGGTGAAGGAGTGGGCCACGACCCGGCCGCGGGACCTGCCGGTCGCCGGGCGGCCGGTGCGGCTGCGCTGGCGTAAACGACGCTGGTACTGCCCGACCCCAGCCTGTCCACGCAGGTCGTTCACCGAACAGGTCGCCCAGGTTCCGGCCCGTTCACGGCTGACCACCCGACTGCGGCAGGCGGCTGGAGCGGCGGTCGCCGACGGCGGGCGCACGATCGTGCAGTCCGCCCGCGACCACGGCATCTCATGGCCGATCGTCGCGGCCGCGTTCACCACCCACGCCACCGCGGTGCTGCCGGCCGAGCCCGAGCCGGTCGCGGTGCTCGGCATCGACGAGGTCCGCCGGGGCAAACCGCACTGGAACTGGGACGAGCAGGCCGCATCGTGGACCACGACCGCGGACCGGTGGCACGTCGGCTTCTGCGACTTGTCCGGCGGCCAAGGGCTACTCGCCCAGGTCGAAGGCCGCACCACCGCCGCTGTCACCGGCTGGCTCACCGCTCGCCCACCGGCCTGGCGCGAGCAGATCACGGCGGTCGCGATCGACATGTGCACCGTGTTCAAGGCCGCGATCCGGCAAGTGCTGCCACACGCGCTGCTGGTCGTCGACCACTTCCACGTCGTGCAACTGGCCAACCGAGCCGTCACCGAGGTCCGCCGCCGGGTCACGCTCAGCCAACGCGGGCGTCGTGGCCGCGGTAGCGACCCCGAGTGGCGGATGCGCAACCGGCTGACCCGATCCGCGGCCCGCATGCCCGGCAAGCACGTCGACCGCCTGACCGACACCCTCGACGCCCTACCCGCCAAGATCGGCGCCCCGATCCTCGACGCGTGGAACGCGAAAGAAGACCTCCTCGACCTGCTTGCGACCGCCCGCACCCAGCCGGACCGCGAACACGTCCACCGGCTGCTACGCCGCTTCTACACCCGCTGCGCCGCCACCGACCTGCCCGAACTACACCGACTCGCCACCACCATCGAGACCTGGTGGCCGCAGATCCACGCGTTCCTGACCACCGGAATCACCAACGCCGGCTCCGAAGGAACCAACCGGGTCATCAAGACCGTCGCCCGCGACGCCTACGGCTTCCGCAACCCCGAAAACCAGCGATTACGCACCCGCACCGCGACAACCCGACGCCACCGCGGACACCTCAACCCCGCCTAACTTCGAAGAGCC
>NZ_JBEYUI010000060.1:0-1389 GCF_040643455.1 Micromonospora sp. NPDC047134
CAGGGCTGTTGCGTAGTCGGTTGCGGGTTGGCTGAGCTGGGTTCTTTTGGAGGAGGGCAGGCTCGGGGGTCCATGTAGGACGGGTGCGGCCCGTTGGTGATCATGGTGTTTGCGAAGACAACCGTGACCCAGGACAGGACCGCACCCGTTGATGTCATCATCACTGACCGAGATCGTGCTGCCGCAGCGACCCCCGGACATGCCGTGCCCCACTACGTTCACCGACGGTGATCGCCTGAGTCTGTTCGTCGCGTTGGCGGCCGTGGACGACCCGCGGGATCCCCGGGGCCGGCGGTATCCGCTGGTCAGCATCCTGGCGGCAGCGGTGTGCGCGGTGATAGCCGGGGCGTGCACGTTCGCCGCGGTCTGCGACTGGGTGCGATTCCAGGACCGCACGGTGTGGCAGCGGCTCGGGTTCACCGGCCGGATACCCGCCGCGACCACGGTGTGGCGGCTGCTGATCCGTATCGACGCCGCAGTGTTGTCGCAGGTCCTGGCCCACTGGTTGCGCGGCCGGGCGACACCGGTCCTGGCCGCCGGACGATGGTGGCGCCTCGTTATCGCCGTTGACGGGAAGGTCGTCCGTGGTGCCCGGCTGGACGACGGGCGGCAGGTCCACCTGCTCTCGGCCTATGACATCAGCACCGGAATCGTGCTCGCCCAGGTCCAGATCGCAGCGAAATCGAATGAGATTCCCGCCTTCACCCCACTGCTGCACCGGGTCAAGGCCGTGCTGGGGTCCCTCGACGGTGTCCTGGTCGTCGCGGACGCGTTGCACGCACAGACCGGGCACGCCGACCTGCTGGCCGCGGACAGCGCGCATCTGATGGTCACGGCCAAGGCCAACCAGCCGACGTTGTTCACCCAGCTCAAGGCCCTGCCCTGGGCGAAAGTCCCGATCGGGGCGCAGACCCGCGAGACCGGTCACGGCCGCAAGGAAACCCGCACGGTCAAGGCACTCACCGTCGCGACCCCTGGCGGGCTCGGATTCCCCCACGCCGAACAGGCCGTCCGGATCACCCGCACCCGCACGATCAAGGGCAAGACCAGCCGCGAGACGGTGTATCTGACGACCTCGCTGCCCGCCGGCCAGGCCCGGCCCGCCGATCTGGGCACGTGGGCGCGTTCGGAATGGCACATCGAGAACCGCCTGCACTACGTACGAGACGTCACGCTACGTGAAGACGCGCATCAAGCCCGGACCGGAAACGGCCCCGCCGTGTTCGCCACTCTCCGTAACACCTCGATTGGCTACCACCGCACCAACGGCGCCACCAACATCGCCGAAGCCACCCGAGAAGCCAACCACCGACCCCACGACCTCATCAGCGCCGTGACCACCGGAAAACCGACCGTGACCAGCAGTAACTCTACTTTGCAATAGCCCTG
>NZ_JBEYUI010000061.1:0-1317 GCF_040643455.1 Micromonospora sp. NPDC047134
TGTCCCGCACCGGGTTTGATGGAGACATCGAAATCTGGGAGGAACATCAGCGATGCCCGCACCGAAGAAGTACAACGATGAGCTGCGTGAGCGTGCGACGCGGTTGGCGGTCGAGGCTCGCCGGGACCCGGCCAGCGCGATAGGGGCGATCCGGCGGATCGCCGGTCAGCTCGGGATTCATCCGGAGGCGTTGCGGACGTGGGTGAAGAAGGCCGAGACTGACGCCGGTGACCGTCCGGGCACCACCAGCAGCGACGCGGAACGCCTCGCTGCTTTGGAACGGGAGGTGCGTGAGCTGCGGCGGGCCAACCAGATCCTGAAGTCCGCGGCGAGTTTCTTCGCGGCGGAGCTGGACCGTCCGTCGCGATGAAGGTCGACTTCGTCGACTCCCAGAAGGCCGAATACGGTGTCCAGCCGGTCCTGCAGGCGCTCGAAGACACGCCGGCACAGATCGCACCGTCGACCTACTACGCCGCTAAGACCCGCCCTGCCTCGGCCCGGTCAAGGCGCGACGAGGAGTTGACCGCGGTGATCGAGCAGGTCCACGCGGAGAACTACGGCGTCTACGGCGCTCGCAAGATCTGGCACGAGCTGCGTCGGCGCGGTGTGCGAGTGGCCCGCTGCACCGTCGAGCGGCTGATGCGCGAGTCCGGGCTGCGCGGGCTGCTGCGCGACAAAGCGCCGCGTACGACCCGGCCCGCAGCCGAGACCAGCCGACCCTCTGACCTGGTCAAACGAGACTTCACCGCACTGCGGCCGAACCAGCTGTGGGTCGCCGACCTGACCTACGTGCGCACCAGCGTCGGCTGGGTGTACGCCGCGTTCGTCCTCGACGTGTACTCCCGCATGATCGTCGGCTGGCAGGTGTCGACGAACCTCTACACCGACCTGGCCCTCGACGCGTTGAAGATGGCGATCTGGCGCCGCGAACATCAGGGCGCTGACCTGGGCGGACTCGTGCATCACTCGGACCGCGGAGTCCAATATCGAGCGATCCGCTACAGCCAGCGCCTCGCCGAGGCCGGCGCTGTCGCCTCGGTCGGCTCCCGGGGCGACTCGTACGACAACGCGATGGCCGAGGCATTCAACTCGCTCTACAAGGCCGAACTCGTCCGCAACCGAGGTCCGTGGCGTGGACTCGACGACCTGGAGATGGCCACCGTCGAGTACATCGACTGGTACAACAACCGCCGGCTGCACGGCGAACTCGGACACGTCCCACCCGCCGAACACGAGGCCCTACACGCGATGACCCACCCGGTCACCGCACCCCTGAAAACCAGCTAACCAACTGTCCATCAAACCCGGGGCTTGACA
>NZ_JBEYUI010000062.1:0-1314 GCF_040643455.1 Micromonospora sp. NPDC047134
TGGGCCTGACCCGGTTTGACGGACATCCCAGCTCAGAGGGGCTGTGCTCCTCGGGAGGATGTTCATCATGGAAGGCATGGGTAAGAAACCACGCCGGCCGCGTCGGGCGTTCACGCCGGAGTTCAAGGCGGAGATCGTCGAGGTGTGTCGGCGGGGTGACCGGACGATCGTGCAGGTCGCGAGGGACTTCGATCTGACCGAGACCGCGGTGCGTGACTGGGTCAAGCAGGCCGACCTCGACGCCGGCACCCGCACGGACGGGTTGACCAGCGACGAGCGGGAGGAGTTGGCGCGGCTGCGGCGGGAGAACCGTCGGCTGCGGGAGGACGTGGACATTCTGAAACGGGCCACGGCTTTCTTCGCGAAGGAGACCCGGTGAACGTGTATCCGTTCATCGAGGCGGAGAAGGCACGGCCCGACGGGAACGTGAAGCGTTCCTGTGAGCTGTTGGAGGTCTCCCGGTCCGCCTACTACCAGCACCGCACCGGCCCGTCGCGGCGCAAGCGTGACGACGCCGACCTGACCGCCCGGATCGTCGACATTCACGCCCTGTCGGCCGGCACCTACGGCGCGCCTCGGGTCCACGCCGAGTTGGCCGCGCAGGGACGTAGGCACTCCCGCAAGCGGATAGCCCGGCTGATGCGGGGCGCCGGGTTGTGCGGCCGGACGCCGAAGCGGTGGCGCACCACCACCGTGCCCGACCCGACAGCACGCCTGGCGGCCGACCGGATCCGCCGGGACTTCACTGTCTCCGCCAGCGGGGTCGACACCCGCTGGTGCGGCGACATCACCTACATCCCCACCTGGGAGGGCTGGCTGTACCTGGCCACCGTGATCGACATCGCGTCGCGTCGGGTCGTCGGCTGGGCCACCGCCGATCATTTGCGCACCGATCTGCCTGCCCAGGCCCTGTCCCACGCCGTCGCCGCCCGACGCCCGACCGGTGAGGTGATCTTCCACAGCGACAGGGGATGCCAGTACACCAGCGCCCAGTATGCCCGCCTGGCCGACCGCAACCAGGTGCTGTTGTCCGTCGGCGGGCGGGGTCAGTGCTGGGACAACGCCGTGGCCGAATCGTTCTTCGCCACGATCAAGACCGAACTACTCGACCGGCGGCCGTGGCCGACCCGTGCCGCCGCCCGTACGGCGATCTTCGAATGGATCGAGGGCTGGTACAACACCCGCCGCCGCCATTCCACCCTGGATTACCTGAGTCCGGCCGAGTACGAAGCGACCGCCTATACCCGCAGGTCAACCAGCAAGGTAGCGTGAGATCAACTTATCGACCCTGTCCGTCAAACCGGGTCAACCCCA
>NZ_JBEYUI010000063.1:0-1307 GCF_040643455.1 Micromonospora sp. NPDC047134
CCGACCACCGTATGGATCAACAAACCCGCAGCTCAACCCACCGAACTACAGAACACCTGACCACGAAAACGTCTCACTTGACTTGACAGGTTCCGCGGGACCGATGTACGGGCCGGGCGTCTCGGTGAACGTGGGCATGGAGTCCCGTCCGGCGATCCCGCCCGGGGGGTTGGCCCAGTGCAGGGTTGGGTCGACCGGCAGCAGGTGCGGCAGGAACTTCCCCCGCTTGTCGACCAGTTGGTTGATCCAAGTCACCCGCACCGGGTGATCCGCCCGAGCGTTGATCGTGAACGACGGGGAGCTGAAAGTCCCCTTGTGCACGGCCGAGCCGTAGCCCCAGACCGTCGTGCTTGGCAGACCCGGTGGCAGGACCTGTTGCGAGAACTGCCGTACCCCGATCAGATATTCCTCGATCTTGTGCTTGCCGTGCTTGCGCGCCGGTGGCATGGCTGGCGGGATCAGCAACTCCGTCACGTACTTCTGGATGGTCGTGGGATCGAGTATCGGCTGCGCTAGCCGAATGGGCGCTGCCCATGCCCCACGCGGAGCGACCAGCAGGACTGCGCTGCCAGCACCTGCGATCAGCAACTGCCTTCGCGAGATCACTATGTCTCCTTCATGCCATGTTGTCCGGGGTGGGCATGAAAGCGAATTTAGTGCCAGGCTCAGAGCTTCAGGCGAGGAAGCGGCTAACCGCCGGGGTCATCACCCGCAGGTGAGTTTGGCCCGGCGAGGGGATCCGCCAGCATTGTTAGTGGTGCGTGTGACTAGTCGCGCGCGAGTCCTGGCGGAAGGGCGTCTTCGTCGGTCCCGACCCGGCGAGCGTTGACCAGCGGATTGTCGTGCAGGGCGGTGATCAGTGTGGTGGTCCCGCCGATGTCGGTCCATATGTCGTCCCAGAGGGCGGAGACGAGCCAGGAGTGATCTGCAGGGAAGAACAGATCGGGTAACGAGCCATTGCCGGCGCGCATGTGGCCGGTCCGCCAGGTGAGGGCTTGTTCGGGTCCGGCTTCGACCAGCACATAGGGCCAGTTCCAGTAGAGGGACACCCTCAGCGCGAGGGGGAAGACGACGTTGTGGGCACCCGTGTCCAGATAGCCCAGCCACCAGGGCTGGTCAGGGGTGTGCTGGGTGAGTACGTCGATCACAGCGCGTTCATGGGCTTCGACACTCACGCCGTCGGGCGGGTAGAAGGTGGCGTAGGCGTCGAACTGTCAAGCCCCGGGTTTGATGGACAGTTGGTTAGCTGGTTTTCAGGGGTGCGGTGACCGGGTGGGTCATCGCGTGTAGGGCCTCGTGTTCGGCGG
>NZ_JBEYUI010000064.1:0-1298 GCF_040643455.1 Micromonospora sp. NPDC047134
CGGCAAAGTCGCGGGGGTGCCCGGCTTGATGTGGTTGGTGTAGACGCGCCCTGGCTGGTGGCAGCAGGGCGGGCATGACCGGTTCAGATGATCATCGAGGTTCCTACGCCTTGTCGATCATTCGAAGTGAGTCATGCCCGCGCTGCCATCATCGCTGATCTCGTCCGTGTCCGACGCACCGGCTGTCACCGTGCCCGAAGCCGCTGCTGGGCTGCCCGCAGCGTTGACAGGTCTGCCGGATCCTCGCGCCCGTCGCGGTGTCCGGCACCGGTTGACCGTGGTGGTGACCGCAGCGGTCTGTGCCGTGGTGGCCGGCTACCGCTCCTACACCGCGATCGCCGAGTGGATCGCTGACGTCCCCGCTGCGACCGTCGTCGCGTTGGGCATCGCCCCGGACCGGCGCCCGTCGGAGGCGATGATCCGTCGGTTGTTGCAAGCCCTGGACCCTGACCTGCTCACCGCGGCCGTCAGCGGATGGCTATCCACCCGAGCCATGGCGACACCGCCATCCCCGCGGCGGGCGATCGCCGTGGACGGCAAAACCCTGCGAGGCTCCCGCACCTGCGACACTGCCGCCCAGCATGTCCTCGCGGCCTGCGACCAGGCCAGCGGTGTGGTCCTGGCCAGCACCGATGTGGACGGCAAGACCAACGAGATCACCCGATTCGCGCCGCTGCTCGACCAGATCAGCGATCTGCGCGACACCGTGATCACCGCCGACGCGTTGCACTGCCAACGCGACCACGTCGCCTACCTCGCCGAACGCGGCGCGCACTGGATCCTGACCGTCAAGGCCAACCAGCCCAGTTTGCACGCCCAACTCGCCGGCCTGCCCTGGCAAGCGGTCCCGGACGCCGCCCGTGACACCGACCGCGGACACGGCCGCCGCGAGATCCGCACCTGCAAGATCCTCACCGTCTCCACCGGTATCGACTTCCCGCACGCCGCCCAGGCCCTGCAGATCCGCCGCCGCAGACGCCGCCTCGACCAGCCGAAACAGTTCACCACCGAGACCGTCTACGCCATCACCGACCTCCGCGTCCACCAGGCCAGGCCAGCACAACTCGCGAGCTGGATCCGCGATCACTGGTCGATCGAAAACAAGATCCACTGGGTACGCGACGTCACCTACGACGAAGACCGCTCCCAAATCCGCACCGGCACCGGACCCCAAGTCATGGCCGCCCTCCGCAACACCGCCATCAGCGCACTCCGCACCGCCGGCGTCACCAACATCGCCGCCGCCAACCGACATCACGCCCGCGACAGCACCCGCCCACTGGCCCTACTCGGCATCA
>NZ_JBEYUI010000065.1:0-1226 GCF_040643455.1 Micromonospora sp. NPDC047134
CAATCCACGCCCGTTCGTCTGGACCAAGACCGCCGAAGAGATCCTCGAATCACTCGCCCGATTTTGTAGGCGAATTTCTGACGCAGGACACTAGCAGTTCGGCCGCTATGGATCAGGCGATGTTGTGTGGGTGGTAGGCGCTGCGGCGGACGGTTACCAAGCAGTCGGCGAGCCGGAGGCGAAGCTGGCACCGAACGATTTGATCGTGCCCCCAACCTCGCGCTGCGTCGATGAAACTATGGAACGTGGTCTGCCTCGCGGCCGTTGACTACGAAGGCAACGCTGTGTCTGGCGCGGGTCACCGCTACGTAGAGTCGGTCTGGCGCTCGCAGGGCTGATAGGTCTGCGGTCCTCAGGTACTTGAGCATGGGCTGCGTCGGAAAGATCAGCACTCGATCGAAGGTGCTGCCCTTGGAAAGGCCAATGTTCATGGCTGGTAGTCCCAGCGTCGATGTCGTGACGCGGTCACGAAGAATCTTCGGCGAGTATTTGGCGACGTAGGCGAGCAGGTCCTCCTCGGCGACCTTGAAGACTCCGTCATGGCCGGTCTCAGTTAGGTTCCGGGACTTGGTCCGTGGCAGGGCCGGGTATAGCCGGTCGGCCCAGTCGCAGATTGTCTGGTGGCATCGCCAGCTCTCGGCGCGCATCTGAAGTTCGCATGTGTGCTGCCGTTGGTTGATCCAGTTCATGATGCCGGCGCCACGGTACTTCTTGTTCCGGGGGCCGTTGTTCGTGGCGAAGGTGTGCTGGCGCGGATCGCCGACGACGGTGACTCTCACGGTCGACGCGAACAG
The DNA here is from genome assembly GCF_040643455.1 of Micromonospora sp. NPDC047134. Classification (NCBI taxonomy): domain Bacteria; kingdom Bacillati; phylum Actinomycetota; class Actinomycetes; order Micromonosporales; family Micromonosporaceae; genus Micromonospora; species Micromonospora sp. NPDC047134. Next base: position 795 of record NZ_JBEYUI010000065.1, read on the forward strand.
TTTGTCGACGAAGTCGAGGTCGTAGCCCACCAGGTCCTGGAACTCGTCGATGTAGATGTCGTCATACATCGCCTCGAGGCGACGTACGACCGCCCCGGCGGAGGCGTCGTCGGCACGGCAAGCGAAGTCGGCTACCCCGTCGCGGTACATATCACCGCGCCGGTCGAAGTAGTAGGCGAGGACATCGTCCCGGCGTATGAACCTCGACCGGCTCCCGTCGAAATTCAGTGACCGGATGTGATCGATCCTCCCAGTGACGCAGCTCTGGAACGGGCGGGCCGCCTGGTGGATGAGGAACGAAAACCACGTTGTGGTCGTGACGTGTCCAGGGATCACCCAGGGCCCCGGCAAAGTCGTCAGGTGATGCCGAGTAGGGCCAGTGGGCGGGTGCTGTCGCGGGCGTGATGTCGGTTGGCGGCGGCGATGTTGGTG
>NZ_JBEYUI010000066.1:0-1218 GCF_040643455.1 Micromonospora sp. NPDC047134
AAGGCTCAGGCCGACCCGGCGACCGCATCGGCGCCCGCAGCGCCCGGTCCGCCGCCCACTGCCTCCGCGCCCCTTCCGGCACCTGCTCCAGCTTGGTGTTCCTGCCCATGCACACCTCCGTGATCAAGGTGTTGCGACGACCGGTTGAAACCGCCGTTCGAGCCCCTGTCTGAGTGGTGGATCAGTTGGCCGTCGCGGACGTCGCGGGACCAGATGCCGTATTCCAGAGCGCCGAGGATCAGGTCCGTGTCGCACCGGTCAGAGCAGCGCCAGCCCACGATGCGGTTGGAGAACACGTCCCGCACCGCGGCCAGCCAGAACACGCCCTGCCCGCAGGGGATGCGAGTGGCGTCAGCGACCCACAACCGGTTCGGCGCCGCAGCGGTGAACTGCCGGTTGACCAGATCCGGCGCCGGTGTCGCCTTCGGGTTCGACCTGGTCGAGGGGATGCGCCACTTCTTGCGCAGGAACGCGCCCTGCAGACCGTGCTCGCGCATCAACCGCTCCACCCGCTTGCGGCCCACCTGCCGGCCCTGGCGGCGCAGCATGGCGTGCACCCGTGGGCTGCCGTAGGTGCCGCCCGAGACGTCGTGGATCTCGGCGATCTCCACGGCCAGGTCCGCGTCCTCGCGTCGGCGAGCCGACGGGTTGGCGGCCTGGGCGAGCCAGCCGTAGTAGGTCGACGGGGCGACGTTGAGGACCCGGAGGACGGGCTCGACCCCGAAGCGATCGCGTAGCTCGTCGACGAGCGTCACGACCGTCGCCGGGTCGGGTCGAGTTCCGAGGCGAAAAAAGCCGAGGCGGCCTTGAGGATCTCGTTGGCCCGCTTCAGTTCGGCGTTCTCCCGCCGCAGCCGGCGCAACTCCTCCAGCTCCGAGGTCGTCGACCGGTCGCCGCGCTGACCGCGGTCGGCCTCGTCCTGGCGGATCCAGTTCCGCAACGCCTCGTGATGCACCCCAAGCTGGCGGGCCAGCTGACGGATCACGGGCTTCGGGTCCGACTCCCGATACAAACGCACCGCACGTTCACGCAGCTCATCGGGGTACTTCTTCGGTGCTGCCACGGATGACTCCCTTCAGCTCCATCAGAGCATGATCGAAAGCCTCCGAGCTACCGGGGGAACCTCACCGTCGCGTAACGCCCGATACGCCGCGGCGTGCCCGGTCACGGTGCCCAGCGACAGATGCGCCGGGCAGCCACACCGACCCTGATCCGCGG
>NZ_JBEYUI010000067.1:0-1146 GCF_040643455.1 Micromonospora sp. NPDC047134
GGCGGGGTCAAGGGGTGAGTGCAATCGTTAGGTAGTGATGAGTTGGGCCAGGCGTTGGGCTGGGGTGTCCCAGCCCAACGTTTCGCGGGGTCGGGTGTTGAGTTCGTGGGCGACGTCGTCGAGGCCGGTCTGGTCGATGGTGCGGAAGTCGTAGCTGTTCTTGGGGAAGTACTGGCGTAGGAGTCCGTTGGTGTTCTCGTTGCTGCCGCGTTGCCAGGGGCTGTGGGGGTCGCAGAAGTAGACCGGGCAGCCGGTGGTGATGGTGAACTGTGGGTGGGTGGCCATCTCGCTGCCCTGGTCCCAGGTCAGGGAGCGGCGTAGGTGGGTGGGCATGCGGGTGGTCAGGGTGGTGAGGACGCTGATGACGGCTTCGCTGTCGCGGCCCTGGGGTAGTGCGCCGAGCATGACGTAGCGGGTGGTGCGTTCGACCAGGGTCACGATCGCCGAGGCGCCGGCCTTGCCGATGACCAGGTCACCTTCCCAGTGTCCGGGCACGGCCCGGTCGGTGGCCTCGGCGGGTCGGGCGCTGATGTGCAGGTCCCCGACCCAGGGTCGGCTGCGGGCCGCGCCCGCGGTTCGTGACCGCGCACGCCGTTGGGTACGACCCGAACGCAGCGCGACCTGCCGACCCAACTCCACCCGCAGGTTGCCCCGCGACTGCACGTAGATCGCCTGGTAGATCGTCTCGTGGGACACCTGCAACTCCGGCCGGTCGGCGTACGTGGCCCGTAACCACGCGGCGATCTGCTTCGGAGACCACCTACGCGCCAGTTTCCCCGCCACCATGTCCCGCAGCCGCGTGCCCGACCGAAGCTTCATCACCTTCGGCCGCCGTCGAGCCGCCTCCGCCCGCCGCTGCGCCCACTGCGCCTGATACCCCCACCGATACGGCCGACGAGCCCGCCCGGACGGCAACGACCGCCCGAGCGGATTCTTCGTCCCATGCCGCGCACTGTGATACCGCGCCACCTCACGCGACACCGTGCACACCGGCAACCCCAACAACCCCGCGATCTGCGAGATCGTCCGCCCCGACCCCCACAAGTGCTCCAACACCTGCCGATGCCCGAACGTCACCACACCCGGCCTCGCCACCAACACCTCCAGCACAACCAAGATCAGTTGCACTGAACCCTAGAATCCGCC
>NZ_JBEYUI010000068.1:0-1144 GCF_040643455.1 Micromonospora sp. NPDC047134
CTAGTGTCATGCGTCAGAAATTCGCCTAATAATTGGGTGTAGGGTGGTGGGATGCCGAGGACAGGGCGTCCCATGCCGCCGCTGGTGTTGTCCGAGGAGGAACGCGCGACGTTGGTGCGCTGGTCACGGCGGGCGAAGTCTGCGCAGGTCCTCGCGATGCGCGCGAGGATCATTCTGGCGTGTTCAGACGGCGCGTCGAACACCGATGTGGCAACGGCTTTGGGTGTGCATCTGTCCACCGTGGGCAAATGGCGACGGCGGTTTCTGACCGAGCGCCTCGATGGGCTGATCGACGAGCAGCGGCCGGGCCGGCCCCCGTCGATCAGCCTGGACCAGGTCGAACAGGTGGTGGTAACCACCCTGGAACAGACGCCACGTAACGCCACCCACTGGTCCCGCACGTCGATGGCCGAGCGGTCAGGGCTGTCGAAGTCAACAATCGGCCGGATTTGGCGGGACTTTGGGCTCAAACCGCACCGAGCGGACACGTTCAAGCTGTCCACCGACCCTCAGTTCATCGAGAAGGTCGTCGACGTCGTCGGTCTTTACCACAACCCACCCGAACGGGCCGTCGTGCTGTGCGTGGACGAGAAATCCCAGATCCAGGCCCTGGACCGCTCACAGCCCGTGCTGCCGATGATGCCTGGCATGCCTGAGCGGCGCACCCACGACTACGCCCGCAACGGGATCACCAGCCTGTTCGCCGCATTCAACATCGCCGACGGAACCGTGATCAGCGAGATGCACCGCCAGCACCGCGCCACCGAGTTCAAGAAATTCCTGACCACCATCGACAGGACCGTGCCAGCCGAACTGGACGTGCACCTGATCTGCGACAACTACGGGACGCACAAGACTGCGGCCATCCGCGCCTGGCTCGCCCGACACCCGCGATTTCACATGCACTTCACCCCGACCGGATCCTCGTGGATCAACCAGGTCGAACGCTGGTTCGGCTACCTCACCGAACAGAAGATCCGCCGCGGCGCCCACAAGAGCGTCCAGAGTCTCGAGGCCGACATCCGGGCGTGGATCGCCGACTGGAACAGCAATCCACGCCCGTTCGTCTGGACCAAGACCGCCGAAGAGATCCTCGAATCACTCGCCCGATTTTGTAGGCGAATTTCTGACGCAGGACACTAGC